>JBDLJO010000526.1:0-1012 GCA_039714275.1 Chloroflexota bacterium | reverse complement strand
ATAAAAAAGGCGGCCCGATTGAGCCGCCCTTTTACATCTCATAAATCATGCACCACAGCAATAAGCAGCGGACAGGTATATGAGTTCAAAATAGGTAGATTTATGATACCGCAATATTCACCAAACGGCCGGGGACGACGATGACTTTGCGGATGGTTTTGCCTTCGAGCCAGTGCTGGACTTTTTACGTCGTCGCTTTCAGCTTTTTATCAATTTGCTCCGCCGGGAAATATGAGAAACTCCGTCCCGCCTGTCTTTTCAGAAGCAACCCTTTGTCTTCCAGATCCTGCAGATCAGCTCGAGCCGTTTCATATACTACGCCGTGTGTATTCTGATACGCTTTAATTGTGTACTCAGCGTCTGGATTTCGTAGTGCATGGCTCAATAACGAAATTTGCCTGTGATTCAACTTTATCGGAGACTCACGCAATATTGATTCCGTCAATCGAACGGATTTCGTTTTATCCGCAATGTATTTGTGCAGCTCCGTGATGGCTTTCTGAATTACATCCAAATGGTAAATGATGAAATAGGTCAGATCATTTTCATCTGTTTCGGTATGAAGAAAGGCGCGGCCATATTTTGCAGGAGCCTTTTTTATGATGCTTGAAATGGAAATGAATTCACATAGCCAATATTTATGCTGAAGCATCGACCAATAGAATAATGCCCGGGCCGTACGCCCGTTGCCGTCCGCAAAGGGATGATCGTACGCCAGCCAAAAGTGAAGGATGATCGCCCGAACCACGGGATTGATGAAATAGTCCGGTGTTCTGCCGTTGGCAAAATCGCACATGGCTTCCAGGCGCCCAGGTAATTCTTTGCAAAACGGCGGAGTATGCACGACTTCATCGGAAAGATTTTCATATACACGAACATTATCGCTTGTTCTGAATCGCCCCGCATCCTCCGGATTTTTCATCGTGTCTTCTGTGACTGTGCGGTGGATCTCAAAAACAAGCTCGGGAGACAAAGGTTGATCCGCACACTCCCGGATAAACTGCATCGTCCG
>JBDLJO010000525.1:0-1018 GCA_039714275.1 Chloroflexota bacterium | reverse complement strand
TAGATATCTTTATAGGTGCGCCCCCAGCCATGATGCACACCCATAGGATTATTGGCTGTGATCGGCCCATCAATAAACGACCAGGGGGGCTGCCCCTTACGAAGTTGACGCAACTTGTTAAATGAATCCTTCTCAACCCAGGATTTAAGCACTTCATGCTCTTGGGCTACAAAATCTATTTTGTTCGGTACTGGTTTAAAAGACATTTAAGACTCCAATAAAGTCAAGAATATAAGGCCAAAAAATCAATCATTGAAAACGCCAATTAAAGCTCGACTTTGATATAACTCCATTAAAAACAAAACTCCCGTCCAAACTGGGACGAGAGTTAACACTCACGCGGTACCACCCAAATTCCCGCTGAAAACAGCAGGCTCTCGGTCGAATACTACCAACATATCACAATGCCGGGTTATATTCGCACGCCGGGTAACGGGTGGTGAGCCCGGATCCCTTACTCGCTGACGCTTTCAGTTCACAGCTACGGAAGGATTTTCAACCTGCTGGTTACCCTCCGGCTTTCACCTATCCCGGAGTCGCTGCCAGCCCTGGCAAGTTTACTCGTTTCCATCATCGCCTTTGATTAATATATATTAGGATGTGATTATGCCATAAACCAGGGTGCGGGTCAACGAAAAAACACAAAGCCGGGAGAGGAGTAAGGCCATCATCGTGACAAAACAGCTCCAATTTACACCAAAATATCTATGAGCGAGTATAATCCGCTAGACAATCTTGAAATTGACAGGAGGCTGGACGTGGTATCCCCGAAATACGCATATTTTGAAGGAAAAATTGTACCTTACGCTGAAGCAAAAGTGGGTGTGTTAACCCACGCATTAAACTATGGTACAGCCGCTTTTGGCGGTCTAAGGGGATACTGGAATGATGATCAAGAACAGCTTTATCTTTTCCGACCTTTGGATCATTTTCACCGTCTGCTTAATTCTGCAAAGCTATTGGCGATGTCATTTGAGCATACACCGGAAAGCCTGACTGAAATCACAATTGAACTGCT
>JBDLJO010000524.1:0-1019 GCA_039714275.1 Chloroflexota bacterium | reverse complement strand
TCTCCAAAACGCACAATATCACCACTCAGTACGATTTTGTGAATATTAAGTACACCCACTAAATTGGCAAGCGATTTTCCCAAAAAAACTGCGGCATCAGTTACAACCCGGCGAGCTAAGGGATCATTTGACTTCCACGCAGTCTCGATTGCATCAAGAGAAATGTTTTGGGGATACTTTGCTAAATCTGAATTGTTGTATTCAGAAACTAGATTTTCAGCTCGTTTTACAATTGCTCGAGCGCTGGCAACCGTTTGTAAACAACCATATTTTCCACATTGGCAAAGCTCACCATTTTCCTCTACCACTACTACATGACCGATTTCACCAGCCCCCCCGCCATCGCCTTGAAACAAGCTGCCATTGACCAAAATTCCAGCACCAATACCACGGCTGACTGTTACAACAATTAAGTTATCTTCAGATTGATGTTTTCCACTATATACAAATTCACCAATGGCTGTTGCCTGGCTATCATTTAAAACTGTGACCGGAAGTGCATATCGTGTTTCAAGCAGTTTTGCCAGATGTAAATCTTGCCAATCCAAATTTACTGCATTGACCACTATCCCCTCTCGTGTATTAACTAAACCAGGTGTACCAATCCCGATACCAACAAGTGGTTTCCAATTCTCATTTATTAACTGGTCTAAGATCTTGTAAATAAGCTGAATCGACTGTTCCCCATCACTATCATTAACTGGAAAATCAACGGTTTCTTTAATCTCCCCTCTTAAATTAACAACTGAACCAATAAACTTATTTTGTGCTAAATTGAGACCAATAAGAAATCGAGAGTCTGCAACCAGGCTGAGTAATATAGGAGCCTTCCCACCAAACGATTTGCCATAACCAACTTCTTTGATTAATCTTTCTTCGATTAGATTAGTGACCATATCTGAAACAGTAGCCCGGGTTAATTTTGTTACTCGGGCAATTTCCGCCCGGCTAATGGACTCTTGGTCAATAATCGTCTTGAGTACAAGATCGCGGTTGTGCTGTTTTGTCTGCTGGTGAGT
>JBDLJO010000523.1:0-1019 GCA_039714275.1 Chloroflexota bacterium | reverse complement strand
ACGCTAAATGTGGGATCAAAAAGCAGATCCACAGGGAACAGTAAAAGACTGAACATCAATGCCAAAGTTACGACGCAACAAGAACTTAAGAGCATGACTGGCGAGTTTGGCAATGACACGAGTGCAAAGACCAATGACAGTCCGAGCACGCAGGCGCTCAAGATTGCGACCTGAGTTTTGGATTTCGTGAAAGACACCCTCAATACGTTCCCGAACACGAGATAAGAGGGTATCGAAAGCGGCAGGATTTTGAACATATTGGTTATGACGTTTGACCGTCCAAACACGATTACCTGTTTCATCACGAATTTGAGCTTGCCACTCTTCGCCAATGAAGCCCTTGTCAGCGAAGATGTCGCAGTTGAACAAGTTAAAGAGAACGGCTTCAGCCGCTTCCCGTTCATCAAGATTGGCCGGTACCAGTTCGTTGATAACCGGCATACCGTCCAGAGTAGCAAGCGTTACCAGCTTGTATCCAAAATACTTCAGTTTGCGGCTCTCGCAGTAACCATACTCCGCACTGCCCGCAAAGTCACTATGCTTTTTGCTGCGTTTGTAGCCCACAACTGGAACCGGCTTGGTGTCCAGCAGAAACTGCCGTTCAGCTTGTATTCCCATTTCTTGCAGCCAGCTTCTTCTCATCTCTTCTATCAACAGACGCAAGCTGCGCGCACGTCGATTGAACTGGCTCTGGCTCAACAACTCCGGAAACAGTGCCAGATGATTGGCTCGGATGTACCCCAGAAATTGCGTTTCTCCCGGAAAAGGGATGAAATCCATCGCCAACACCAGACTCATCACTTCACTATCACTGAAGGTCGGTTTCGGCCCGGGCTTCCCTTTCAGCATTTTTTGCCCTTTGGCTTGATACCAGTCATCGACCAACACATACATAATTGTCAAAAGTGTTTCGATGTCTATACTTGTTCTCATGGGGGGTGCTCCTTTGAGTAGAATTTGTTGGACTTCTATCTTGGAGCACTATCCCCTTTTTATCAATTCGAATTCACATTTAACGT
>JBDLJO010000522.1:0-1020 GCA_039714275.1 Chloroflexota bacterium | reverse complement strand
ACTTATGACACGACCGTGGGAATCTCTGAGCAGAACTGGACCCATTTCGTTTTCCGTTCCGTGGAGAATCAAGTTCCAGTGGTCAATGCCGATCGTGGTTACTACTCCATGATCACCGATTCACACGGGGAGATTCTGGCAGATCTCCGCACCCCGGAAGGGGGCAGCGGCGTGGTAATCGCCGATGTCACTTTGGCAAGTGGGGATGCGACCTTCTATACCAAGGTGGGAGATTGGCTGGGCTGGGTCAGCCTGGCAGGCTTTATCTTCTTCATCGTTTACCAAAGCATGGTAGAGAAACGAGCCAAGAAAGCCGCGCCCAAGGCATGATTCCGCATCCAAGGAGGCTGTTATGGTCAATGTTTTAGCAATTAGTGGAAGTCCAAAAAAAGATAAGGGGAATACTGCTGGGATCCTGGCCCCCTTCATACAAGGGGTAATGGATGCCGGAGCAGAGGCCGAAATATGCTATGCAAGTAAATTAAAAATACAACCCTGTAACTGCGGAATCATGTTCTGCTGGAACGAGAGCCCGGGAAATTGCTGCATTGATGATGATATGCAGCTGCTGTACACAAAACTCAGAAAAGCCGACATCCTGATTTTAGCCACACCCATTTACATTCCCTTTCCAGGTGATATGCAAAACGTGATCAACAGATTGTGCCCTCTCCTTGATCCAGTTCTTGAATACCGAGAAGGCCGAACAAGAGCCCGATTTCGCAAAGATGTTCGAATTAAAAAAATCATCCTTGTGTCAACCGGAGGATGGTGGGAAAAAGAGAATTTCGGAACCGTGATTCGCGCCGTTAAAGATCTGACCGAAACTGCAAGTGTGGAATTTGGGGGAGCCATCATCAGACCCCATGCCTCCGCAATGAAACAGGATGGTCAATTCACCAAAGATGGGAAAGAGATTTTGGGTGAACTGAGAAAGATAGGCAGTGAACTGATCAATGAAGGTGGTTTGAACCACGAATCTCTTGAAAAGATCAGCCGCCCTTTGATGTCTGTGGAAGA
>JBDLJO010000521.1:0-1022 GCA_039714275.1 Chloroflexota bacterium | reverse complement strand
TTGGATATTTATTTGTTCATCCAATTCAGGAAATTCTGTATTTAGAACCTTTTTTGCCTCTTCCAGAATCAAATCTCCACCACGTCCAGATGTGCAACGTCCTAAGATCAAAACATGTTTGATATCGTAAAAATCCGCATAATGGGCTAAGGTATAACCTAAATAAACGCCCATACTTTTCCAGATCCTCACAGCACCCTCGTGCCCTGCTTCCAATTTTTCTTGAACAAACTTCAATCGTCCAGCATCGGTTAAATCTGTCGGGATCTCAATCCCAGCTTTGGGTGCTAAGCGGAATACACACTGTTGTGAAAAATACGTTGCGCCACAGCCAACATCACCAGACCATTCTTCTACAGGTGCATTCGGACTATAATCAATCGGTGCAAATGCCAGTTCATTGAGCCAGCCCAAGATTCGGCCCTTCATATCAACATAACCTGTTGCCTCGCTGGACCCCATCGCAATTCCTAAAATGCCATTATCCTCAAGGGCCATCGAACCAGCCAACGCAGTCACATCACCATCATTGATTATTTCCAGGGGTACATTCATATCTTCACGAATGCGTTGGAACATGTTTTTGACTTGACCAAAACGCTCCTGTGGGATATTTCGAAACAACGATGCGACCATCGGGCGGTTATCAATATAGATTCCCGCTGAGCTGCCCCCTATCGCATCCACTCTGGACATTTTACTTGCAGCCGTTTTCAGGGCCTTTAGAATCTCCTGATAGTGATAATCCGGGTCATCATGCTTTCTAGGTTCCCAAACTACCTCTTCACTATAGATCACTTCCCCGTCCACAACAGCACTTGCTTTTCGGTCCGAAGCTCCCAGGTCAAAACCGATTCGGGAACCATCTAAATTGCGGCCAAGCAGCTTCCCGGTCTGGCGTGAAGCAGGCACTTCATCCACATCACAGGAAATAATTTCAAATGGCCGTTCGTACACCTTCTCACCCATAAAGTGATAGTCAAATTTTTGAGGGCCGTCGGCTGAATAACATTTGCGGATAT
>JBDLJO010000520.1:0-1023 GCA_039714275.1 Chloroflexota bacterium | reverse complement strand
CTATCTGGTTGATGCAGTCATTGCGTTGACAGTTTGTTACAAGGGCTTTGAGAACCTTGATGGTTTCAAGAAGTACCTTAAGTACAACGCACCAAACCTAACCTGGATGGTGTTCATATTTGGTTTGATTCATGGGTTTGGGCTCTCGACAAGACTACAGCAGCTACCACTTGGCGATGAGGGAATCGTATTAAAAATCATTGCTTTCAACGTGGGCGTTGAAGTTGGCCAGGTAATCGCATTATCCATCATGTTGTTCCTTCTTACAGGATGGCGCAAAAGTAAGTCTTTCAGTCACTTCAAAAAAGCATCGAATGTAATGCTTATGCTGGCAGGCGGCTTCCTGTTTCTGATGCAGTTGCACAATCATCAGCACTCTGTATTTCCCGATGATTTTCCACTAAATAAGGATGATCACCACCATGTACACGAAGATATGGACGCTTCAAAAGCGTCCTCTGCACTTGACGGCTATAAAAAACGAGTGAATCTGACACCAGAAACTCCCTAACTTATAAAAACGATAAACGCATTTATCATCGACAACCAAGGTAAACAATTATGATAAAAAATATTATATTTCTGATCTCGCTTCTGGTTATGGCCCACAGTCAAACCCTGTTCGCACATGGTGGTGGTCATGGCCCAATCAGTGAAAAAAGAGCTATTGATGTTGCCACATTCACCGTGAATCAGTTTGTTCAATTTGATGCAGGACTAGGGTTCGGCAAGCTAAACAAAAGCTGGAACGCTATACCAACTGCTGAAAAACGCATCCATAGGAAAGGCGATGGTTACTACATCGTTAGCTCAACAAACAAGAATGCAGGTAAAACATTATACGTCCTGATGTCGATTGGCGGAGAGGTGTATGATGCGAATTTCAGCGGCGAGTTTAAAGGGTTGAAATAAATGCCACTGACAATCGCTGCACTTAAGATTGCGACAGCAGCATGTGTTATTGCCTTTGGCTCTTGGCTATCTGGTAAAAAACCAGAACTCGCGGGGTTTATTGTAGCGCTG
>JBDLJO010000519.1:0-1029 GCA_039714275.1 Chloroflexota bacterium | reverse complement strand
AGTTAATATTTAGCTCAACTGCATAGCTTTGGTTTTCAAAAGTTTATTTGAAATTCCGGGAAGCATATATCTGGTACTTGGGTAATCATAATTTCACCAAAAATACTGATTAGTAAACATGATAATTGGATAACCAAGCCGAATAATTATTATAAAAGGATCAACAAAACTGATGATGAATGAACTTACGCTAGATCAATATCAAGAATTAGCATCAAGAACAGCAGGCGCAGGTGGAGATGGGCAGCGTCGGATGATCATCGCTGCCTTGGGGTTGGCGGGGGAAGCGGGAGAATTTGCAAATTTAGTTAAAAAGTTGACGGCTCATGGGCATGAAATCCCATCCGAAGAATTGGCTGATGAACTAGGCGACGTACTCTGGTATCTGGCAGAAGCGGCATCAGCAATCAACAATTCCCTGGGAGAAATTGCTGAGCAAAACGTGGATAAACTGCGCCAGCGCTACCCAGAAGGGTTCAGCTCAACGCGCAGTATTAACCGCGAAAGATAATATCCCTACTAAAAACAAATAAAGGAAAATTCCATGTGCCCTGATCCTGAAATCCATGATTTTCTGACCCAGCATTTTAACAGCGTGATGGAAAACAATATTTCGGCATATCACGCGAGCACCCATGAAGATCTTACTCTTTACGAGTGGTGGGTCACACCACACCGGATTGATGGTATCCCTTTTCATGACTTCATGATCAGTGAGAATGCCCGGCGGGGGACTGTTTTTGGCGCCGCGGCTGAACATGAAGGCAGTAAGACGCGCTTCGATTTTGCTAATTTAAAAATTCAACGCTATGGTGATACTGCCATTGCCAGCTATACGTTATTAATGACCACGGGAACAGTGGAGGGCACTAAGACCGCTGCTCACAATGAAAGCCGGGTAATGGTTAAGTTTGATGGCGTATGGAAAGTAGTGCATGTACATAAATCTCCAGCCTGGTCTGCACCCCACTCGCCAACAGAAGCATAATTTATTCAATCATTTTGTTCAGTCATGAATGAAACAAAAAT
>JBDLJO010000518.1:0-1033 GCA_039714275.1 Chloroflexota bacterium | reverse complement strand
GGAGCCCGGTGCGGTAATTCCGCACGCCGGGATCTGTGCGGGGGGTGCCGGGTGACTGGTATCTCTACCGTGACCCAGTTTTATCGGCTTCGGCCAACTCAATACAATCCGAACTTACCAACCTCCGCTAGGCGCGCGTCTTAGCTTTGCGTTAGCGCACATAAAAACAAATTGACACCAGGTATTACCTTAGTTATACTTTGGTCATGAAAACAGCAATCTCAATACCAGACAAACTGTTCAAGGCCGCAGATCAGTATGCGAAAAGCCATGGTTTTTCACGTAGCCATGTATTTGCTAAAGCTATTGCCCAATTCCTTGAGCAACACCCTTCTGACCATATTACCAAGCAACTTAACGAAATATATTCAGGGGAATCTGCCAAGTTGAATGAAACCATTTCAACTATGCAGTTCAATTCAATCGAAAAAGAAGAATGGTAATAAAAAGAGGGGAAATCTGGTGGGCTGAACTACCAGAACCAGTTGGCTCAGGACCTGGCTACAAAAGACCTTTGCTTGTAATCCAATCAAACGATTTCAATAAAAGCAAAATAAACACCATTATTGCCGCAGTCATAACTTCTAATCTGCGCCTGGCAGGTGCACCAGGCAATATTTTGCTTTCAGCCAAAAGGTCCAGGCTACCTAAGGAGAGCGTAATCAACGTTTCTCAAATCATCACAATTGACAAATCATTTTTAACTGAAAAAGTTCATCATCTGCCCAACAACATCATTACCCAAGTCGATGAAGGCCTAAAGCTAGTCCTCAAATTATAAAAATTGCGCTAACAATCCGCTCAAGCACGACGCGCAGACTTGCGCTTTGCTTAATCGGCTTCGGCCATCTTAATTACAACCCGAACTTACCTTAACCCCGGCTAGGCGCGCGTCTTAGCTTTGCGTTAGGTGTAAAAAGAAAAATTGACACTGTATGCATCACTTGTTATTTTTATGCATACAGGAGGTGTGTTATGAGAACAACACTTGATTTACCCGAAGAGCTTCTCAATGAAGCCATGAAAACCACCC
>JBDLJO010000517.1:0-1054 GCA_039714275.1 Chloroflexota bacterium | reverse complement strand
CCCACCAGAAGGTCGTGACGTCACCGAAACTATGTAGCTTATGGTAGCCATATTGGTCGACTTCGGATCGCATTTTCGATTTTGTTTGCCTAGTCATTTTACCATTCGATTTATTGTGTGAATTACGTGAGGATGCCAAACCGATGTGCTGCAGGTAACTGCAGTAACTCGCCAGGTGACGGGGTCAGCGTGTTCTACTTCCCCAAGCCTGGCAATCAAGGCACGCGCGGTGCTGTGGTGTTGCTCAAATTCGTGACGTCGTGAGGACAACACGCGTTGGGTCAGAAATCCTTTGTTCTGCCTATTTCGCCGAGGACAGTTTACTCAGCATTCCCGGATTCAACAGCAGTTGGGGTTCGGCCAGCTGCGATTGAACAACCCCCACCAAACGACCGTAGTATGGCGCCTACCGAAAAAGGACTGCTACGAGCGTACAGGTGAGTATACTCAGTCATTGATATTCGAGACACTTTTTTAAACAAACGCACAATTTGAGCCATTTTCAAAAGTGGAAACAACCCGCTTATGATAAATGCAAGGAGAAATAACTAACAAATGTTACTTCCTAGCAGCATAGTTTATATATAATTTTTGTAGAAACCACAACTGATCAAGTAACAGAACTTTGAGAATTATTCTGACATATTTCACGCCATGTTTGTTATGATAAACGAGACTCCCACGGGCTGAAATAGAAACGAGAACAGAAAGGCCTACTCAGAAAAATGATACGGTATACCTGCTTTCTTCGTATTTAACGGCGTCAATCTTGCAATCAAAGTTTCAGAAACGGTCAAAATGTTTGTTTTCACCGGAAGCAAATCAGAGGCAAGAAGTTGCCACAGGAATAACGGCCCGTGATCAGATCTAATACAAATTATACAATAAATAAAAAAGTGTCTCGATTATCATTAAGTCTCGAATATCATTAGATGTGTCTACTGTGTACATACACACCCAATCCAAAAGATAAATAATGACAAAATAAAATATGAATCAATGAATCTCACTTCAGTTGGTTAAAGGTCATTCTACAAATGGTAATCGACTATTC
>JBDLJO010000516.1:0-1055 GCA_039714275.1 Chloroflexota bacterium | reverse complement strand
TAGCTTGATGTAGGTGTCGGGATTTGTTTGAGTTCTTGCATGGCAAGAAAAGCACGAGTTCAGTTTGCGGGAGCGACGTATCATCTGATGTGTCGGGGGAATCATCAGGAGGCGGTTTTTAAGGATGATCGGGATTGTGAGATTTTTCTCGATACACTGGCAGAGGTTGCGATTCGTAACGGGTGGTTGATCCATGCGTTTGTTCTGATGGGAAACCATTACCACCTCCTTCTTGAAACCCCCGAACCTAATCTGGTGGATGGGATGCGGTGGCTCCAGAGCACCTATACCCAGCGGTTCAATGCGCGACATAAGGTGTGGGGGCATCTGTTTCAGGGGCGTTATAAAGCGTTGCTTGTTGATGGGGGCGACTATTTTCAGGCCGTCGCAGACTACATCCATCTTAATCCGGCCCGAGCACATTGTTTTGATTTAGAAAAAGGAATGCTTGCTGACTATAAGTGGAGCAGTTATCCGGGGTATTTGCGCCCGTCGAAACGTCCCGTGTTTTTAAGTGTGGATCGGGTTTTAGGGGCCTTTGGGCAGGTGGATGACCGGAAAGGACGAGTTGCCTGTCGGGAGCAAATGAAAAAACGGGTGCTTGAGATTCAGTATAGCAAAAACCCGAAAGAAGCAGATGAGCGTTGGCAGAAGATTCGGCGTGGATGGGTGTTTGGTTCGACGGGTTTTGTTGAGGAGATGAAAGACGCTCTGGATAAAACGGTTTTGGGTAAGCGCCGAGATTCATTCATGGGCTCTGAGGTGAGGCATCATGACGAGAAAGAGGCGGAGAGGCTGTTTCAGTTTGGTCTCGATGTTTGTGATCTAAAAAACAATGAGTTGGCGATGTTGAAAAAAAGTGATCCCCGTAAAAAAGTGATCGCCTGGTTTGTCCGGAGGCAGACCAGTGTTCGCGTTGAATGGATTAGCACCCGTCTGGAGATGGGAAGCCGATCAAATCTTGCGCATTATATCCGTGACGTTGAAATCTCAAAGAAAGGTAATTTATGGGAGTTGAAGCGCAAGATTACGAATCAAGCGGACTGACCCCTTAT
>JBDLJO010000515.1:0-1055 GCA_039714275.1 Chloroflexota bacterium | reverse complement strand
GCCAACCTGCTGCCGCAGTGCCGCCAGCAGGTTGCTCTCGCAGCAGTCAACCCCCTCCGCAAGCATCGCACCGTGCATAAACAGGCACACGCCATCCACTTCATATGCCTTTGATAGGATCGCATTCTTGAACTCCTCGAAGGCAGATCGTACTACCCGCCCACCTGGAAGCGCGTACATGCTGATGGTGGGCACCACCTCGGCGCCAGAGGCTTGCAGCGTGCTGATGATACCTTCCTGTGCATCACGCGCAGGACCATAGGCCGGTAGAAAGTTCTCCAGCGTTGTCGGCCGAGAGGTAAAGGTATTGGATTCGTGCCCAAGGGCGCCAACAAGTATCTTCATATCTAGTTCCTTATAATTTTATAATCGCGGCGACCAACTCGCCCGCGGTTTCGACTTCTACTTTCATTCATCTGTGTCCAAATCTGCAGCCAATAGTGCACCAAGCAAAGGTTTTTGGACATCAAAACCTGTTTTGTAATGGAGACATTCGCCACTTGAATTAATTATACTCCTGCCACCTGTCAGCATTTCTGGCGGCGCTGGTCACAAAGCGGTCGAATTTAGGACATGCATTGGTACCCTCATAATAAATATGGGAAGGGGGTGTTCAAAAAAAGAATGAAACCCTTTTTTTGAACACCCCTACCCCGCTTTGCCGAGGTGATATATGCAACTGAGTCTATCGAAACACTCAAACCGGACTCTAGTTAGAAAGGTCAGGAACACGCCTGCGGTTTCGACATCTACTTCCATTCATCATTGATATGATTTATTTCACGTTCAAATTCAGCCATATCTGTTTTTTCGATGTTCTCCGCGCCTGTCCGCGCGCAAAGAATGATTGACTCTATTCCATTGGGTATTTCAATCCAATTTGGGAGCGGATTTGATCCATGATCTTCATCAGCGCCAGGGTTTCATCAAGGGGCATGATATCGGATTCGGTTTTACCGGTGCGGATGCAGTCTCCTGCTTCGACAGCTTCGTAGTTTAAACCGTTGCCCACCAAAGGGCAGGGTATGGTCTCTTCCTGACCATCTGATTTCAGC
>JBDLJO010000514.1:0-1062 GCA_039714275.1 Chloroflexota bacterium | reverse complement strand
AGGTAGATTCAAGTTCAAAGTGCACCACTTGAGCTGAAAGCAGGACATGACAGGGTTTCTGGTATATTGAGAAGCACGACCAACTCAAAGCCAGAAGGAGCCTGCCATGTCCTATACTCATCTTACCGAAAAGGAAAGATATGTCATCAGCCATTTAAAAGTAGCGGGACTTAGTCTGCGGGAAATAGCTCGTCGCTTAAACCGTCACCATACGACAATTGGTCGAGAGTTGAAGCGAGCTACGTCACGTTATTCTCAGGCTGTTTACTGGTATGATTGGGCACAGCCACTAGCATTAGAGCGGGGTTGCCAGCCTCGGCATTTTCGTCGGCAAAAGAACCTGCGTCTCGTCCGGTATGTGGAGGTAAGACTCAAAAGGCAATGGTCACCAGAGGAGATATCTCAACGCATTTTAGACGATTATCCAAATGATGAGAGTATGCGCATCAGCCACGAGACAATATACCGATGGGTATATCTTGATGCCATGGTTGAGGGGAAATTATATCGTAACTTGAGGCGTGGACGAAGGAGAAGACGGCGTCAAAAACGATATGGTACAGGCCGTCGCTTTGAAGATCGGAAGTGCATTACTCATCGACCTGAAATAGTTGATAGCCGTCAGCGCTACGGTGATTGGGAGGGTGATACCATTGAAGGCAAAAAAAGCAGTGGCTATATAGTCACAATTGTAGAACGGAAAAGTCGTTATCTTTTAGCGGCAAAAATGGAAAACAAAAAAGCGGTCACATTGACCGCCCAGGGAACATCAGTTTTTCGTTCTATACCTACCAAAATGAGAAAAACTTTGACCGTAGATAATGGATCGGAGTTTTCTCAATTTAAGAAATTTGAGAAAAAGACCGGGTTAGAAATTTACTTTGCCAAACCCTATTCCCCTTGGCAGAGAGGGGCTAATGAGAATACAAACGGGTTACTTCGACAATATTTCCCCAAGGGAAGCAACTTTAAAAAGCTGACAGAAAAAGACGTTGAAGAAGCCGTCAAAAGGCTAAATAATCGCCCCCGAAAGTGCCTCGGATACCGTACTCCCCATGAAGT
>JBDLJO010000513.1:0-1065 GCA_039714275.1 Chloroflexota bacterium | reverse complement strand
TGGCAACCAGATTTGGCATTAAAGCGAAGATCATTTCGGTGAGCACGCCCAGGGTGATAAAATGGATTCTCAGCCAGCGCAGCCCTCGAAGGAAAGAAAGCAGGTCGAGGCTTACCAGGGCGGCATCTAGGGCACCCAATACAGCAAGTGCGAGATAAAGAAAGATCATCATGAAATATGGATTGGTCATTTGCTGACTCCATTGATTAAGGATACCAATAATTTTTTATCTATACCTGTAAATGAACTTCTTTAGCAGTTGTTTTTTTACGCGCCTTCACCTCTCCGTTTTTGTATAAACAGCAAAGTCAAGATGATTGCCCAGGCAATTAATCTTACCGTCATGGCTACGATGCTGTCTGGTGCAACCACATTTTGGTAGGCAGTAAGCAAGATCAGCATCACGACAGCGTGGCTGGCAAAAGTTGCCTTAGCAAGGAGCATGGCGATTTTGCTGCCTTTCCAGATCGAAATCGCAGTCCAGCCGGCTGATACCAACCCCAGAATGAAGTTATAGATCGGCAGCCAATCGATAACATAATAATCCTTCACCTTGCCAAGCAGCACTTGACCGCCCGCCAAGACGGCCATGACTCCGATGATGAAGGCCAACACGGACGCTGTTTTGGTGAGTTTGGAGTTCATATTTTGTCTCTCCTTAAACACGGTAGTCTGGGAATAAGCATTGGCGTTGTTTTTTTATATGCCAGGTAATCCATCCCATACCTTTTCTCAAGCTCCTTCTCTTCTATCAATTTAATATAAGCCAGGATGATAGTTGAAAAGAGAAGCACCATTACGATTGAACTTATCGAACCAATCATGATGCTGATTCCAAGGAAGAAGTTGATCAGACCAAAATAGAGGGGATTGCGACAATACGAGTATGGTTTTTCAATGACTAGCTTTTGGGTAGCCTTCAGCGGCATCGGCGTGCCTTTACCAATCTCTCTCTGTGCTTTGGTCGAAGCTGCCAGGAAAAAAACCCCTAACGCCATCAATACGGACGCAGGTATCATCCTGACGGGTAAACTAAACAGCGTTGGTAGTTCTAACCACGGATCA
>JBDLJO010000512.1:0-1066 GCA_039714275.1 Chloroflexota bacterium | reverse complement strand
ATAAGCAGCGACTGCCCATCATAGAGCGTATCACAAGCCGCCGGCAGGTTATTGGTACGCACGATGCTTTGCACCGAGATATCAAAGGCAACCGCGATTCCACCACAGGTATCACCTGATTGAACAACATAGGTAAAAGGCGTTGGGGAGGGCATCATGGTGGGGGTCACAGTGGGGGTTGCCGGTGTTGGTGTCATGGTCGGGGTCACGGTTAGCGTTACAGTGGGGGTTGCCGTTGGTTCGGTGACCCGGCCGGTTCGCTGTAAACCGAAGAATACCATTACTGCACCAATCGTTAAAAAGAGCGCTAATAAACCGACTGCGGCTGGTAAACCGAGGGTTATTTTTGGCATCTGGCTGCCGCGCACACCCTTATCTGATTTACGCTTGGGGGTATCTTGCGCGGTTAATGAACTGCCGCAGACCAGGCAGCGCTCAGCATCTTCTTTCAGGCGCGTACCGCAGGTTGGACATAATTTTGTGGATTTTGTTGCGTTTTCTGTGCTCATAATTTCGTTATTTTTTGGAAAGTGATTATTTTTAGGTTCCAATCCAAAGCGGCGCTGATTATACCAGTCTTTAAGATGGCTTGCGAATCGTTTTAATGCCGGAATTTTGGCTCATTTACCCGAATTGCTTGATGATTAGAAAGTGTTCTACGATTGATAAGATATCAAAAAATCAGATTCAAATGCCTAAAATTTATACCTGAGACCATCTTTGCTGGCAGCTGAATCCTGTTATACTCATCCAAATGATGCCTTACAGCATTTACTTGCATATCCCATTTTGTCAGCACCGCTGCGGCTACTGCGATTTTAACACCTATGCAGGTCTGGACGATCTTATCCCGGCTTATGTGCGGGCCCTGGAAACTGAAATCCGCACCCTCCCTGCACTGCCCGTACACACCATTTATTTTGGCGGCGGCACACCCTCACTGCTGCCGCCACCGTCGGTTGAAAGGCTGCTGCGTGCCTTAGGTGATGCCTTTGATTTGCAGCCCGGCGCAGAAATCACCCTTGAAGCCAACCCGGGCACCGTCACCAAGCCATATTTTGATGCT
>JBDLJO010000511.1:0-1069 GCA_039714275.1 Chloroflexota bacterium | reverse complement strand
TTGTGTTCCGGTTGCCATTGGTTACTTGATCAGTGACGGAGGGACGGTTAATACATGTACGGCAAGAATTTATGATACTGGTGGACAGGGTGGAGATTACAGCAAAGGAGAAGACTATTCCATAAGCTTTTGCTCTGATGACGGAAGTGCAGTGGTTTTAGATTTCACAGCTTTTGAGTATTCAGACGGTGATTATTTCTATGTTTACGACGGGCCAAATACCAGCAGTCCCCAACTGGCTGCAATTACCAACTCAAGTTTAATTCCAGGTCCTTTTACTTCCTCAGGAACTTGCTTAACAATACGAAACGTCTCTGATAACAACGCAGATGTAAGTGATGGATTTGCTGCAAATATCAGTTGTACACCCATTGTCCCGGGTTATCTGATCAGTGACGGGGGAACCGTTTATACCTGCGGAGGCAACTTTTTTGACAGCGGCGGACAGGGCGGGAACTACGGTTCGACGGATGATTATACCATGACCTTTTGCTCCGATGACGGGAGCAACCTGCAGGTTGATTTTAGTAGTGTTGATATCCGGGACGGTGATTACCTATATGTTTATGATGGTACAAGCACCTCTGATCCGTTATTGGCTACCTTTACCAGTACCACTGCGGTACAGGGGCCTTTTACCTCATCGGGAACCTGCCTGACATTCAGATTCACCGCCGATGGCGGTACCACGGGTAACGGATTTGCTGCAGTTATTTCCTGTTATGTTGATCCGTGTAACCCAGATCTTACGGCACCTGTCCCCGATGTAGATCCCCTACCAGATGTTACCGCGGAGTGCAGCGTCGCCGCTCTAGTGGCTCCTACGGCTACGGATAACTGTGTAGGAGCAGTCACTGGCACCCACGATGCCACTTTGCCTATTACGGCTCAAGGTACTACTGTTGTGACCTGGACCTATGATGATGGCAATGGGAATACCGTGACCCAGACCCAGAATGTTGTGATCGATGATCTTACGGCACCTGTCCCCGATGTAGATCCCCTACCAGATGTTACCGCGGAGTGCAGCGTCGCCGCTCTAGTGGCTCCTACGGCTACGGATAACTGT
>JBDLJO010000510.1:0-1077 GCA_039714275.1 Chloroflexota bacterium | reverse complement strand
CAAACCGGTGATGATGATTTTGGGGAGCACTCCAAAACCGAGCCAAATTGTCAGCAGCGGCGCAATGGCGATCAGGGGTGTAGATTTGACCAGAATCGCTAAACTCATGATGCCGCTCTCGAGACGCGGCCATAGGCTTAACAATGCTGCCGCCCCAATCCCTGCTAAGGATCCTAACATGAGGCCAGCTAATGCTTCACCGAGGGTAAGTAAACTGGCTTCAGCATATAGATTGATATTTTGGAAAAGGGTACTTAAGATTCGACTTGGCGCTGGCAAAATATAAATTGGAACATCTTTGAGGCGCACACTAAGTTCCCAAAACCCGAGGGCAAGGGCGATCAGTGATAGCGCGATGGCATTGTCGTTAAATTTTCTAGGCATCGTAGATGATTAAAGCTTGTTATCTTGTGGTTGGCTGCTGTGAATGAACAGTTGTTCCCGAAGGGTTGTGATGATTTGATGAAATTCTGGCTGGCTTTCATCGCGCGGGTGGGGGATTGAAATAGGGATATCTGCGGCAATGCGGCCTGGGCGCGGTGTCATTATCAGCACCCGGTCAGCTAACCTGACTGCTTCATAAATATGATGTGTTACCCAAACAACGGTGGGACGGAATTGCTGCCAAAGCGCTAATAATTCACCGGTCAATATTTCGCGGGTCAGCTCATCGAGTGCTGCAAAAGGTTCGTCCATTAACCAGACCTCGGCACCCAGGGCCAAGGTGCGAGCCAAAGCCACGCGCTGCTGCATTCCACCGGAGAGGGTCAAAGGGTAGGCGTCGGCAAAATCGTTCAGATTGATCAATTCAAGCAAATCATCGGGGGAAGAAGCGGTGCGATCTTTTTTGGGATTGATCTCTTGGGCCAAGGCGATATTTTGGCGGACAGTTTTCCAGGGCAGCAAGGCCGGATTTTGTGCCAGCCATCCTACGCGCTTCTCTTTCAAAGCCTGGGATACGGGGGAAGATTCGAGCAGTGCGTGACCACTTGATGGATCCAGCAGACCGCCCAGGATGCGCAGCAAGGTGGATTTCCCGCATCCCGATTTGCCGATCAAAGCAACAAAATCTCCGCT
>JBDLJO010000509.1:0-1077 GCA_039714275.1 Chloroflexota bacterium | reverse complement strand
GTTGTGCTGCTCCTGCGTACCTTATTCGATTTGCTTCATATTTGCGCATAAGTTGTAACTTGGATAATGGTACGCAGCTGCCAAATTTCACTGGAATCGATTCATCACTGCAAGGGCAAACGGTCCTTGAATTTGGGGCTAGAGCTAGCATTTCCCCTGAAAATTGACCAAAAAGTAAGCGCTTCCTTTCAAAGTTCTGCTTTATCCAGCAAGCTGAAATTTTTACTTTTGGGCCAATGTTTGGGACAAAAGCCGGCCCCAGTCCTTATTTGAGGGTCGCTTTGCTGTCGCAGTGTCGAACCGATTCGAGTGAAAGTTGGCTTGTAAGTACCACAATCCAAGTTACACCCTATGTGCAAATTTGTACAAGATCAGAGAAGGTATGCACGCAATGCACAACTTTTCGTAAAAGCCTGTAACTTACAATTCGTTCCGACGACACCAGTCGACGTCACTACCAGATGCAACCTGTCTATATTTCGGAACAGGTCCTTACGAAAAGTTGTGCTATTCCTGCGTAACTTGTTCCATTCTCTTCAAATTTGCACACAAGGTGTAACCCGGATAGCGGTACTCACCTGCCAAATTTCACTGGAATCGGTTCATCACTACAAGGCCAAACGAACCCTCAAATGGGGGCTGAAGCTAGCGTTTCCCCTGTAAATTGACGTAAAACTAACCGCTTCGTTTCAAAGCTGTGCATTATCCAGCAAGCTGAAATTTTTACAAGCAACATCGCTACGTGTTGGCAACAACCAAAATAAATTAAATTTCGTTAAGATGCAACATCACATGCTAAACTTTTTCGACAAATAAATTAAAGTTAAAGAACCTTGTATTTACCAATTTTCAATACATAACAGTAGCCTTTCTGATCTGAAATGTCAGCAAAAGTGCAAAATTTTTCCAAACATCAGATATTATGCAAGAAACCCTCAAAGGTACTGTAAGCTGGATGAGTTACAGACGCCAAAAGTAGTGCCCGCTGCCATGACTCGACCCCCCACCACACTTCCACGGCCCGTGTGCACGGGTAAACCAACCCCTCAAGCCATTCTTGCCTACTGCTGTCGATGG
>JBDLJO010000508.1:0-1082 GCA_039714275.1 Chloroflexota bacterium | reverse complement strand
GGCGCGTGTGTAGTTCCAGCCACCAGAGCTCCCATGGCTACCAGAGCGTAGGTTCCCGGATTGGCAACTATATCGGGAAACAGCATCCCGGCACATGAACCAAAAAAACCTCCGGTCATGGCACCAATAAACAGGGAAGGCGCAAAAACACCTCCCGACCCTCCGCTTCCAATTGTAATAGAAGTTGCCACAATTTTTACTATACACAATGCAAACAGCATCATTATCGGCAGCTGGTTTATCAAAGCCAGGTTGATTCCACCATAACCCACACCAAAAACATGGGGAAACTTCAGCAGAATAAGTCCCAGCAGGAATCCACCCACAGCAGGCTTTATAAAATCCGGGATTTTCAGATAATCATCAAAAAAATCTTCAGACTTGTACAAGACATAAACAAAAGCAACAGCCACCAAACCACACAGCAGTCCCAGAAATGGATAAATCAGAAATTCCCAGAGACTGTGAATTTCATGTGATGGAATTATAAAGGCTGGAAAATCCCCAAAATAATGGCGGGATATAGTGGTAGCCATAACAGAAGATATAACAACAGGTGAAAAAGCGCTGACTCCAAATTCTCCAAGCAATATCTCCAGAGAAAAAAGAACACCAGCAATTGGTGCATTAAAGGTAGCTGCAATACCGGCTGCTGCTCCACACCCCACCAGAGTTCTTTGATGTTTTCGAGGAACTTTGAACCACTGCCCCACAGTGGAACCAATACTTGACCCGATCTGAACAATGGGCCCTTCCCGCCCTACTGAACCCCCTGAACCAATGCTGATGGCAGAAGCAAGAATTTTTACCACGGCAACTCTTTTGCGGATATAACCATCCCGCAGTGCCACAGCTTCCATAACTTCAGGCACACCATGCCCTTTTGCCTCCCGTGCCCCAAGTCGGATAAGCACCCCGACAATAAGCCCTCCAAGAGCTGGAATCCCAACTATAATATACCATGGGATCATTTGTTCAAATTCAAGAAAATCCACAGAGTGCTGATAAAAAGCAAACTGAACCCCTTTTATAATAAAGCGAAAAAGAACCGCTCCATAACCGCCCAGCACACCAATAATCAG
>JBDLJO010000507.1:0-1083 GCA_039714275.1 Chloroflexota bacterium | reverse complement strand
ACAAATTCTTCCTGGAAAACATTTTCCAACGCATCAGGTATAAGTTTTCGCACCCATTCAATTGCTTCTTGCCCATTTATTTTTAAGTGATGCTTAGCTAAACATGCCAAGAATAATCCCGTTCGCCCAACACCTGCCATACAATGCACAGCAATATTCATTCCATTTTGAGCACGCATGTCTACTAAATATATGGCATCTCTAAATGCTTTTAAATCACCAGGTACCTGAAAGTCAGGAATAGGAAAATGAATGACTTCAATATTTGCTCTTTGATAAAATACAGGCAGATCACGTCCAGCTCGAACTAGATATTCTTGGGATTCCACAAGCACAACAACAATGGAAATATTCTGCTGTTGATATTCAGTCCATATCTCATTTAAACGATCATAAGGGCCAAAAGGCATCGGGCTCCGAAATATTTTTCCTTGATATCCATAAGGAAATTCAGTAAGCGGAGATCTATGATTCATCAGTCAAATTTGGTGTCTATTGATTGATCAGCATAAGCAGTGAAGCAGTCTTTGATCACTCGCTTTGGAGTACGGGCAAGCGACAAATCTTTAGGGATTTCACTTTCGGAGAAGAATGCCACTTCACTAGTCTCAGAGCTGATTTTTGCATCACCATCGACAATTTCACAAAGAAATATGATTTTATAGGCATGAAAAAAAGCCATTGGCTGTGATCTATTGGCGTCATATAAACCAATCAATTTGGTTGCTTTAACCTGATAACCTGATTCTTCCCAGGTTTCGCGTTCCGCAGCTTCAGATGGGATATCTCCAACGTCAGCCCACCCACCTGGAAGTGTCCATCTGCCATCGGAGATTTCTCGAACCATAAGCAAGTCTCCATCTCGAAAGGCGGCGGCGCGAACATCAACTTTCGGTGTTGCATATCCTCGCTCCGATTGGAATGTTTCTAAAAGCCGTTTCTCATCCATATCAGAATGGGCTGCGGTTATTTCAGCAGCAATCGCCATCAAACGAGCATATCGCTCACTTTGCCAACCGTTTTCAGCATAAGTTTCACCTGTTTGCGCCAGTGCTTGAATTTCACGCGTCCATTTCAACCATA
>JBDLJO010000506.1:0-1084 GCA_039714275.1 Chloroflexota bacterium | reverse complement strand
GCCAGCATGAATGTCACCGCCAACCGCAGCTCTTTGCCCCCCATTTCAATTTGATACTCTAACTCCTGCGGGGTTCCCATACGAGTGTTGATGGACACCCAACCTTCATGCTGGAGAAACGCATCGCGCTCAGCTTGTGCGGCATCGCTGCTATTGGTACTCCGGCAGCACCAGGAAAACCCCTGCGTCTGCTTCCAGGTATCGCCGTCTTTTTGATAGATCGCCGTGCCCAGTGCAGCGGAACTGTGGAGCACCGCGATTTTATCACCGCGGTCGACAAAAATATTGCCCACGATCATATCCTGCGTGTTGGCGCTGATACCCAGATAAAGAAACCCTTCATTATGCATCAAGCGCAGCTCCCCACCATCCAAGAATCCTTCAACCCTGGCGCTGTCCCATTCACCAGGCAACATCACGCCATCAATCATGGGCGCCGGTCCCCCCGGCACAGCGATCGAGACATCCGCTTGAGGAATTGATGAAGGCGCGGTTATTGTAGGCGGGCCCTGAGTAATAGCGGATGACACCGTGGTTTCTTGACACCCACTAATGACCATCAGGGAAAAAATGATCGTGCTTATGGTAATAAATCGTTTCAGCATCAATACATCCTCTTTTTCAGCAGCAAATCACAAAACACCTGGCATCATCAATGGTTTCTCTCATCCAAAATCAGTCTGACCTTCTACCCCTGTTCTTAAAAAACCAGGGTGCAGCACAAGGGTTCTGCTTGTTTGTTATGTGATATTCGTTAATTATTATTATAAACAAGATTTAGAATCTGTTGTGATTTCCCGTCTTACGGTTAGCATTTTCGCCAATCATTAAATTCAAAAAGGTGGAACTCAGAAAAATCATTCAAAGATGCGTTAAGTCGTAACGTGTTTGGCATCCAGACCCATCAAAGAGCCGGATATTAGTTGGCACAAATATTGCATCTTTCTGGGTGGCTGGTTTTATAAAAAACCGCATTAAACTTGATGGTTGTGTAGTGAAAAACATCCCTGGGAAGGCACATTTCCTTGACGCTGTTTGGTGATTATGCTAGTATCATTGTTAAGAAATTGGGTTGTTAAGGTTA
>JBDLJO010000505.1:0-1095 GCA_039714275.1 Chloroflexota bacterium | reverse complement strand
AAGGCAACATATTCACCAGGTTTTAGCTTGACATCTGCTTGAGCTAATTTCTTAGAAACACCATCTCCCCACTTTGTACGTTCGACTCGGGTGTTTACCCATTCGGTAAATACCGATGGTTGCTCATCAGATATAAATTCTTCGGGAATTGAGTCGTCCACAAAATGTGATAAACGCTCATCCACAAGAGATTGTCTACCAGCTACAGAGACAACAATCCCAATTATCAATAGGAGCAAGATTGCTCCTCCACCAATGATCAAAAAAGTCGGCATTTCACTATTTCTCTCAAATTAATTCTTAATAGTTTTAATGGTTTCTACGTATACCAGCACCAAAAATTGATGGTGGTAAGTGAATCCCTGCAGCTTCAATTTGGCTGATTGCTTTGGGTCTCAAGCCGGTAGGGCTCAGGCGCCCAATAATTTTGTCATTTTCTATACCACGCTGCTCAAAGACAAATATATCCGTCATGGTAATAATATCACCTTCCATGCCGATAACTTCAGTAATACTCACCACTCTACGTGTACCATCACGCAAACGCTCTTGATGAACGACTAAATCTACTGCTGATGCAATTTGTTCTCGAATAGCTCGAACAGGCAATTCTACTCCCGACATCAAAGCCATAGTTTCAATACGGGCCAGAGTATCACGAGGGCTGTTGGAGTGGGCTGTAGTCATTGATCCATCATGACCCGTATTCATTGCCTGCAACATATCTAATGATTCCTCATCACGAATCTCACCAACAATAATTCGATCCGGCCGCATACGCAAAGAGTTGACAACTAGTTGGCGAATAGTAATTCGCCCGGTTCCTTCAATATTGGGAGGTCGAGATTCTAGCGGGATGACATGCTCCTGCCGAAGCTGAAATTCGGCCGCGTTCTCAATTGTGATGATGCGCTCATCGGAAGGGATAAACTGTGAAAGCACGTTTAGCAATGTTGTTTTACCGGAGCCTGTACCACCAGAAATGATGATATTCAACCTGGCTTCTACTGCAGCTTTTAGAAATTGCATCGCCTCTGGGGTAATGCTGCCATATTTAATGAGCTGCTCAATTGAGATAGGGTTTTTCGAGAATTT
>JBDLJO010000504.1:0-1100 GCA_039714275.1 Chloroflexota bacterium | reverse complement strand
CCACAAGACTTTAAAAAGTCTAGCGTTAATGGCGTTATTTGGGCTTGGCAACAAATAACATAATCAGCATTCTTTACCCACCGTTTTAGTATTTTAAGCGTGGTGGCTCGCTCATTACCGCTAAAGGTGTTACCAAACAAATGATGGATATTTAATTCAATTTCATCCAATATAATGGCATCAAACCGCTTGTTGGGAGGAAAGTAAAGCAGTGTCTCAAGCAACTCCAAGCTATTGGAAACACTAACAATTCTGCGGGTGTCCATGTCATGCCTTTTTTGTGGCGATGCCGATTTAATATCCTCGTAATTGGCTGCCTCAAGTCGATCCGTGGTACTTTTCGCGAGTGTTATGCGCGGCAAGACAACTAGCGCGTTTTCAACATCCTTATGGGCAAGGACAACATCCTTAATCCATTGAGTTTTACCGGTTCCGAGGCCACTCTGAATGACCATCGTTTTGTGATTCAATTCAACACCTTGCAAGTCTTTTGGGGTGTTAATGGTCTGGTTTGGCATTGCCAATCGGCATTGGTATCTGAACACAATGCGTTTTTCAATCCATTTGAACGCATTGGCAGCGGCTTCGTTTGCATAGTCTGACAATTTTCCCATGTTGATATTAAGCCGTCCCGAATGAGGTAAAAGTGCAGTGCCAACGGCTTCAATGGCTTTTACTGGGTTTGTCAGTCGAATCGCCTTTTGAGCGACATTTTTCATCGCGCCTAACAGGGATTTTAGCCCCATGAAGCCCCATGTAAACCCTTCATCCTCATCAGGGGTTTGAGGTGAATTTAGCAAGGCCACAACCGCCTCATTACCTCCTAGAGCCCATAAATCCCATAAATCCTTGGGCTTGCCCTCACTATCCAAGCCTGAAAAGTCAGGAATAACAAATAGATAGCCCGCTTTTTTTGCCGCGTCAACGCCATTCAAAACACCGGTGTTATCAATGTCTTGTGCGTATTTGTGGGCATCGTTGTCACAAATAATAACGCCTTGCGCTTTGGGATATTCTGCTTTGATCGCTTGTGTAACCGTTTCCAAATTATAGGCATCAAGCGCAATGAATACGGGGGCTTTTGTGATTCCATAAACAAC
>JBDLJO010000503.1:0-1117 GCA_039714275.1 Chloroflexota bacterium | reverse complement strand
GGTTCAGTTGTTAATTTAAGAGGGGAGATTAAAGAAACCGTTGATTTTCCAGTTGATGAGAGTGATGGGGAACAGGCGATTCAGCTTCTTTACAAGATCTTAGACCAGTTAGTAAATGAGAATTGGAAACCACTTATTGGTATCGGGATTGGTACACCTGGTTTAGTTAATACACGAGAAGGGATAGTGGTCAATGCAGTAAATTTGGATTGGCAAGATTTTCATCTAGCAAAACTGCTTGAAACACGATATGCACTTCCGGTCAAAGTTTTAAATGATAGTCAGGCAACAGCCATTGGTGAATTTGTATATAGTGAAAAACATCAATCTGAAGATAACTTAATTGTTGTAACAGTCAGGCATGGTATTGGTGCTGGAATTTTGATCAATGGCAGCTTGTTTCAAGGCGATGGCGGGGGGGCTGGTGAAATCGGTCATGTAGTGGTGGAAGAAGACGGTGAGCTTTGCCAATGTGGAAAATATGGTTGTTTACAAACGGTTGCCAGCGCTCAAGCAATTGTAAAACGAGCTGTAAATCTAGCTACTGAATACAACAATTCGGATTTAGCTAAGTATCCCCAAAACATTTCTCTTGATGCAATCGAGACTGCGTGGAAGTCAAATGATCCCTTAGCACGACGGGTTGTAACTGATGCCGCAGTTTTTTTGGGAAAATCGTTTGCCAATTTAGTGGGTGTACTTAATATTCACAAAATCGTACTGAGTGGTGATATTGTGCGTTTTGGAGAGCCCTGTTTGGAAATTGTTAGAGACGCAATGTCTAATGCAACTCTAACACGCCTTGCCATGGATACCCAGGTAGAAGTTGGACAGCTTGAGTTCCGTGGCTGCATCTTAGGTGCTTCTGCCTTTATGTTGCTTGAAAATTATTCACTATTATTTACAAAAGATTAGGCAAATATACTCAATGTCAAAGCAGCTAAACTTAATTAAGCCAAATATTCTTCCTCCTTTGGATGAAGGTTTTCGTCCCGCTGTATTGGCAAACAGAAACTTCCGAATTGATGTAGAGTCAGTTGGTGAAAGACTGGTTATTGGTCTGGAAAGAAGCAGTGATGATTTTTCCCGATTTGAAACGATGGTTTTCCCTGAGAAT
>JBDLJO010000502.1:0-1118 GCA_039714275.1 Chloroflexota bacterium | reverse complement strand
ATGTGAAATCACCAACGCTCCAGGAAAAAAGCAATTACCCCAGCTGTGATCTGCATGATAGTGCGTATCAATCACATAACGCACTGGAATTTGAAACTCTTGCTCAATGAAATCCCGAACTTCTAAGGTTTCTTTGGGGGAAGAAAGCGTATCAATAGCCACTGCCCAGTCTGAGCCGACAATAATGCCAGCATTAACATCAGCATACACATCGCTTTGGAAAATATAAATATTATCTGCTACTCGTTCTCGTTTAAGCATAAACTCCCTCAATTACAGAGATGCCCGAAGGATAGCACAAACACACAACGAAAGCAAGAATTGTGATTTTTTTCACCTCTTGAATGCTTGACGCCCTATTTTTATGTGTGTATAATCCTCGCCAACATTTATGTCACTGCTCCGGGAGGAGTAAGCAGCTACGGAATTGCCAGAGAAGAATGCGAGCTACGCTGAAAGCCATTCTCAATTACCAGCTGCTGAAAGTCACCCGGTAAGATTGCCGAAGAAATTCAATTTCTGAAGACTAGAACGGCACGGGAAAGCCCGATAGAGCTTCGCGCAGGTAATTTCCTGCGCATGAGTGCGCCGAGTAAATTCAATTTACTTTGCGAAACGAGGTGGTACCGCGGAATGAGCGTCCTTCCGTCCTCTACAGGACAGAAGGCGTTTTTTTTTGCAAGGAGAATTAATATTATGCGGCGATACCTTCTAATTTTATCTATTTTTGCTTTAAGCTTGGGGAGCTGCAACATTCCTGGTTTAAATGAACCTTCGCAGCCAATTGACGAGCCCTTAGCTACCGATATTACTCCCACGCTTGAAGAAACTGCTGTCACAAATCCAACTAGCTCAGCAACACTCCCGGCTGGAACACCCACAATTAGCCCAGGGCAAGTCACACCGACACCTAGTTTAACCATCGACCCACAACTTACTGCAGGAGAAAAGGTATATATCACAACCATTCAAATGCTCAATGAGATCAATGGATGGGCTATAGGTCATCAAGACAGCGAACACGATCATATCTTACGCACATTTGATGGCGGTGGTACTTGGATCGATATCTCCCCTCCCCAACCCCTGCCCGAATCCAATGCTTACCCACAAAATGC
>JBDLJO010000501.1:0-1127 GCA_039714275.1 Chloroflexota bacterium | reverse complement strand
CTCCACGACCTGTCCCAGATACATGACCGCAACATCATCGGCTATTTCAGCCACAACACCCAGGTCGTGGGTGATGAGCATAATGGCCATATGATACTCATCTTGCAGCTCTAACATAAGCTCCAAGATTTGGGCCTGGGTAGTCACATCAACGGCAGTCGTTGGTTCATCTGCAATGAGCAGGCTGGGGTTACAGGATAGGGCCATAGCGATCATCGCCCGCTGGCGCATGCCGCCGCTCAATTGGAAGGGATAGGTGTCGATCCGCTGTTCCGCGTGGGGTATGTCAACCAGGCGCAGAAGTTCGATGGCCCTCTCTCGAGCTGCGTCCTTGGAAATTGGTAGATGCAGCAAAAGGGCTTCGGTGATCTGATCCCCAACGGTATGGATGGGGCTGAGCGAGGTCATGGGCTCTTGGAAAATCATGGCGATATCTTTGCCCCGAATTTTGCGGATCGCTTTGCCGCGCGGATTCATGGCAGCAAGATCGATAACATCGGCCATCTGATGTCGATGATAGAGAATCTCACCCTCGACGATGCGGCCGGGGGAATCAACAATTTGCAAAATAGAGCGAGCCGTAACACTTTTCCCACAACCACTTTCGCCAACCACACATAGGGTACGGTTACGATGGATATCCAAATTTACACCGTCAACAGCTTTTACCGTTCCTTCGTCCAGAAAAAACTGGGTTTTAAGATCTTTGATTTCAATAAGAATTTCTTTCTGATTATCCATTTGTGTATGTCCGTCCGGAAAGACCTTACAGGCTTTTCCATATTGAGACTAATAAATTGAGACTAATAACCTGTCAACCAGTGCAGAACCAAATTGCAATTGACGAATAAATTTACCAGTTGTTTTTTTTACTCGGTTATTCTCACTTTTGCCATCGGTCGAGCGCATTGCCCAAATCGCTCGTCTGGTAGGTGAGAGTGGATAATTGTCATTTTGTAAGCCTCAATATGCTCAATTTATAGCGCAGCATTGGCCTTTGTCACCCAAAATTCTCGCAACATGTGAGCGGCCATCTTAGGTTCTCGAGCACGAGTAAAAACGCCTTTCATATTTTTCGCTCCTACCCGTGTGGTGGACTGCACCACAGCAAAATCGGCAAAATTCCA
>JBDLJO010000500.1:0-1128 GCA_039714275.1 Chloroflexota bacterium | reverse complement strand
GCGATCAGCGATCGAGCGGCGCGGTCGACATCCCCGGCCGGGACCCCCGGTTTTGCCGCTTCACGCCCCGCCGCATTGGCAGCCGCAGTGATTTCAACAATTTTCGCCAATTCAGGGTCTACCTGGCCAATGGCGAAGGTGCGGGTGATATCCGAGAAATAACCATCAACACTGGCGCCCCAATCAATGACCAGTAAATCGCCTTCTTCCAATTTACGATCTGTAGGTGTTGCATGCGGGTTGGCGCTGTTCGGACCGGAAGCAATGATTGGGAAGAAGGGCAGTTCCGGTTCTGAGCCCAGTTGGTACAGCAGGGTTACCATCTCAGAAGCAATTTCGCGTTCTGAGCGCCCCGGTTTGATCTCGGGCAGCAGGGTCAGCAGCGCACGCTGGGCGATATCTACAGCCGATTGCATGGATTCAATTTCATGCTCATCTTTGTACATGCGCAGCGCAGCTAAACTAGCCTCTGCTGACACAAAATCTGCTTCCGGAGCAGCAGTCTCTAAATAACGTAATTCAAGCACCCGCAAGCGAATCGGCTCAATCCCGATGCGTGCCTTCCCCAACCCCGCCAGTTCAAAAGCCTGTTGGAAGACAGCTCCCCAATGGCGCGGATCTTCCCCATAGGTCAGTGCCTGCACCTCGTAAGGTAAACTGGCCGCTTTGGCAGATTCCAATTCCGGGATGATGAACACCGGTGGGGCAGCAGATTGAAAAAATACGATCACCGGGCGTTCCATCAAATGGAAATCTAGCCCTGTCAGGTAGGTCAGGGAGGGGCCGGGATTTAGGGCCAGCGCATCGAGATTATCCTTTGCTAACGCCTGGCTTAAATTTTTTTGTCGGGTAATATAAGTGTGTGCAGGTTGGGCACTAGACATAGATCCTCCATTTCTGATGCCGTAATTATACGCCAAACAGCCTTGCAGCACGAGATTTGTGTTCCGCAGTTTTCCATTCTTTTGGCTTGATTTGATTCTAGTCCGCCACGGCGATTGGGATTCTTGACATCCCCGCCCCCCTCAGATAAAATCATGGGGCTTTATTATCAGGGCCTGTAGCGCAGTTGGGAGCGCGCGTCAATCGCACTGACGAGGTCGCGGGTTCGAATCCCGCCAGGTCCAC
>JBDLJO010000499.1:0-1135 GCA_039714275.1 Chloroflexota bacterium | reverse complement strand
TGAATAACAATATACAACAGCAAACGGGCCCAAACGATGTTTTCGGACATCATGGGCAAACTTTGTAATTCAAAGTAATTGCCTTTGTTTTACCCTGATTTAATCAGGTGTTTAAAATAAAAAATCTCTTAGGAGATTTAGGATATCAAACTGGAGAGTTTGATCCTGGCTCAGAACGAACGTTGGCGGCGTGCTTAACACATGCAAGTCGAACGAGAAAGTTCCTTCGGGGACGAGTAAAGTGGCGCACGGGTGAGTAACGCGTAGATAACCTGTCCAGGTGTTCGGGATAGCCCTTCGAAAGGGGGATTAATACCGGATACGTCAGTCTTTCATAAGGATGACTGAGAAAGGTGGCCTCTATTTATAAGCTATCGCATTTGGAGGGGTCTGCGTACCATTAGTTTGTTGGTGGGGTAATGGCCTACCAAGACATCGATGGTTAGCGGGTCTGAGAGGATGATCCGTCACACTGGCACTGAAACACGGGCCAGACTCCTACGGGAGGCAGCAGTGAGGAATATTGCGCAATGGGGGCAACCCTGACGCAGCGACGCCGCGTGGGTGAGGAAGGCTTTCGGGTCGTAAAGCCCTGTCAGAAGGGAAGAAATGTGTAGTGGTTAATACCCATTGCATTTGACGGTACCTTCAAAGGAAGCACCGGCTAACTCCGTGCCAGCAGCCGCGGTAATACGGAGGGTGCAAGCGTTGTTCGGAATCACTGGGCGTAAAGGGCGCGCAGGCGGTTTGATTAGTCAGATGTGAAAGCCCACGGCTTAACCGTGGAAGTGCATTTGAAACTGTCAGGCTTGAGTACCAGAGGGGAAAGTGGAATTCCCGGTGTAGAGGTGAAATTCGTAGATATCGGGAGGAATACCGGTGGCGAAGGCGACTTTCTGGCTGGATACTGACGCTGAGGCGCGAAAGCGTGGGGAGCAAACAGGATTAGATACCCTGGTAGTCCACGCCGTAAACGATGTGAACTAGGTGTAGGGGGTGTTGATCCCCTCTGTGCCGGAGCTAACGCATTAAGTTCACCGCCTGGGGAGTACGGTCGCAAGATTAAAACTCAAAGGAATTGACGGGGGCCCGCACAAGCGGTGGAGTATGTGGTTTAATTCGATGCAACGCGAAG
>JBDLJO010000498.1:0-1143 GCA_039714275.1 Chloroflexota bacterium | reverse complement strand
GTTCTCGGTATTACCGAGGGTGTAGAACGCCACTCATTAGGTGCTGAGAAAATTAGGTTCGCAGTTGAGACTCAGCACATGTTTAGTGCCATGGACAGCTTGAACCTGTGCCAATTTGTCTTCGGCCCGACGGTACAGCTGTACGGACCAAATGATATGGTGGAACTCGTCCGCACCGTCACCGGGTGGGATGATGTGACATTCCAAGAATTACAGGAAGTTGGGGAGCGACGACTCAATATGATGCGGGCCTTCAACGCTCGCGAAGGATTAGACCGTAAGAATGATCTGATACCCGAAAAACTCTTCAAGCCTATGAAAGGCGGTGCGAGTGATGGGTGGGTGCTCGACCGGGACGAAATGGAAGGTGCGATGGATAAATACTTTGAGCTTTGCGGTTGGGATGTTAAAACCGGGAATCCCACAAGGAATAAGCTGGAAGAATTGGATTTGGGGTGGGTGGCTGACCAATTGGCATAAATGAAGGAGAAAGCCAACGTTCAAGATAAGATCAGACCGCAAATATTACGGTAGGGTTGATTTTTCTGGGAACAAAAGGAATATACCTTTTGTTCCCAGTTTTTTTACAATCATCCATTTGGAGAATATTGACACCTCCCACATCGCCATTCTAGAAGGTAAAACGGGGACCTGTGCCATTGAGTTTTGGGTTGGTGAACGGCCGTATCCACTCCCAACCTGCCATCCCAGTCTCCCACCTGCTCGACACAACCGGCTATTTCCACAGTGGCACGCAGTGGCAATATTGAACAGGCATTTCATCAGGGGGCAGCTCAGGCAGTAAAAGTAATTCAACATTATGGGACCATCTGAACCGATTTCGTTCCGTTTTTTCTAATGGTCATGCCAATTTACCGTCATCCACGTTGTGAATACGCAATCGGCAATCCGCAATGCCACCGCGCCTGAGAAAATTGAGGGGATGAAGGCGGGGCGTAGGGAAACGGCCATTAGCCATAACCAGCCCAATCAAACCTTAAAATTTGTGATTAATTTATCAAACCTATTGACAATTCAGATTACATGTTGTATATATACCATTGTAAATTCAATAAACATACAAAGAATAATTCATATGCCACCGAAAAAAGCCACTCACCAGCAGACAAAACAGCACAACCG
>JBDLJO010000497.1:0-1152 GCA_039714275.1 Chloroflexota bacterium | reverse complement strand
TCCAGAAGCTCCAAAAACCAATCCCAAAAGCGACACTGCTGACCCCCACCGCATAGAATGCCGCGCCTAAAGCCATCATTAAAGGGGAATTTTTATCTTTTGTGTGCCGGGTCACAAAAACTTGCAGCAGCACGACCATGATGGCATTGGTCATCGGAATCATCCCATACTGAGATTCGGGAACTTGGAAGTTATCCTTGGCATAAACCGCCAACAGCACCCAAACCGTGGCGGAAGCGATTTGCACAAAAAGGAACCCGGCCGCGACCAGCGTGAAAGGGCGGTCCTGGAATATTGTGCGGTAGCTGCTCAGGGTACTCTTTTCTTCCACATCATCAGGGTCGGATCCCGGAAGGGTCTCTTTTGCGAAAAAGAGGATCAATAAGCTGAAAATAAATAAGCCTGCCGCAGCAATCTGGAATGCGATATTGTAAGACGCAGAAGCTACAAACCCACCAATCGCCGGGCCGATAGCGACACCGACATTTTTACTCAAACGTGTCAGGGCATAGGCATCTGCCCGTTGATGGGAGGGAATCAGGTCAGCCAGCATGGCGTCTGTGCCGATGCGGTAGAGCGGGCTTGCCAGACCGCGGAAAGCCATCAGAAGCCCAAAACCCAGCAGCGTCTTGGCAGGAATCATGGCTAAGAAGGTTAATCCCATCAGCACTAAGCTGACGATCATGGCCAGTTTGCGCCCCGAACGGTCGATGATCGGGCCGGCGATGAAGGATGAAAAAAGCGTTGTCGCCGCGTTGACCGTCAGCAAGCTGGCAATCGCTGTCATCGGTAGATCCAGCTGACCGCTGACATAGACCATCAAGAATGGCCAGATCATACTGGCGCCAATCGTGCTGATCATCATCCCCCAAAAGAGCAGCCAAAATTGGCCCGGGTACTCGCCTCGCAGCTGGGTGATTCGTTTTTGCAATCCGATTTTCTCTGCCATTGTGGGGGATTCTACCACTCCCGGCGCGGTCGGGTATAATTCGCCCCATGACTCATATTCTAGTTACCAACGATGATGGTGTTACAGCGCCCGGGCTTTTGGCATTGGTCCAGGAGATGCGCCAGCTTGGCAGGGTGACGGTCTTGGCGCCCGATAAGAATTGGTCGGCTTCAGGGCATGTCAAAACCATGCACCGCCCGCTG
>JBDLJO010000496.1:0-1155 GCA_039714275.1 Chloroflexota bacterium | reverse complement strand
ACATCCCCGTGGATCAACCCCCGCGGCAGTCCGGACGGAATCCCTTTTTCCAGCGCTGCATATCTCTCCGCCAGCCAGTTCTCATACCCAGGGTCAATCCCACTCCCAAAGACCCCCGGGAAAAATGCTAATCCATAGGCGTGCTTCTCCGGCAGGTAAGCGGGTGGCGGGATTTCATGCAGCTTTGCCATCGCCGCCCCCACCTGGCGGAGCATGTTTTCATCCAGATCCAGGATCACCTGCCCGGGGATATACGGCTTGATTAAAACCGCGCTGCCGCGGCAGCTTGTCACAGCCTCCCCACTTTTTGATTTCAGGATGCGTGTCGTAGGGAACGCATGCGCTTCCAGGGTGCCCAGCAGTCTGACCAAATGAACCACCCGGCTGTGCTCGATCTCAAAAACAGTCAGCACATAGTTTTCCCGGTTTGCCTGTAATAGATAATTGGTATTCCCCGCCCCCTCATCAATTGGCTGATAGGAAGATACTTCCAAACCATACCTGCTGGCAATCGCATCGATCTCATCTTGCTTAAGGTTTATATATTGCGCCATACAGGGATTTTACTGCATCTTACTGCCTGCATCTAACCCACCTGTCCAGTCTTTCTCATATGATCGATTCAATTAAGATTGGTCCAATTTTAAAAATTGGACCAATCTACCCTATAACGACAGTCACCACAAAACCCCAACGCCACCCATCCTTCCGAGACACCCCTGAAAATAAAGCGATCTAACAAATGTCATTTCGAACCTGAGCGAGAAATCTTGCGATGAAAGAATAATGCTTTCTTGAAACGCGAATCGAATCATCCATAATTAAGACTTCCGAAGTTTTAAAAACTTCGGAAGTTTGGGTCTAATTACCATTTCACACACAAACAATTAAAGGAATTGAAACATAAGCCTGCGGTGAATTCCCCCAGAATTGGGCAGCTGGGGGCCAAAATACACACCCCCGACGCTCTAGCCGCCGTCCACGGCGGCGATGCTGCCGTTGATCATTACGTATATCCATCTCCTACCCATGTACCTGCATGAGCGCCATCTTAATTGTGTCATTGCGATACGCGGGCAGGCGGTTTCTTATCCGCCGCACCGCTATGCAGGTTCATGGGAACCTGCTCGTGCTGCCCCGACGAAGCAATCTCCC
>JBDLJO010000495.1:0-1156 GCA_039714275.1 Chloroflexota bacterium | reverse complement strand
CCAAAAATGATTCCAAACGTTCCGCCATCTGCTTTCCATATAATGACCAAACCGCGGGGTGCAGTCTGCAATCTAAACTGCAGGTACTGCTACTTTCTCAAGAAAGAATCACTCTATCCTGACAGCAGTTTCCGAATGAGTGACGAAATCTTGGAGACATATACAAAGCAATATATCGAAGCCCAAAGCGTGCCTGAAGTCACCTTTGCCTGGCAGGGTGGTGAGCCGACCTTGATGGGGCTCGAATTTTTCCAGCGCGCTGTCGCTCTTCAGAAAAAATATCGCAAACCGGGTATGCGCATCCACAACGCTTTGCAGACCAACGGCACAATATTGGATGATACCTGGTGTCAATTCTTCAAGCAAAACAACTTTCTCATTGGCCTCAGTTTGGATGGCCCCCAGCAGATGCATGATGCCTACCGAGTAGATAAGGGCGGCAAACCAACCTTTGATAAAGTTATGTTGGGGATGACGTTATTGGAAAAGCATCGAGTTGAGTGCAATATCCTTACAACTGTGCATGCTGCCAATGCTGACAAGCCTCTGGAAACCTACCGTTTTTTACGCGATGAAGTGGGGGCACAGTTCATCCAATTCGTTCCCATCGTGGAGCGGAAAAATCAGAGTGGTTTCCAGGAGGGTTTCAAGGTTACCAGGCGCTCCGTGACCGGGAAGAAATATGGTAAATTCTTGAGCGCTGTTTTTGACGAGTGGGTTCGCCGAGATGTTGGCAGCGTATTTGTGCAAATCTTCGATGTCGCCTTGGGGGTTTGGTCCAGGCATCCAGCTAGTTTGTGCGTTTTCGCAGAAACTTGCGGTACAGCCCTGGCTCTTGAGCACAATGGTGATCTATTCTCTTGCGACCATTATGTTGAACCCAATTATTTACTGGGTAATATTCAAGAACAGGATATGCTAAAAATGGTTGGCGGGCAAAAGCAAACCCAGTTTGGATTGGACAAACGCGACACGCTGCCCCAGTATTGCCAGCAGTGTGAAGTTCGGTTTATTTGCAATGGGGGTTGTCCCAAAAACCGCATTCGAAGAACTCCGGGTGGTGAAGCAGGTTTGAACTATCTTTGCGAAGGATATAAAGCGTTCTTTAATCACATTGATGAACCGATGAAGTTAATGGCTAAGTTACTCCAAATGG
>JBDLJO010000494.1:0-1161 GCA_039714275.1 Chloroflexota bacterium | reverse complement strand
TTCAGGAGGTAATCCTTATCCTTCGAGTGGCGATGTAGCAACCTACAGAAGTGGGTTTTACCGTACCAACAAAGGTGTTGGGGTCAATGCACTGATGCCTGAACTTGCCCATATGATGAATCAGGGTAATGTGGCAACAGTAGCAGCGGTAGGGACACTGACCGAGCCTCTGCTTGGAGTAAATAATGAGCATATCGGTAGTGTAAGACCAAGGTTTTTAGGGTCTCATAACACCCAAAGAAGAATGGTACACATAGGGCAGTCCAATGCTATGCAGCAGTTTGGCTGGGTAGGAAGAGTTTTTGATGCCTGGGGGAATGTCAACGGAGCAGATGTGGTCGCACCCAATGTCTCTTTTGGAGGTAATACGCATGGACTTATAGGACGCTCAAATGCACCGCTTGTACTGCGTACCTCTCCAAGTGGCTATAGTGCTAGCATAGGAGGCTGGGAGAGAGATGATCGAAAAGCGATCTCAGAGCAGGTCACACAAACACCGTTTGATGACCTGTACAACCGTATGGTAGGACGCTCTTTCGCACTGGGAGATAAGCTGGTGGATATCTGGGCAAATTCGCGTACGTTCTCTTCGACCAATACTTATGGTGGGGCACTCTTTAGTATCCCAACTAGAGAAACGTTAGATTCGGGGTACCATCTCAGCGGGAAGCTTTTCCGTCAGCTTCAAGCAGTGCTTAAAATGATAGAGTATGGTAAAAGCAATGGCTTTAAAAGACAGGTATTTTATGTAAAGTTTGAGGGCTTTGATACACACAGTGCGGGTACGGGCGGAAACAGTGAGCGTCTTCGTGAGATCAGTATGGGACTCTATGACTTCCAAAATGCACTCGAAGAGCTTGGTGCAGCAGACAGTGTCACCACCTTTACAACATCAGACTTTGGTCGTAGTGTGCGTAGTAACGGTGACGGCACCGACCACGCCTGGGCAGGACACAACCTGATCATCGGAAATGCGGTTAAAGGTGGACTTTATGGAGAGTTCCCGGATTGGAGAAAAGGAAGATCCGGTGGCGGTACACAAGATGCAAGACGTAACGGTACAATCATCCCTAAGATCGCTATCGAACAGCAGTACGCGACATTGGGTAAGTGGTTTGGTATGTCGGATGCACTGAATCATGAGATCTTTGGAAACCTGCA
>JBDLJO010000493.1:0-1182 GCA_039714275.1 Chloroflexota bacterium | reverse complement strand
GAAACTTTTGAAAACCGGGGACACATCATGTTGATGGGCAGTGAGAATGTTTCCATCAACTATGTGGAGTTAGGGCATCTTGGCCGCAGCTCAAAACAATTGCCTGCCGACGATACAGTGTTCAATGACGATGGTTCAGTACAATCGATTGGCAGCAATCCCAGAGCGCGCTATCCCCTGCATTTTCACCGAGCGGGATTTGACAGCATGCCGGCTACGGTCAATGGTTCTGCAGTCTTCTTCGGCCCGGGCTGGGGTTTTGTCAATCATGGCAGCCATGTCGATATGAGTGATAACGTGGCCTATGGCGTGGCCGGAGCCTCTTTTGTAACAGAGCGTGGGGATGAGCAGGGATCTTTTACCGGCAATTTTTCAGCAGGCAGCTATGGAGGCTCAAATACCAAATGGCATAAACGAGGTGGAATCGAAGATTTTGGCCACACGGGTAATGGCTTCTGGTTTCAGGGGCTGAACATAACGGTTAATGACAATATTGCCAGTGGCTGTGATGACGCATGTTTCAATTTTGTAGCCAAGGGTATTGACGGCATTTCTGATCGGACAGTTAGCGAGCAGAGAATCATTGCGTTCAACAATAACACCGCATATAACAGTAGCCTCGGTTTAAAGATGTGGGGCATGAGAAATGGCTCCATCATCAATAATTTTAAGGCCTATGCGGTTAATACTGGTGTAATTAACAGCATGACGCGTTACCACACTTACAACGGAACTGTTCTAGTCGCAGCTGAAACTGCGGATACGGGATCAAGCGCAGGCTATAACACGGGTACGGGGCTAAGCGCAGGCTATAAAAGCCGTAGCTTCACTTACCGAAATTCATATATTGTTGGATTTGGCACGGGTCTCGCTATGCCCTGGGGGGATGGTGGGACTGTTGAAAATGGCTATTTCGACAACGATACAGATATCGAAATTACCCCTACCGGGTTTACCCGTACATATGCCTATAATATCAAGGGCGATATCACCTTCGCCAACGACCTATACAATATTGCCTTTAGCTACAATAATGGCAAGCTTGAGAAACGCAGACATTTGTATTCGGTACGCAGTATTAATTTGGATATTGAATCCATGGGTAATAAATATGAAGCCTATGACTTCTCCCAGGCCGCAGGTTATGTGCCCTTTACGAGTTATGATCCTGGTGGTGCTGGA
>JBDLJO010000492.1:0-1184 GCA_039714275.1 Chloroflexota bacterium | reverse complement strand
GCTTCCGGTGAAACCGTGCAAATGGTTGGGTCCCCCTTACAAATTCCCTCATCCCCGGTAGATATTAAATTGCCCCCGCCGCTGTTGGGGGAGCATACAGAAGAGATCTATAAATCATACCTGGGCTATGATGATCAAAAAATAGCCCAACTTCAAGATGAAGGCGTTATCTAGCGTTTCCCAGCGCCAGGATAAAGCCAGCTAAAGCATCTCCCCCCGAAGAATGCCCTGCAGCAAGGATCCTAGCGATGGATTGTTGAAGCAGGGTTTTTTCATGTGAGATCAGAGCCCCAAATAGATGATGCCAAATTTCCCCTGCCTCTTCATCCGCTGCGGCACCCAGCCAGGCCGCGGAGAGATGATTGGTTTTCTCTCTAGCTGTTTGATAGATTAGTTCAGCGCAGCGGACTGCAAAGTTTTTTGGGTAGCCGATCCATAATCCAAATATGACCCCCATCAAGTAGTCATCTCCGGATGGCGTCAGTCCCAGCCCCAACCCTACCAACCGAACAGCCGCTTCTTCGATGAACTTTAAATCATGCCCCCTGAGTCCTTTGGATAGGCTTTGAACCGCAATCTGGGCTGTACCAGCGAATTTGTCTTGAAGAAAATGGGATTCGCTGGCTGTCCGGTTAAGAATCTGGGCCATACTGTCAGCAGGTGCGTGCTGATTGATAAAGGCTTCCATTGACAGCATTTGTGCAATTACGGCCTGCTTCTGGATGCGCAGGGCGTCCCAATCGGGCCGTGGTTCCCAGGTGGGAATCGGATGGCAGGGACATGAAGTAACACCAATCGATAAATTGCGATTCTCGATCTTGATCGGAGTCGCAGCGTCGGCGTAATCCCTGAAGTCAGTGTTTTTGACCACCAACGAGAACGGACCGCTGCCAATGGCTGGGGTGACGATGGAAAATACTTCTGAATCATCATTGATCAGATTGAGCGTCGATTGGAAGACATGCAGCACCCACGCCTGGCGAGTGTGACCCAACCACTCTTTTGCTTTTGGGGCTATGGAGATGGGTACAAGGAATTGGGTCATCTTTTAGAATCGGTATTTTGAATCAAGTGATGAATAACGGTTGGCTTAGCAACAGACCTCCGAGGTTTTTTAAAAAACCTCGGAGGTCATTATAACGGCAATCTCTAACGCCATTGATATGGCATGCTTTTTTAGGCCG
>JBDLJO010000491.1:0-1184 GCA_039714275.1 Chloroflexota bacterium | reverse complement strand
GTTAATCGCAACGCACAGATTGGCAAAATTACCACCATCCTGAGTTTAGTCGTGCTGGGCAGTGGCATGTATATAACCTTCACCCGCCCGGAGTTAAGCAGCTGGGCTATTTCTGCACTGCTGATTGGGTTTTTATTCTCCCAAATTGGGATTTATTACAGCAACCGCTGGGGCCGCCACCCGCGCCCGGACGAAATTATTGACGGGGCGTTAAAAGGCTATGGGGACGATTACCATCTTTACCACTACAGCACCAAAGCATCTCACCTGCTGGTCGGTCCAGCCGGCGTCTGGGTGCTGCTCCCAAAACATCAGAGCGGGACGATTGTTTTTAAAAGAAATCGCTGGCGAAAAACCGGGGTGGGGATTTTCGGCGCTTACTTGAATATCTTCGGGCAGGAAGGATTAGGAAGACCGGATATTGAAATTGAGGCAGAAATTGGGGGACTAAAGCGCGACCTGAAGAAAAAGATGCCCGACCAAGAGATTCCTGCCGTCCAAGCGGCACTGATCTTTACTCATCCCAAGATCAATATCCTGACCATAGACCCACCCTCCCCTACACTAAAGCCCAAGCAGCTCAAGGATTATCTGCGCAAAGAAGCAAAGAAAAAGCCAATTACCCTCGATATGGTCAAAAAGATTCAGGCCGTGCTGGAGGAATAGCGCCAGATTTTTTCTAATTAAAAATCATATTAAAAGACAAAAGAGACTAAGGGCCAATGCCTTTAGTCTCTTTTGTTTGATCAATATTTAGCTTTAAATTAGCCCAGGAAATCTTCCATCGCGTTCTTGGAGATGCGGTATGCGCGGCCCAATTTCTTGGCCCGCAGGTCACCGGATTCAATAGCCGCCATAATATCTTCTTCAGATACTTTGAGGATGCCGGCAGCCTCGGAAGGGGTCATCACATCAGGCATACCGCCGCCTGCTGCAGCACCACCGGAGGCAGGCGCACTCTCCTGCTTGGCCTGGTTGCCGGTCATACCCTGGAGGGATTGACTGAGCACATTGCCAACACCGACACCAGCACCAATACCAGCCGTCAAGCCAGCACCACCGCTGGGATTCTGGGCTGCATCACGCATGGCGTCTGCAGCTTGAAGTTGGGTATAAGTTTTCATATCTAACATTCCCATATCACGCAGTTCTTCAGCAGACTTGGTTGAAGGTTTGAGGTTGGA
>JBDLJO010000490.1:0-1185 GCA_039714275.1 Chloroflexota bacterium | reverse complement strand
CCTTCCCAGAGGGGTAAATCCAGGACTTGATCATCGGGAATCCAGCGTAAATAGCCCTCCGCAGAATCAATCATCTCACCTTCGAATTCGTCGATCACAAAAAGAAACACATACCAATCTTCATCATTGGCAAAGCCCGGAAAGGTGATCATCCCGCGCAGGGTGGGATTTTTGACCAGGTATCCGGCTTCCTCACCCACTTCCCGGATGGCACACTCCTCAGGTGATTCCCCAGGTTCAAGCTTGCCCCCCAACCCATTCCACTTACCGGCGTGCATATCATTTTCTTTTTTGGTGCGGTGCAGCATCAGGGTTTCCCCATCACGCTTAAGATAGCATAAGGTGGCAAGTTTCATATTCCCGGTTTCCTCAGTCTCAAGTCTAAAAGTAGAACCGTGCTGTACGTACAGCACGGTTCTGTTGTTGGCGGAGAGGGTGGGATTCGAACCCACGGTGGTCGCGAGGACCACAACGGTTTTCGAGACCGCCCCGATCGTCCACTCTGGCACCTCTCCAAATAGCGACTTGGATTATACCAAAGGAACGCAGGCTGTCCAATTAGAGCTCGAAAGTAGTATGCTCCTCTGGAAAATAAACATTGGACATCCCAACTTCTTTCAGCTTTGCCATTAACGCATCCGCACCGCGGTGTTCGCCATGCACCAGGAAAATCTTCTTCACCTGGTCTTGAACGGCTTGGGCATATTCGACCAGCAATTTTTGCCCGGCATGGGCGGAAAAACCGCCAATCGTAGCCACTTCAGCCTTACGGGTGTATCTCTCTCCGAAGATGCGGATGTCTGTCTCCCGGTCAGCTAGACGGCGCCCCAATGTGTGAGGTGCCTGCCAGGATACGATCAAAATGGTATTCTTGGGATTTTCAATATTATTGCGTAAGTGATGCAGTATGCGGCCAACTTCAGCCATGCCCGAGGCCGAGATGATCACGGCTGGTCCTTTAACATCGTTGATCGCTTTTGATTCCCAGACCGAGCGGGTGTATTTCAGCCCTTCAAAGTCAAGCGCGGCATGCAGTTGATCAGTGCGCATAAAAGCCTGCGTCTCTTCATCAAAGACTTCTGGATGGGCACGGAAGATTTCCGAAGCGTTGATCGCCAGGGGGCTGTCCACAAAAACGGGAACTTTTGGCACATCCCCGTTATCCATCATTTGATGCAGGCAGTA
>JBDLJO010000489.1:0-1186 GCA_039714275.1 Chloroflexota bacterium | reverse complement strand
GAATACCAGGCAAAAGCCGTGGATGCTGTGATGCCGTATCTGGATAAGAAGCTGACCGGCGGTACGTTAAGCCAGGCGCAAAAAGATGCGATCAAGGCTTATGTTGTGAATAACGTCACGTTCACAAAATTTGACAGAAGTGCGAGAAAGTTGATCGCAACCGTGGTCAGAATGATCGTCGCAACCGATGCGTATGTGATTCAAAAGTAAGGGGTATATTATGAATAAAAGTAGAAGAAAGTTTTTGAAAACTGCATGCAAAACTTCACTGGCGGCGGGTTTTGCTCCAATGTTAGCACCGAAAGAAGCCCTTGCGGTCACTGACCCTGGATTTACGGATTATAAGGCCCTGGTCTATATCGTGCTTGAGGGCGGCAATGATGCGTTCAATATGGTACTGCCTGTAGAGCGTAGTGCAGACCCTTTGAATCCATACACTGACAACCCAAGGAGCTATGATAGTTTTTTTGCATCCAGAGGCGGTACGCTGGCAGTCGCAGACGCTGATTTTAGCAGTGATTTAGATACTAAAATAGATGTCAACGGTAAACTTGACTTTGCAACGGGTAACCCTTATGTCTCGGGCAGCGAGACCGTACAAAGCTACAGAAGCGGATTTTACCGCACCAACGCCGGTGTTGGGGTCAATGCGCTGATGCCGGAGCTTGCCCATATGATGAATCAGGGAAATGTCGCAACGGTCGCATCTGTCGGTACATTATTTGAGCCATTGCGTGACCAGAACAATGCGACTCTCGGTGTACAAACGCCAGGGTTTTTAGGGTCACACAATACCCAAAGAAGAATGATGGAGATCGGGCAGTCTAATGCCCTGCATGAGTTTGGCTGGGTAGGAAGGCTTTTTGATCAGTGGGTCCCTGTTAATGGCACCGACGATGTGGTTGCACCCAATATCTCTTTTGGCGGTAATGCACATGCGCTTATAGGGCGCAGCAATGCACCGCTGGTACTGCGTACAGGGCCAAGCGGCTATTCTCGTAATATAGAGCAGGGTGAAAGGAATGTGCGAACAGCCATCTCAGAGCAGGCCACGCCAAAACCGTTTGAAAGCTTATACAACCGTATGGTAGGACGCTCTTTCGGCCTGGGTGATAAACTGGTGGATATCTGGGCAAATGCACATACCTTCAGTGCGACCAATGCCTATGGCGGGGAACTGTTTAGT
>JBDLJO010000488.1:0-1191 GCA_039714275.1 Chloroflexota bacterium | reverse complement strand
CCACCGTAGCATGAAAGAGCCCATTATTACAAGGTTTGAGCTGTTGTGATTATTTTCGCACATCGGTGGTTTTTCAGGGTCTTGATATTTGCAACATCGGGTAAGTCGCGCGGGGGAGTCCCACCCCCACGCTCTCCAAGATCCGTACGTGACAGTCTCCCGTCATACGGCTCCTACTGTCCAGCCGATGGCCGGAAGCCAAATTCCCAAGACGCAAATAATCTCGGTTCACGGCGTGCAATGCGACCCAACCAGTGGGTCGTATTGAGCCAGTGGCCTCTCAGTCTTTTGTATTTCCGCATCGCCCAACGGACCAGGGCATCTTGAAGTTGGCGAAGTATGGGACGCAATGCCGATTTGTAATACCTGCCATAATAGTTTAACCAACCCCTAACCACAGAATTGATTCGTCTGGCAATATCCTCTAATGAAGATGAACTCCATAAATGCAGCTTCCAACCCCTTATCGTTGCACTCATCGCTTTAATCGCTGATTTGCTCACCGCCGGTGTAAAGCCCATAAAATAGTTATGTCCTTTACAGTCCCGCTGTCGAAAGCAATAACCAAGAAAATCAAAGCTCTCATGCTTATAATTTCCGGGGCGTCTTACATCTTTACAATAGACAATCTTCGTTTTCTCAGGATGCAATTGCAGCTTGCAACGTGCCAGTCGTTCTTCTATGACTCTCAGCATAGCCTGCGCTTGAGCTTCTGTACGACAGTGGACAATAATATCATCCGCATATCTGGCAAATGGAACACCTGGATAGTTGGACCGCATCCACTCATCAAATGCATGGTGAAGAAAGATATTGGCCAGTATGGGGCTTATCACTCCCCCTTGTGGCGTGCCCTTTTCTCTTTCGAAGAGATTGCCACCCTCCATTTGTGCTGGAGCTTTCAGCCATCTCTCAATGTAAAGCAGCATCCACTTGCTGGTCGTATGCTTCTTCACCGCATGCAGCATCAGCTCATGGTCAATGTTATCAAAGAAACCCTGTATGTCCAAATCGATCACCCAGTTGTACCTCCAGCACCTTTCGCGAACAACACCGACTGCATCCAATGCTGATCTCCCTGATATGTAACCATAGGAATCCGGGTGAAAAATCGACTCGACATCAGGCTCCAGATACGTCTTGACCACCATCTGAGCAACGCGATCCGATACTGTTGGTATACCCAGCCTT
>JBDLJO010000487.1:0-1195 GCA_039714275.1 Chloroflexota bacterium | reverse complement strand
AACAGCACGCTGATACAGCAAAAGATTATGAGCGTGAAGCCGAGTTGAGTCTGGCTCTTTCAGCAAATATGGATATTGAAATGCCCGCCGGTGAAACAGTGTCTGTTGAGATCGTGCACCCCACAAATCTATTGCTGCTGCTGGGAGGGTTGATTGGCGTTTTGGTCTGGCTTCTCTGGAATATAGCACGTTTTTCATATAAGGGAGCTGCATAGTGTGGGAAACCCGGATTCAAAAAATCCAAAAATTCCTTTGGGCAGCTTTCTTAGTTAGTTTGCCAGTTACGAGTTTTCCATTTTTTCCTGGGAATATTGGTGGGCGAACTGAAGTGCGCCCCCTGGCGATTTACCCTTTAGTGTTGTTGTTAATCGTCCTTGTCCTACCGAGGATATTCAAAAAAGCATTACCGAACACAGCAATTCCAATCGTGGTTTTTATGTTGGTTGCTTTAATGAGTACAATTCTGGCTTTGGGACGCGGCATTGATCCGGATATCAATATTACCGTTGTTTCTCGATCAATTCGTATGTTAGCCACATTGGCCATCGGGGGGGCATTTTATTTTACGGTTGCCATCCTGCCAGAGTCATCTGATCAATTAAAGTTTTCATTACGCTGGCTTTTCATAGGCTTGGGCATTGCATTACTTTGGGGTTCCCTGCAGGTGATCTATATCATCAAGTTTGATCCCGATTATTTCGCCTGGATGTCGAAAATGCAGGAGTACATCTCGTTTCGCCGTTTGTTTGAGCGCCGCGTATCGGGGATGACCTATGAGCCCAGCTGGTTTGCAGAACAGATTAGTTTTTTGTACATGCCCTGGCTTTTTGCTGCGGTTATGTCTAAAACCACAGCTTTCCGATACCGCAAAGATTGGCTTACGATTGAGCTAATATTATTGGTTTGGTCTGCGGTTGTGCTGGTTTTTACCTATTCGAGGTCGGGGTTGGTTTTTATGGTCGTTCAGTTGATTTTGGCGATATTCTTCCGGGCACGAACCAAATCTCACCTTTCAATCAACTGGCGCGTTGTGTTGAAGAAAATGGTACAGGGAGCTTTTGCTTTCGTTGCTGTGGGATCGATCATCTTTATCGCCAGTTCCCGTAATCAATATTTCTCCCGATTATGGGACTACTGGGTTGATGAAGACAGCACAGGTTCTTATTTTCAATATATTGCTTTTAGCCAGCGATTT
>JBDLJO010000486.1:0-1196 GCA_039714275.1 Chloroflexota bacterium | reverse complement strand
GAGAGCGTGAACGCCCCAGCACCCATGCCGATAGCGCTGAGATCTTGCGTAATCCAGAGCCCCCATGGAACACGATCACTGAGTCCAGTAACCTGCAACCCATTTATCAATACACGCGCCATACCTATCATGCCGATCAGGAACATAGCGGCTGTGGTTGCGATCCATAACCACCAGATTCGTTCTCGCGATTCTTTGGGGATAATTATTTTACGATTCATTATGCTAGGCCTCCTTCTCAGGCCGCACGTAGTGAACTTTAGGTTCTGTCCCAAAGTCGGTACGCAGGCGGAAGGTCTCATATTCAGCTAGGAATTTGGTAATTGGGCTTTCGGGGTTATGAATATCACCGAAAACCCGTGCACCGACAGGACAAGCAACTACACAGGCAGGTGTAGCTTCACGATCAACTCCTGGAACAAGTCCCTGTTCCAATCCTCGATCAATGCGATGTACACAGAAAGTGCACTTTTCAACAACTCCTCGCGTCCGTCGTTCGATTTCTGCTACACCCCAAACAGGTTGATATTTGTTTTCTTCGGTTTGAACTTTCCAGTTGAATCTCCGGACATCGTAAGGGCAAGCCACTTCACAATACCTACAACCGATGCAACGGTCGTAATCCATCTCTACGATACCATCTTCACGCACCCAGGTAGCACCAACTGGACAAACTTTCTCGCAGGGGGCTTCTTGACAGTGTAAACAGGGCCGTGTCATGAAGAAATCGGCGCCTCCCTCAGTACGCTCGGGGAAACCTACATTCCAACGCATTTCATCTTCAGGAACATCGTTAGTAGCCTGGCAAGCCCAAACACAATATTGACAACCGATGCATAACGACAGGTTTATGCCCATGTGCCATTCATGTTCACTGGTACCTTCTCCGTTATGTGTTTTCTCCCCAATGCCTTGAATGGATTCCGGTGAGAGCGGACCAGAAGTGATTGCCTGCGTCACAACTGCGGCTGCTCCGGTAATACCTGCTATTTGTAAAATATCCCGACGAGAAAGGAGTTTGCTCTTTTCGAGTTTCTTATCCTTAGGCTTCTTCGTCATTCTCAGCCTCCTCATCTTTTGTACGCTGCTCGTTGGGCAAGCGCCGGATATTACGAGCGACGATCCAGGCAGTTGTACCACCCAAAACAATACCAATGACCCCGCCCTGGAATATCGTAGACATATTGCGACTGGCT
>JBDLJO010000485.1:0-1200 GCA_039714275.1 Chloroflexota bacterium | reverse complement strand
GGTAATCCCCCCTAAAAATAGAGGTGTTCAAAAGTAGAATTTTCTCGTAATAAAAACAAGAGGAGATTCTTCATGAAAAAATCACGGTATAGTGACAATCAGATATTAAGTATTCTCAAGCAGGCTGAGACGGGCACACCAGTACCTGAGCTTTGCCGAGAGCATGGCATGAGCAGTGCTTCTTTCTATAAGTGGCGGGCAAAATATGGCGGCATGGACGCATCATTAATGCGCCGGCTCAAAGAATTGGAAGCAGAAAACCGGCGTTTAAAAAAGATGTATGCCGAAGAACGGTTGAAAGCAGAGATCGTCACGGAGGCAATGGCAAAAAAGTGGTAAGGCCATCTCAACGCCGCGAGATGGCAATGCAAGCTGTAAAAAATAACCCTGTGAGTATTCGTTTAGTCTGCATAGCTTTTGCTATCAGTGGGACTTGTTATCGTTATCAGCCAAAGCTCTCTGACGAGAACGCTGAGATAGCTGATTGGCTTATCCGTTTAACGCATAATCAGCGGAATTGGGGATTCGGCCTGTGTTTTTTGTATCTGCGCAACGTCAAAGGTTTCGGATGGAATCACAAGAGGGTCTATCGTATCTACTGTGAGCTGGAGTTAAATCTTCGCATTAAACCCAAGAAACGATTGGTAAGGGAAAAACCGGAACCATTGTCCCTGCCTGAAGCCATCAACCAGAAGTGGTCCATGGACTTCATGCACGATCAACTCTCGGATGGCCGTAGTTTTCGGACTTTCAATGTTATTGACGACTTCAACCGTGAGGGGTTGTGTATCGAAGTTGACTTATCTTTGCCGTCTGAACGAGTAATCCGGGCACTGGATCAAGTCATAGAATGGCGTGGCAAACCCAGGGCAATTCGTTGTGATAACGGCCCTGAATATATCAGCAACAGGATTATGGAATGGGCGGAGAAGCATGGAATCCAGCTGGAGCATATCCAGCCAGGCAAGCCGCAGCAAAACGCTTATATCGAAAGGTACAATCGCACTGTTCGTTATGACTGGCTGGCCCAGTATCTGTTTAATTCGATAGAAGAGGTTCAGGAACATGCTACTCATTGGCTCTGGACTTACAATAACGAACGCCCGAATATGGCATTGGGAGGGATAACTCCCATTCAAAAACTGAATTTAGCAGCATAACTTTCTACTTTTAACTCATGCTAAAAACGGGATGATTACC
>JBDLJO010000484.1:0-1202 GCA_039714275.1 Chloroflexota bacterium | reverse complement strand
AATTATTGGTTCGTCTTCATGACACCAAAACCTGCAACCCCGGCGCCATTCAATGACACGCCATCCCCCACCGCGCCCCCTCTTATACCGGAGCCTTTCCTTAGGCAAGCCTATTTTCTATTTGATCCGATTACCAATTTCGTTGTGGCTCGGAAGCTAATGTGCATTATTTATTAATTCAAGCGACGTGCCGTTTGATTGCGTTCAATGACAATTGTATTTACCAAAAGAAAAGCGCAGGCCGAATGACCTGCGCTTTTTGATCAGTGTGAAAAATATTTTCAATGATTTTCGTGCTCTGATGCTTTTGCTTTGAAAGGCAAGAAACGCGCCGCCAGACTAAAACCCAGCAGCCAGTATGAGATCACCCCGATACCCACCGTCCATTCCTGCCAGGTAGGGATATAAGAGTTTAACTGGACTGTCGGCGTAAAGGGATCATAACTAATAGAGGCAATTAAGCCTGCAAAGTTATAATTCCAACGCAGCACAAAAACACAAATAACTGGACCTAGTGCAGCCAGCATTAATACTTTGAAATTACGAATCCGTTTTGCCGAAAGCAGGATTGCTCCAGGGATAAGAGCAAAGAAAACCTGTCCAACCCAAAAACTTAATGAATAAGGCGCGATCATGTCGAGTAGGGCTTTTTGCATGGCAATGTCTTGATCAAAACTGTAGTAATTGGTTACAGCCCAATCCCAGACACGGATATAAATGCACAGCAAGACAATCGCACCTGCAATACGGGCGATATCATAAAAAACATCGTCTTTCACCATGCCCGGCCGTAGCATCCTGAAAATGAATATACTCATTAGGAAGAGCAAAGCTGTACCGCCGCCCATAGCCGACAACACAAACAAAACCGGAGCTGTGGGGCTAAACCACATCCCTCTGCCGGCTAAAACGCCGTAGGTCGCTCCCAGAGAGGCCTGGTGAAGAAGAGAAAGGGTCAGACCAACTACTGCCAAAAACGGTCCCATTTTATGAAGTGTGTGAGATAGTTTGTCAAGGGCATCCATCAAACGGCGCAGGATTTTAAAGCGATCAATAATAGGGTGCTCAGAAAAAACCGGGTGCTCCAGAATGATTGGCAGCAGCTCGGCCATCAGTACGGTCAGGTACAAAACCACACACATGGTAATCTCCCATAATAGGGAGTGCGGCTGCCAGAAAACAACCGGGTGCCAGAAATGTAA
>JBDLJO010000483.1:0-1208 GCA_039714275.1 Chloroflexota bacterium | reverse complement strand
GCAGGCGCAGGCATTGGTGGTTTATGGTCGCAGCGAGCCCAGTTTTGCATCTTGGTCTGCGGCACGTTGGGCGGTTGAGGATGCTTTTGAAAATTTGCTCTGGGCGAGCTTTCCCCCTGAACAAATCCCAGATTTGTTGGCAGAACTGGATGCGCTGCTGGCAGATATTCACGCTCAAAATTGGTAGGACTTGATGTCAAAATTACCTCGCGTTACCATCTATACCGATGGCGCTTGCCGCGGAAACCCTGGTCCGGGCGGCTGGGGAGCTTTGTTGAAATTTGGCACCCATGAAAAAGCTTTCTCAGGCGGTGTATCGGAGACTACTAATAATCGTATGGAAATGACCGCTGCTCTCCAGGCGATGAAAACACTCAAAATGCCCTGTCAAATTGATTTTTATACGGACTCGCAGTATTTACGTAAAGGAATTACCGCCTGGATGGCAAACTGGAAACGCCGTGGTTGGAAAACAGCAGCCAAAAAACCGGTCAAAAATCAAGATTTATGGAAGGCACTTGATAAAGCCATGCGGCGGCATACAATTACCTGGCATTGGGTGCGCGGTCATGCAGGGGATCGCGATAATGAGCGTGTGGATCAATTGGCCCGGTGGGCTATCCCAAAAAAATAAAAATAAATATCTTCAAGAAGAAGGGATCATGGGATGGAATTAACGCTGCTGCTGAAGGGGTTTGTGATCGGGTTTTCGATTGCCGCGCCGGTCGGCCCGATTGGCATACTTTGCATCCGCCGCACCCTGGCGCAAGGGCGTTTATCTGGCCTGCTATCCGGGTTGGGGGCCGCCTCGGCTGATGCTGTATACGGCAGCGTTGCCGGATTTGGCCTGACGATCATCACTGGTTTTTTAATCGATCAGCAAAGCTGGCTTCGTGTCCTGGGGGGTGGATTTCTGATTTATTTAGGAATCAAAACATTTATCTCGAAGCCCACGATTAATGTTGCTGCAGATGGCAAACAAAATTTATGGGGGGATTTTATTTCCACTTTCTCATTGACGATCACCAATCCAATGACGATCCTATCGTTTGTGGCTATTTTTGCCGGGTTGGGAATTGGCAGTATTGGCGATGATTATTTTGGCGTTTTGGTCTTCATCTTTGGTGTATTTATCGGTTCGATGAGCTGGTGGTCAGCGCTCAGCGCGGCGGCCGGATCCCTGCGGGAGAAATTCAATCCCGAGCGTA
>JBDLJO010000482.1:0-1210 GCA_039714275.1 Chloroflexota bacterium | reverse complement strand
GCGAGATCTTTCTTAGGCACCTTGAGACGTGAGGTGTAATTGATCACCATCTGCATATCCTTATCACTGAAGTTTTTGATCTGTTTTACCATGTCAGGGTTCGCGTTGCGGCGTTTACCATCGCGTATCCACTCGAACTGGCGCATCATATATTCATAATGCTGCCCCTGGATCTTAGGATAAAACTTTTCATCATCACCTTCGCCATTCTTGCCGTGGCACTCTGTGCAGTTATCTTCATATAACTTTTTACCCTGTGCAAACTCCGGGAAAAGTTCGTTCCATGCTCCCTTACCATTATCCGGGTTCATCGGCAGTTGTGCCGAATAGGCCGTTACATCGGCAACCAGCTGGGCAGGATTGATTTCACCATGTTTATAACCGGAGACAGCCAGAATTTGCTCATCCAGTGCAAACGGGTACATGGTTGGGTTATCCCGGTTTTTCGCACGAATGTCTGCCAGTTGCTTGATCAGTACGTTTTTATGCTGTCCGGCGATCTGCGGGAAGGTGCCATCCTTCGCCCCCCAGCCTTCGAGCAGGTGACAGGCAGAACAGACTTCATACACGACAATGCCACGTTTGTGGTCAGGTGTGAGCTTCATCGCTTCAGTCTTTTCACCGCCGGCCTTATTCCAGTCTTTAACATCTTTTGCCTGACCAGACTCAGCTGATTGGGAGGCATTGGCAATAGACAGGCCAAGAACTAATACGCTTGCCTGTGATAATAATTTTAATTTCATAACGTCTTCTCTGTATATCCCTGGCTCAGTATTTCCCTAAACACAAGGGGTTATTTATTATGCATTGATACTTGATCTTTAAAAATCTATAGATGATCGATCACAGGCATACCGTGTCTATAACGACAGGCCTGATTAGAACATAAATAACCACGGTATGTGTTTGACCTTAATCAAGGTCAAACACATACCGTGTTAAAAAATAATAATTATCTAATATAGATTCAGTATAACTTATTTCAACGTCGCTAACCAGTCAGCGATTTCGCGCATTTCAGCGTCACTCACCAGACCCATAACCCCTTTCATGGCAGCAGTCTGCCCATTATTGCGTGCACCGGATTTGATATCTTTCATCTGGTTGTAGGCATAATCCGCATTCTGACCAACCAGTTTAGGGTACATTGGCATGATGGGAGTCTTGGCATCTTTACCATGGCATGACCAGCATGTTTTTGACTTATACA
>JBDLJO010000481.1:0-1211 GCA_039714275.1 Chloroflexota bacterium | reverse complement strand
CTGATAAATCTGTCCCTTTGGGAAAATATTGTCTTAGCAAGCGATTAGTATTTTCATTTGAGCCACGTTGCCAGGGGCTTTGTGGGTCACAGAAGTACACATTGATATCGGTTGCCAGAGTGAAGCGCTGATGGTCGGCCATTTCTTTACCACGGTCCCAGGTTAACGACTTATAAAGCTCTGTTGGCAATTTATGCGCATGCTTGATGAGTGCCGAAATGACCGTTTCAGTATCTTTTCCTTTCACCCTGACTAGCATCACATAGCGAGTATGTCGTTCAACCAATGTGGCAATGTGACTGTTGTTTGAACCTGAAATTAAATCACCTTCCCAGTGACCCGGAACGGCACGATCCTCGACCGAAGCGGGTCGTTCACTGATGGAGACCGCATTGGTGATCTTTCCCAAACCTTCACTTTTTTTGCTGTGCTGCCTGGCACGGCGTATGGCGCGTTGCGTTCTAAGGTACTGTTGCAGTTCCTTTTTTAGGACGCCCCGTGCCTGAATGAAGAGACTTCGATAAATAGTTTCGTGTGACACTTGTTTCTGCGCTTCGAATGGATAAGTTCTTTTCAGCCAACCCGCGATTTGTTTCGGTGACCAATGGTGTTTAAGCTTTGCTGCCACCATGCGTTTCAATACCGGATGATTGGCCAGTTTACATTGTTTCGGCCGATGTGCTCGATCCCAGGCAGATTGGTCTGCTTTTGTCGCACGATAGGCATCAATGCCGCCATTACGATTGATTTCACGGCTGATTGTGGAGGGTGAGCGCTCAAGCTGTGCGGCGATAGCACGTAAGGATAATTGAAGGGCGACACCCCTGGAAATTTCTTCTCGTTCTGAAAGCGTTAAGGCTAACCGGGAACGCTTCTGAGGGGGTGGCCGAATGCCTCCTGTTGGCGATAATACGCTATAAACTGATGAGGACTCTCGATTGAATGCACGACCTATAGAGGACATGGATTCGCCTCGTTGCCAGCGATCCCACATCTCTGATCTTTGTGCAGGTGAGTAATATATTCGAGTTCTTTGTTTCATAACCAACACTCCTTCTTAATAAGTTAAGAATAAAGTGTTGCGTCGACCGGTTGAAGTCGCACCACAAAACAGACACTCGCAATTTTTCTGTTAACGACAGAAACCGACCCTTAACGGTTACTCGCTAGTCTGTAAAGAATCCTGAAACTCGTTTCATATTTCAAAATGA
>JBDLJO010000480.1:0-1223 GCA_039714275.1 Chloroflexota bacterium | reverse complement strand
CCCTTGAGGGGTTTGGGGTGATCAATTCAGACAGGGCTGCGGCGCAGGATGCGGAAGACGCGGTCAGCAGCTGCAGCCGCTAACCGGAGACCATCCTTGTCTTACATGGTTGTTTGAGGTGCGGGAGCTCCGCGTAGAAGACCTTCGGTGCTGATATCCTCGTCAATATCAGGCCAGTGAATACCGTAACCACCGCCGCAGGGTTCCCACTTGGTGAGCTGTTCCTTGGAGGCGTTCGACAAGGTGGGATACCATGACAGCGGCACCGTGATAGTGCGTCCGTCCATCAGGTCAACGCTCAAGCTGTCTTCTGTAAAATGAACATCTCTTACCCGCTCATCAGCGGCCAGTGCTAAAATACCCATTCCATTTCTCCATCAGTTCTTCTTGATGATCTTTGACCATCTTTTCCAGCCTACTCAGCTCCTGAGGCGGGAAACCAATGTTCCTCGCCAGTTGGACCGATCCCAGCCAGAACTTTGCCGACAGGTTGTCCCGATCAACATGAACATGGGGCGGCTCGTTGGGTTCATGGCTGTAAAAGTAAAATCTGTATGGTCCAATTCTTAATACTGTAGGCATCTTATTTTATATCTGCCATCAATGATTTGAGTTTATTCTTGGCTTCAATAGCACTCAAGACGTGCAGCAGGCTTGCTTCGTCCTCTTCCGATATCTTGCCAAGGTGCAGAACCTTATCTGCCAGCTTGCTGGTGGGTTCATTCAGAGATCGTTTAGGTGCGTCATCGAAGAGTAGATGATCCACGCTCACATCAAAAGCCTTGGCAAGCTTTATAACCACCTCGATGGATGGAGTAACCTTGTCGTTTTCGTAACGGCTTATCTGTCTGCCGTCAATCTCGGCATGGTAGGCAAGCTCATCTTGCGACCAGCCCTGTTCCTTTCGTAGCTGCTTAATTTTCTTTCCAAGCGACATAATAGACACCTCCTGACCACAGAATAATCATAAGCGGTGCATCCGTGAATATTTTTTGTGTGTCAGGTGTGTTCGATTTTGACATTGTATGCATGTTGTGTCAAGTGTTCGTGCACGACCTGTTAAGCTTTTTTCTCAAAGGAGGTGAATAATGATCGACCAACACGAGATCGACACCATCAAGCAAGGCGTTGACCTGATAGAGTTCATTAAAGGCTGCGGCATCAAGCTAGAACAGGTTGGTGCTAACTATCAGGGCTTTGGAATTATTGTGGAATTATTGGGG
>JBDLJO010000479.1:0-1224 GCA_039714275.1 Chloroflexota bacterium | reverse complement strand
AATTATTCCAGTGATCTTTTCGAAGGGCAGGGCCATACCGCACCAATCATGGCAGATTCGGTGGGATTAATTCCTCGTCCAACCACCCGTATTGAAGACGCCTGTGCCAGCAGCGGCGTGGCCTTGCGGCATGCTATTTTGGCAATTGCTTCTGGATTATATGATGTTGCCCTTGTAGGCGGTATTGAGAAGATGACCAACCTGCCTACCGCTGGGGTCACTGATGTGTTGGCTACAGGTGCTGATATCCTCTTTGAAATCCCGGCCGGCTTCACCTTCCCTGGTTTTTATGCCGCAATTGCTTCGGCTTATATGCATAAATACGGTATGAAACCGGAACACCTGATGAATGTCGCCATAAAAAACCATCAGAACGGCGCCCTCAATCCTAATGCCCAATTTGGTGTCACCATCCCCGATTGGATGACAGGACGGATTGCTTCAGCGAAGAAGAAAGGGAAACCTGTTCCTACGTGGGGGGATCAGTGGGATTTTTTGCATGATGATCGCGCCAATCCGATGATCGCCTGGCCGCTGCGTCTTTTCGATTGCTCTCCGATCACAGATGGGGCTGCTGCTGTTTTACTGGTTGCTGAAGATGTCGCCAAGCGCTTCACTGATCATCCCCTCCACATCATTGGCTCCGGTCAGGCTTCCGGTTACGCTCTCCACGACCGCGATGATCTGACCACCATTGATGCTGCTCGTCTCGCTGCACAGGAAGCTTACAAGATGGCTGGTATCACCCCGGATGATATCAACCTTGCTGAAGTCCATGATTGTTTTACGATTGCCGAAGTGGTGGCATCGGAAGATTTGGGCTTCTTTGCACCCGGTGAAGGTTTCAAAGCTGCTGAAGGTGGCCTGACCGCGCGGGATGGTACCAAGCCGATCAACACATCTGGGGGATTGAAATCCAAAGGGCATCCGGTTGGCGCTTCGGGCGCTGCCCAGGTGGTTGAAATATTTAAGCAATTGCGCGGACGGGCTGGCGAGCGCCAGGTTGCAGGTGATATCCCATTGGGATTGACCCACAATGTCGGCGGAACCGGCGGCACCTGTGTAGTGCATATCTATGAGAGGAGAGACTGAGATGACAGCCACCAAACGGCCTTTCACCCCTGCATCCTTTGATCAATATTTAGGCGAAAAGAAATTGATGGGATCGCATTGCCCAGATTGTGATCTAAATTTCCTGCCGCCGCGCGCCATCTGCCCCCAATG
>JBDLJO010000478.1:0-1225 GCA_039714275.1 Chloroflexota bacterium | reverse complement strand
AAAAGTTGCTGTGACTCAGTGTTTTCAGCTTGCCCCAATGGTAATCCTTTAAGCCCCTCGATCATCTCAGCAAGCGTCTGTGGTTCACTGGCATTGCCTGCAAATACTTCGCTTCGTATGGGAAAACCGCTGCTGTCCAGCACTAGGGCCAGCGTAACCAAAGGACAGTCTGACCGCTTTTCCTTGGAATGTCCATGCGCAGCTAAATCATTGTACTTACCGCTGCCTTCAAAATATGTATTGGTCAAATCATATAAAGTGATGGTTTCCTCAAATTGAAATATAGAACGTTGGCGCTCATAGAGATGTTGTTCCAGCTCTTTTTTATATTTTAAAAGTATATCTGATATCTGATAGATTCTCGTCAACTTCATACTTTCATAATCATATCCAATAAGTTCGCCAAGGCCTGTATGATGCTGCAACCAGTAATGAGTAGCTAACTCGCTGCCGGGCGCGGTCATACGACCAATTACCGTCCCTATTGCCGTGCATAGCTGATGCTTATTCAACCCCAATTCCTGCAACTTCTTATCAAGTTGCAGCTGCCGCAAAGCCTCATAGGCTACATGTTCAACACCTATACTGCGCGGCCTCATAAATTCTAACGTATTTATATCTACATTGCGATAGTCCGAAGCAGTACTGCCATCACCGTCAATTCCCTCCGCCCGATTTTGGGATTGGATGATTAATGCAGCATAACGCTGTGCCGCATCTTCCAAATCAGAATCTGGCGAAAACAACTGATTTTGACCACTTATAATTTCGCCAATACGTTTGGCAAGATCAGGCCACGATTCTCTCGGACAGGAAAAATTACTCCCAAGATTAAGCAGTGTATGCTGGCGAACGCCCTTTGAAGTCCGAACGGATTCAACCAATCGATATGTGCAATAGGGTTTGCCATTTTTCCGGCTTTTGATTGTTGTTCTTCGAATATACATACTTTATATATTTCAAAGAGACACGCCCGCGTCAACCCCTCGTAATCATTTTATGGCACTACATTGAACATTTCGCGCCCTAATTTTTATAACTATCTAAATTTACTGTTATTATATTTTGAGATTTCCCCCAATAATGGCAATTTAGCCTATTTTAGCCTAAAAACCTACAAAGATGGGCTAAGACACTAAGGTTTTAGGTTATATAGCCATTAGGACACAAGAGCTCTAAGGATTAAATAATGAAACGATGAATACCGTCCTTTATCAAGGGCACA
>JBDLJO010000477.1:0-1242 GCA_039714275.1 Chloroflexota bacterium | reverse complement strand
CCTTTGGCGGGCATCAGTTTAATGCTTTCGAATGAAAAAACTGGACCTCAAGAGAGAGCTCATTTAGTAACGGAAGATGCCTTTAAAACCTTGGTTGATGTTGGTCAGCAAGATGGCACTCTGGAGCAAGACGAGAGCAAAATGATTCAATCCATTTTCCGGTTAGATGATACCCTGACCCGGGAAATCATGGTGCCGCGCATTGATGTTCAGGCCCTGGATATTAATACACCTTTAGAGGAAGCCTTAGATTTGCTTTTATCTTCTGGATATTCACGACTGCCCGTTTATGATGAGTCCATAGATCGAATTTTAGGTTTACTCTATGCCAAGGATTTACTAAAAATCTGGGGCGCTGATAAAGAACAGCGTGATATCAAGCGAGATTTCCTGCGCAAACCATATTTTGTTCCTGAAGCGAAAAAAGTTGATGAACTTTTAGCAGAACTGCAGAAACGTCGTGTTCACATGGCTATTGTTGTGGACGAGTATGGTGGTGTGGCTGGTGTTGTGACCCTTGAAGATATTATTGAAGAAATCTTTGGAGAAATTCAAGATGAATATGATGAGGAAGAAGAACTGCCTTATCGGAAACTTGAGGATGGAAGCTATATCTTTCGCGGTCGCGTAGACCTGGATGATTTCAATGAAATTATGGAGTCTAACCTGCCTATTGATGAGGCGGATACCCTGGGCGGCTTTATCTATGCGTATTTAGGTCATGTCCCCGTTAAGGGCGAACAAATTATGGGAAACGGTTTGCTGCTGACCGTTGAGCATGTAAGCGACCGTCGAATTCGCAAAGTCCATGCCGAGAGAATTGAAACTCAAGATCAAGGTCAAGATGACCATTAATCGTGCAGAGAGAGATTTAATTCAAGCGGCTATCAGAGCCCGTGATTTTGCGTATGCGCCCTACTCAAAATATCCGGTAGGTGCTGCTTTGCTGACGCAGTCCGGGGAGATCTACACCGGTGTCAATGTTGAAAACGCGGCTTACCCTGCAACAATGTGTGCCGAGCGCGTGGCAGTCTTCAAAGCAGTTTCAGCCGGTGAAATGAATTTCCAGGCTATTGCAATTGTCACCGATAACGGCGGCTCGTCTTGCGGATCTTGTCGTCAAGTTTTGGCTGAATTCGGATTGGATACGATTATGTTGATTGCCGATCAAGACGGCAGTTTGATCCTTCGAACCACGGTGGCGGATTTGCTTCCGGGTGCTTTTTCAACCCAAGATTTATC
>JBDLJO010000476.1:0-1254 GCA_039714275.1 Chloroflexota bacterium | reverse complement strand
TAAATAATGGCTTGTAATATCAGCCCGAGTGATTCAAGTGCGTGTTCAGACTGTTTTTCCAACTGAGCGCGGAGTATTGCGCCGTCTACCGCCACTGCTATGGCAAGTGCCTGATGGTATCGATCTTGCGAGTGCGGAAGTAAGTTTGCAATCAGTTCTACTACTTCTTCTTTGTGTCGCTTGGAGATCTTTGTGAACTCGGGAAGCACGCCATCCATTTCAACCACCGCGTTGATGAATGCACAGCCGCGATAGCCATCGCTTTCAAACCATTCCCGCAACGCAGCAATCAGTAAGTCTGGCACTGAATCGCATTCTTTACTGTATCGGCTCAGAGCGTCTTTAAACCACATTATCCACAACTGGTGCCGATACTCGAGGTAAGCTTTGATCAGGTCATTCTTGCTCGGAAAATGGCGGTAAAGAGTGACCTTGGCAACGCCTGCTTCCTGAATGATCCGATCTATCCCGGTCGCACGAATTCCATCCCGATAGAACAAACTGTGCGCAGTCCTTAATATCCGCTCACGTGCCGGCAGGTTTGGATCATGTTGTTTGTCATCCATACGGATATTGTAGACAGATCTGTCTATATGCGCTAGAGTGATATCAAGTAGACAGACCTGTCTACTTCGACTCTACCGACCTTCCAGGAGGAATCCATGTTGATGCAAAAACTAAAAGGGCAAAAATCCCCTCTGCCACCTGCTCCTAAACTACGAACTGTCGCTCTTGCCTGGATTGGTGGTGCTTTGACTATTTCCGTTCTATCGGGATTAGAAGATTTGCTGGCACTATCCCTGATTCTCGGGTCTTTTGGAGCATCCTGTGTACTGGTGTTTGGATTTCCGGATGTCCCATTTTCCCAGCCACGTAATGTCGTCGCAGGACACTTTCTGAGTTCATTGACGGGACTTGTATTTCTTACGTTGTTCGGTCCACATTGGTGGGCTTTGGCACTAGCAGTAGGTACGACTATTGCTGTAATGATGCTTACCAGAACCGTCCACCCACCAGCTGGCTCTAATCCGGTCATTATTTTTCTTACTCAGCCAGCCTGGAGTTTTCTCTGGTTTCCGACATTTAGCGGTGCCTTGGTGCTGGTTGTAGTTGCACTGTTTTACAACAATGTTAGTCGTTCGGAGGGATACCCGAAATACTGGTGAACATAGCTCGACGAACGTCCGTTTATGGCCGGTTGCAATCTTTTACCTGACGAAAGTGACCGCCCGGATTGGAGCATGAAGAGCCGGT
>JBDLJO010000475.1:0-1263 GCA_039714275.1 Chloroflexota bacterium | reverse complement strand
CCTGTAATCTTGATATTGCCAAAGGGATTGTGGCTTTGAATATTGACCACGATGGTCTCTTCCAGCGGTAGTTCATTGGCATCGATGTGCGGCTGCAGCTGCTCACATATCTGCAGGATGGTTGTCATGCCCTGGCGGTTAGCGTCAGTTTCATCCAGCTGGTGAATCTCGTTGATCAGCGTTTTGATGAAGGCCTGAAAACGTTCAGACTGTTGCGGCAGGCTTAAAACTCTAAAATCGGCGTTAAAGCTCAGGTGCAGTTCACGGCCGCCGGCATCGTTGTCTAATACACCAATATTGAGTGGACCTGTTATTTCCATAGTTTTTATAAACTCTTTTTAATGAGATCGTAGGCTTTGCGTATTTCCTGGGTTTTCTCTGTTGCCAGTTGAATCATTTCATCAGGCAGGCCTTTGGCGACCAGTTTGTCGGGATGGTGCTGGCTCATAAGACGCCGGTAGGCTTTTTTGATTTCTGCTTCACTGCTGCCTTTACTGATACCAAGTATCTTGTATGCCTGGCCCAGTGTTAAAGAATCACTGGCACTGGCGCCAGCGGCATTTTCCATATTGAACAGATGATCGATCTGGACACGTGAAAAACCGAGGATTTCACCAATGGTGTAGAGCACGTGTTTTTCGCTGGCATCAACCTTGCCGTCCGCCAGTGCGGTGGCGATCTGGATCTCGACGAACATCTGTATCAGGTTGCGCCGGCCATGACATTCCTTTTTGAACTGATGAAGTACCGCTTCCAGCGGGAAGTCGGCCGTTTTACCCTGGTCGAAAAATTTAATGGCGGCTGTGCGCTGCTGTTCGGATAACTGCATCTGTGCCATGATGCTTTTTGCCGAAGCGATCTCCTGCGGGCTGACATGGCCGTCTGCTTTGGCGACATGACCCATCACCGAAAATGTGGTGGTGAAAAAAGCGGCCTGTACCCGTTCCTGGTTACCGGTATCAAACTGGTCACCCATCTTGATGCCGCGGTCGAGATTACCGCCTAGCGCCGCGCCGATGATCGCGCCCAGCGGACCGCCAAAGACGTAACCTAAGGTGCCGCCGATAAATGTACCCCACCAGGCCATTTGTAATTCCTCTGTTAAATGTTAGTTGGCGATTTTAGCATTAAAAGATGATTTGAACCGCAGAGACGCTGAGGCGCAGAGGTTTTTATTAGTTGCGCCTGCGGCGCAGCTAACAGTATATGTTTTTCTCAGCGCCTCTGCGTCTCTGCGGTTCAGATTTGTTTTTATTTCTGCAG
>JBDLJO010000474.1:0-1274 GCA_039714275.1 Chloroflexota bacterium | reverse complement strand
AGCACAGCAAAAGATTGAAGATCAGATGGCCAGGGAAAAAGAGCTGAAAGAAGCTAAAATACAGGCTGCAAAGAGAGAGTTTGAAGATCAGGATATTCACTTTGAATATGACAGTTCCAAGTTAAGTTCCACGGCAAAAATGTTGTTAAAAGAAAAAGCTGCCTGGTTAGAAGCAAATGATTCAGCATCTGTTATTGTTGAGGGCCATTGTGATAACCGAGGAACAACAGAATATAACCTTGCACTTGGTGAACGCCGTGCCAGTGCAGTAAAAGCCTATCTGAGCAATCTTGGTGTTTCTGTCGCCCGTTTAAATGCCATAAGCTATGGCGAAGAACAGCCCCTGGATTCAAGTCAAACAGAACAAGCTTTCAGCAAAAACAGGCGCGCCCACTTTGCAATTAATTGATAAATTCGGATAAAAAAGATCTGGTTCAGGCACTAAGTTTTAATTTTATCCTGACCACAATTTTTATCAAATTTTGAAGACATGAAGACAGGTTCTTTAGATCAGAGCCTGTTTTTATGTTGCAATTAATATATCTGCCAATGGGTGGCAAGCTCCTGCTCGCTGTGAGCAGGAGTGGTACAATCTAAAAAATGTGGTTTAACTCGGTCCCCAGTTTTTTGAGGTAGGATCAAACAACTTTTATTAGGAGGTAAATTTTGATGAAAATAGCGTTATACAAAAACACAAATCGAGGCAATCGTACACAATCATTTGTAAAGAGTAGTTTTCTCTACATTACTTATACTATTATAGCGGCAGCATTACTGCTTTTACCTTTCTCTTTTGGTACAAGCCATTTTTCTGTTGGATCTAAATCTGCTTTAGCAAAAGGAGGCGGTGCTGGCGGCGGTGGTGGTGTTGGTGGTGGCAATGGTGGTGGCAATGGCGGTGGAAACGGAGGCGGGAATAGTGGTGGAAATGCCGGAGGTAATGGCAACGGGAATAGTGGTAGTAACGGCAATAGCAGCAATGGTAATGCTAACGGACACGGCACAGCAAGCAACCATGGTGCAACTGCCAGCGAATTAGGTAGTCTGAATGCAGCACACGCTTCCTCAAACGCTATGGCTAACGCAGCACCTAACTCTAATGTGGGAGAGATCTCAGCAGCTCTTGCAGACGCTACTGATGACAATGGAAATGTTGATATAGGCCAGTTAAGTGAAGCTTTAGGCGTGACAGAAGGCGTTGCACAAGCGGTTGCAGATATTGCAGCCGCCAATTCTGACGCCGATGACGCCGATGACGCCGATGACGCCGATGA
>JBDLJO010000473.1:0-1288 GCA_039714275.1 Chloroflexota bacterium | reverse complement strand
ACGGCTGAGATTAAAGCATTTTGCCATGACAAAGGGATTGAAGTTGTCGGTACGATTCCTTTTGACCCAGTGGTGACAGAAGCGATGGTACAGGGACAATCTGTAACTGCATATCACCCAGAGGCCCCAGCCAGCCAAGCTTTGGGAAAAATTTGGACCGAGATCACAACTAAATTAATGGGTGATGAATAATGGGTACAGTAAAAGATGTCGAAAGGATCAAGAGATTAATAACTGCTCGATTACAGACGGTGATCGATCCTGAAACTGGTGCAGATGTTATACGGATGCGTCTAGTCGAGGAGATTAGAGTAAATGCTAAGGGAGAAGTGAGTTATATTTTTCGACCTTCATCACCCACCTGCCCAATCGCTGCATACCTTGTTCAACAAATGAAGCAGGCCGTATCTTATGTACCTGGTGTCAGCACACAAAAAATCACCGTCTTAGATTATGTGGCTGCGGAAGAATTAACTAAACTTATTAATGAGGATTAAATATGCGTATCGCAATTTCAGCACAAACTAGTAATGGGTTAGAGAGTACGGTTGCACAACACTTTGGACGATGTCCATACTTTGCCATCGTAGATGTGGAAGATAAAGAAATACAGACTGTTACCCTGATCGAAAATCCGTTTTTCGCGGGCCATCAAGTTGGTCAAGTTCCAGCATTTATTAACGACCAAAAAGCTAATGTGATGCTCAGCGGCGGTATGGGTGGTCGGGCAATCCAATTCTTCCGGGAATTTGGTATTGATGCGGCAACCGGAGCAAGCGGAACAGTGCGCGCCACCCTTGAGAATTATTTTGGTGGAGGGTTAAGTGAGGCTGCCCCATGTGCCGAAAGTATTGAGCACGGTCATGGTGATGGGCACAATCATTAAACACCAACGCTAAAGAAAGGAAATCGTTATGTTCACGACCACTTTTGGAGCTGTAATTACTGCCAGTTTGCTGGCCTGTTTGGTCACAACGATTGGCATCTACATTATCAGCAAATACGAGACATGGGGAAATAAAAATGTGGTTTATTTTATCAGTTTCGCGGCCGGGGTACTGATCTCTGTGTCATTTATCCATATCATCCCAAAAGCTTTTGGGATGAATGAAAATGCACCTGTTTATCTCCTGGTTGGTTTCATGGGGCTGCATTTCTTCAATCGATTCCTGAATGTATTTGTTTGCCATGAACGTGATTGCACCAACCTTTCCATCGGGATCATTCCGATGGTTGGGATTGGCTTGCATTCTTTAATTGACGGCGTTATTTATTCAATCACCTTCAA
>JBDLJO010000472.1:0-1290 GCA_039714275.1 Chloroflexota bacterium | reverse complement strand
TCCAAGGAAGCGGCAGCCAGCATCTCAGATTTATTGGTGTGTTTCGTTTTAGCCATTTTGATTCTCCTCTACTGTAGATAATGCTGTGATTAGTTGGGAACTGATCTGAGTAGCATCACCCGCTGAGAAAACTATGATTACATCGCCTGATGTTACGCGACCTATGAGAAAAGATGCCGCATCCGTAAGATCAGCAATATAATGAGCATCGTCATGGGGCATAATATCTACAATTTGTTTTGCAGAAAAACCAGCGTCAGCAGCTTCCCGTGACCGAAATATCGCCGTCACAATGACATGATTTGCATCATTAAAGGAAGCCGCGAATTCATCAAACAACAGCTGGGTACGAGTGTAAGTATGAGGCTGCCAAACTGCCCAGATGGGACGCTCGGGATAACGCGCCCGTGCAGCAGCCAGTGTTGCCAGGATCTCTGTTGGGTGATGGCCGTAATCATCAATCACTGTGACACCGTTGGCTTCACCCAGGACCTGAAAACGTCGGCCAGCACCAGTAAAGGTAGCTAAAGCGTGTGCGGCTTGAACAATAGATAAACCTAACTGGTCCACTACCGCTAGAACGGCGACTGCATTACTGACATTATGCTTTCCCGGGACTTGTAAGGAACAGGTAGATATGAAATTTCCTGCTGAAATTAGATCAAAAGTAAATCCACCTTGGGTGTTAGTCACTAAATTTTGGGCAGCATAATCATGGTCAACTGTGTTGATGCCATAAGAAAAGGTTCGATAACCATCATCAGCCGCACCAGGCAATAAATCAGCCGCACCAGGGTCGTCACCGCAAGCCAGCAATAAACCACCGGCTGGCAGTGTGCGTACAAAATCGTGGAACGCTTGATGGAAAATATCCGGGGTTGGGAAAATATCGGGATGATCATGCTCCACATTGGTCACGACAGCAATCTTTGGGCGTAGACCCAAGAACATATAATCATATTCATCAGCTTCAATGAGAAAAACTGATCCTTTACCTGCACTGGCATTGGTCTCCAGGTTATTAACATTGCCCCCAACAATAAAAGTGGGGTCTTGCTCAAGTGCGGTCAGCACCCAGGCTAACATCGCTGTGGTTGATGTTTTCCCATGGGAACCAGCAACCGCAACACCTTGACGGCCATCCATCAATTGCCCAAGAAAATCGGCTCGTTTTAATACTGGAATATCCGCTTTCAATGCAGCTTGCACTTCAATATTTGTATCGGGAATAGCTGAGGAACGAATCACCTGATCGGCACCATGCACGTGCTCAGCGCGGTGGCCAACATA
>JBDLJO010000471.1:0-1292 GCA_039714275.1 Chloroflexota bacterium | reverse complement strand
TAATTTATTTTTCAAATTTTCTATAGCTTGCATATCATTCATTTATAAACATAGCTTGGGCCTTGAAGTGTGGCATGGTTAGCGCCATCGCTTTCAAAGGTTTTGTTGTGTGCCCTTCTTCCCATCTTTGCCACTTGGATATCTCCGTGTAAGGGGAATATCCAGGTACAGTTTTCAGATCGATTTTTGTACCTTGAGAGCGGTACTCACGACCACAATGAGGAGTGATATGTATATCCTCCAGTTTGTGCATTGGGCCAACGTAGTCATATTCATCGGAGTTGCATTTTCCACAAACACAAGACGGGCGTTCCGGACGCTATGCCAGCATCAGTCCAACGATTGCACCGAGAAGGAAAATCGGGAGTATGCCAACGGCAAGGCCGACCGCAACGCCGGTAAAAACTGAGATGCTACTCTTGTGAGCAAGTATGCCGCCAGCAGCCATGCACAGGACGATGAACCTGGGAAATTCTTTGCATAAATTCACTTTCGTTCTCTCCAATGATCAGGCCAGATACCGGCTAAGCCGTCCTGTTTTGGCGCCTTGGTATGTTTATCCCGTAACATGATAACTATAGATTCCATTACCGATTAATCTATAAAAAGGTTCTTGGTGCGTATCTGTCTCAACTTTGGTTCCCGGCGCAGGGATAAAAAGGCCCCTTTCTTCAACAAAGAAGGAGTCTAACTCTATATAGATGCCGTTTTCATTCTTTCTTACGGATTCGGGATTCAGTTCTGCAATTTCCGATGGCCACCATTTCTTTTCTATACGGCTTCCGTTTATTGGCAAGTCAAACAGTTGTACAACTGCCCTGTTCAGTTTTACAAGATCGAAATCATCAGCATCATAATGGTTGGTGCAGGCACCTAAAACGAATAAGAGGAGAATTATTGCAGCTGGCTTCATTTCAGTTAACGGTTGAGCCCAGCAGCGGCAAAGCCGACCGATTGGGGCGGTTTGTTAGGTTGATATCTCTTTCCAAATACCATAAACGACATTTCCTACACAGAATCCTGTTGCTATAGGAACGATGACGATCCTAACTATTTCTATCACCGGACCCACATTAATAAAGAGAAAAACTAGCACACCAATGATAAGCGATAATATTATTGCATCACCAATATTCTCACCCAACCCAAAGCCCAAAAAACCACAAGCCGCACCTGCCAATAATGCTACCCATGCCGGAGATAATTCAAGCAGATAAGTGGCAAGCGTAATTGAGGATACAGAACCTAGTATCACAGCAATAAGTAAGACCAAAAGGCTTGGTTTTTGAGCT
>JBDLJO010000470.1:0-1295 GCA_039714275.1 Chloroflexota bacterium | reverse complement strand
ATCAGCCCCCCGATGGCTCCAAAAACACCGTAATAATATAATCGCATCAATCTACTCATTTGTTATTATCTCCATTATCGTTTCCATGCCGGGTAAATAAATTTCCCCAATGAACGACGCTGCGCTGCTTTCGGTTAGTGAGTTCGAAAAAACCGAAATACCGCCGGGTGTCAAGCTGACCATCGCTGCCCCGGATAAAAAAACCACCGTTTGCAGAGTGGGGTTCAATCACCAGCGCGACCTGCCACGGTTTAGGGAAAAAGTTTAAGTGCAGCCAACTATCATGCTCCGAAAAGAAAATGCCCATTCTGGGGTGAGAATGATACCAACCGACTACTTTTTTCCCCGGATATCGCTTCTCTAACGATTCGTGCATCGCAACCTGAGAATCTTGTGTAAAAGTAAGGTATGCTCTGCCGTGTTGGGTGTGCGGGGCGGGCATGATCTTTTCAATAACAATGAATTGTCGCTGGCTGATTTTGTCCGATCGCCACTCCCCGATCATCCAACCGCCAACTTCATTGTTCAGGTCGCTGCCTGCATGAGCGCAAGCACGTACAAAAGCTCCCTGGGTCATAAAAACATCCAGATTAGGGGTTGGCAAAAGAATTTCATCGTGAGATTGCCAACGCCGGGCATGTTTATAAGGAATATGACCTGAGCAAGGTGAGCTTATATCTATGGGACCGAGGCGGATCTGATTAGGTGACATCATCGTATATTGGTCGTATAGACTGCGAGCATTTACGCTCGCAGTCTATACAAGAAAATTATCCAGCAGTAATATCTGCGGTGATCATCAAGCGATCACTTTCAGGGATACCGGCATCGGCCAGGGTTTCATCTTCCTGAAGCTCTCTTCCCAAGGCTTTACTATCCAACCGGTAGTTGGTGGGCCGTCCGTCAGGGCCCGTGGTTGGCAGTTCCAGTGTGGTGGTCAACTCTGGGAGCAGTTCCTTTACGATCACATCGTCAGGAATTTCCGCTGTGCGAGTGCTTCCGGATGGTAGTACGAGAGTTACATCGATGTCAGACATGTTTTTACCTCCAAGGTTTTCTAAATTAATTTTGATAATTACCTGATCAAGTATTTTTACTTTCACCAGGCTAAGCCGGCATTATTTCAAACGAATGCGCGGTTTTTTCTTTTGCTGAGTGGTTTTGATTTTCACCCGTTCGGGCCGCAGCAGTTCACGGTGGTCGACAGGGAACGCATTGGGATGATTGGCGCGATACTCACGGCACCAGCGAGCAGCCTCCGGGTCCCAGGGGAAGGGCGGTTGGGTAGGGTCGTC
>JBDLJO010000469.1:0-1301 GCA_039714275.1 Chloroflexota bacterium | reverse complement strand
CCTGATGGACTTCGGACAGCCAGCGTTCGAGCCAGCACACCCATAAAGCTTCTTGAATTAGATCATGCGGACTTTAACAAACTTTTAGAACTACGACCGGCTCTGGCTTTAGAGTTGGTGCGCGTCTTGGGGGTACGTTTGCGCGAGTCAGATAACCTCATGATTCATGATTTGAGGGAAATAAATCGTCAACTTACGCAAACATGCGAAGAACTAAAAACAGCTCAGGCTCAAATTGTCGAGAAAGAAAAGTTGGAGCACGAACTTAGCCTGGCCCGTGATATTCAGGAGTCTATCCTGCCAAAGGATTTGGTTTGTTTGGATGATTTCGAATTCGGAGCGCGTATGGTTCCAGCACGTTCCGTAGGTGGTGATTTATATGATTTCATTCCCTTGAATGAGGATATTGTTGCGATCGCGATTGGCGATGTTTCCGGTAAAGGTATTCCAGCAGCAATATACATGGCGCTTTTTTGCAGTCTGCTGCGCGCTGAGATTCAACACATACCCTCCCCCACAGATGTGCTTCTGCGAGTAAACCAACACTTGCTTGATTTGGATGAATCAGGCATGTTTGTCACAGTTTTATTCGGATTATTAGACCGAAAAAAGCGTAAATTCTCCTACGCACGTGCCGGACATGAAGTGCCAATTCTATTCGACCAAAATGGAAAAGCTGCGATATTAGATTGGGACCAAGGACAGTTATTGGGTTTCTTTTCTGATCCAAAACTAGATGTAGGGTCAATTATCATCCCAGAGGGGTGCACTTTATTGCTCTATACTGATGGCGCATTTGATACCCGGAATTCAGATGGCACAGGCTTCGGGTTGGAGCGTCTAATAGAAACCACAACTGACTATCTTCCTAACTCAGCCCAAAATTTATGCGATCTAGTTGTTGATAAACTCAATGTATATCAAGGGCTTTCTTCGCAATTTGATGATATTACGTTGGTTGCAATCCAGTCTTCATAAAGCGATTAATCATTCTAATGTCCAACTGATTTTCAAATTTATGCTCTAATTCCTTAGGCTAATAGCCCAACATAAAAATATCCATCTTATTGAAATATTGCCAAACATTTAAGGGAATCTTGTATGACTGAACTACCAAGGGGAACTGTAACTTTCCTCTTCACAGATGTTCAGGATAGCACGCGCCTCTGGGAGCAAGATTCCGTGGCAATGAGCCAGGCGCTTGCTCGTCATGATCAATTAATTGAGAACCTTGCTGCCCAGCATAATGGTTTCATCGTACGCCCAAGGGGTGAAGGAGACAGCAGATTTATCGTTTTCGC
>JBDLJO010000468.1:0-1303 GCA_039714275.1 Chloroflexota bacterium | reverse complement strand
TTCTCGGCGATGGTCTCATAATCATGAATAATATTGGGCGGCCAGACACACAGGAATACAAATTCTTCTGAACCGATGTTCACCGTACGATGAGCAAAGTTGCCTGGAACATAATACAATTTTCCCAGCTCCATTTCAATAAACTGGCAATTCCCTGAACGGTCAGTCAGCAGCATTCCCCCTTTTCCACTGGTGGCAATATATACTTCGTCACCGGAATCAGCAGCATGAAAGTGACCTTTTGTCATGTAAAATTCACCGCCGATTTGACCAGGATTGATGACGGTCAGCCCAACACTGAGCCCCTGTCCATCACCTTCGTATTCCATCTCCCAGACTTTATAGATAAGTGGATTATCCTCAGATAATATCTCTCCCACGGCATTCTGATCGGAATAGTAGTCTTTGAGGTCACTCAACTTACGCTCTAGCAACTTTCCCATTTCAAAAGATGAAAAAATACTTGGATTTAATGCGATGGAAAATGGTTCTAAAAATGGTTTCATCGGTATGCACCTTTAGTAAATTTTATTAGTTTCTATCCGAAATTCTTAGGGGAGTTCTCCATCCCGACTTTACGGATAGGCTCTAAGTGTTTTGCAGTAAAAAGTTCATAGAAGCCTGGTTCTGCAGACCCGTAGAGTTTGTACTGTTTCTCCACTACTTGCACGGACAGGGTTCCACGAAGGAGATAATGTTTGCCAAATTAATGCGTTTCAGTAACTTTGCTAATCGTTCGCGGCTTATCTGCATCGTATCCTTTTGCCAGGGTCAGATGATAAGAAAATAATTGAGCTGGGATAATGCTCACCAGGGGAGATAGCCATTCAGGGACACCGGCAGGAAAAGAAAATGGTGTTTGTGCCACTGACAACGCCTCAGTCGAATTCGAGATGATCACTAATTCAGCTAACAAATCCCTTTTCAAGTGTTGTAACATTTCCAACATTGATTGGAACACTTTGCCTTTAGGTAAAACCGTCATCACGGGGAAGCCTTGTGCTACCATCGCTACCGGACCATGTTTGAAGTCTGCTGAAGAGTATGGCTCGGCTTCTACATAGGTTAATTCCTTTAGTTTTAGCGCCCATTCAAAAGCGGTTGCATAGTTGAAACCACGCCCTAAAACCACACACATTTCCATGTAACGATATCGTTGAGATGATTGTTGAATGAATTCATCCTGTTCAAGTGCCTCATTCACCCATCCAGCTACCTGGTCTAGTTCACGCCATCGTTTTCTATCATCTTCCAAGGCTGCAGAAAGCATCGCAATCGCCATTAATTCTGTTGTGTATGTTTT
>JBDLJO010000467.1:0-1307 GCA_039714275.1 Chloroflexota bacterium | reverse complement strand
GCCAGCCAACGTTCGGCTATTGCCATGCCAACTGCGTTGCCCAACCCCTGGCCTAGCGGTCCAGTGGTAGTTTCAATCCCCAGCTTAAGATCATATTCTGGATGACCGGGTGTAATGCTGCCCCACTGACGAAAATCTTTTAGATCATCTAGCGATAGTGGATACCCGTGTACATGCAGCAGGGCATAAAGTAGTGCAGAACCGTGCCCTGGGGACAGCACAAAACGATCTCGGTTTGGCCAGTCGGGTTGATTTGGAGCGTGTTTAAGGAAGCGAGTCCATAAAACAGTTACGATATCTGCTGCTCCCAGCGGGAAACCAGGGTGACCGGAATTGGCAGCTTGCACCTGGTCAACACTGAGCATCCGAAGTGTGTTTGCGCATAATTGATCAATTTCGTCGTATGTATGTGGTAGATAATTCATTAGTAATATCCTATCAAGTTAGATTGGGTTTTATATTGAAAAAATCCTGCAAGAGACCGAAGCTTTTAGAAAACTGGGATCTGCCACCAAATTATATCTTTGATGACATTCACCCTAAGAAGTTTACCAGAAACTTAGTAAATTCGTTCAGATTTAATAAAGAAACAGCGCGGTACTCAGACGCGTACGCACGCTGCAAATATGAATCTTATTCTATAAAAATCCTAATAAATGCTTCAGGTATTTATGATCTCTTGCTGTGATCTACACCTTTAAGGATTTTCAAATTAAGAACAATAAACCTGAAGAATTGGATCAGTTTGTTGTTCATCATTGCCCGTTGTTTTTTTGTTATTTCCATTGTTTTTTCCTCGGTGGTAAGGAAGGGCAAATCTTTAATTTCCTTGCCCAATCTAATTTCTATTCGGGAATCATCTTCCAACCAATGCGCCCTTGCAGTTTATGCATAAAGGTGGTGTGTACCATGCGTTTCATCCAGGCACCGGCTAACCCCATTTCCATATGGGTCACAAACATATCGCGGCCCTGTTCATTGGGATATCGTCTGAAATCCGGCACTACTGGATAAACAATAATGCTTGCGGCGGAGCCATCCCAAAGGGAATCGCCCATCGATGCAATACAAGCGGCATACATTTCAGTCATCCGCTCGCTGTGGGTCATGCGGCCTTTCTTTACCAGATCAACGATATTCAGAGCCACCACCCGCCCGATGATGCCGGAAACCATGCCAGTCCTTGGAGGAGCGGCAGAAATTTTGGTCCCATTAGGCGTAGTATGGGGTACTGAGATTGTTCCTGGAGGGGCAAAGGCGATCCCTGCAGCGAAGATATTAGGATAATTGGGGTTTTGGTATACTGC
>JBDLJO010000466.1:0-1308 GCA_039714275.1 Chloroflexota bacterium | reverse complement strand
TGTACGTTACCCGCAGGTGGAATTTTATTTTGTGGGTAAGGCCGAATTACCAGAAGAAGCGTATTTAAAAACATTGATGGCGCAATATCCAGGGCGTATCCGCTGGGAGTCTCTGTCACCTGAAGAAATGCCAAAAGCGTATCAGCAGGCAGATATCACGATCATTCCAACGGTACATAGTGAAGGTACCTCACTCTCTTGCCTGGAGGCTTTGGCTTCAGGCAATGCCGTGATCGCATCCAATGTCGGTGGGTTGCCCAATTTGATCATTCACGAGCATAATGGTTTGCTGATTGAACCGCGCTCAGATGCTTTGATGCAGGCGCTGACGCGCTTGATCGAAGATCAAGGCTTGCGAGAGAAGCTATGTGCCCGGGGGCGCGATGTTGCAGTCACCTTTTCGTTAACACGTTGGCAATCCCAATGGCAAGAAGTCTTGACCCAATATTTGGATGGCACTACTACTGAAGATATAAAAAATCTGCAAACGGCCGTTTTTCCCTTAGCTCCCGGCATCACCTGGGACGGTATTAAGCAGCGCCCACATCATTTAGCCTTGCAGCTTGCGAAAGCTGGCGTAGAAACCTTTTGGCAAAACCCAAGTGGTCGGCAGCCTAGTCCACATCCCCTTTTGCATATTACCGGACCCTATGATGAGTTTTGCGGTCAGCGTCCCATCGTGATTGTCTATTATCCTTATTCTTATGAAGAATTATCTCTTTATCAACAACCATTTGTAATTTATGATATTCTCGATGATATCAGTATTCATCAGGTTTCAGATCACATTGCTGATATCCAAAAGGGGCGCAGGGCTGTGGATTACCATAAGAAATTGTTGGCTGAAGCCGATCTGGTTATCACCTCCTCAACGGTTCTTTTTGAGCGATTGAAACCGGCACGTTCAGATATTGTGCTGGTTCCCAATGGAGTTGATTTGGCGCATTTTTCCAGAATGGATGACTCTGCCCGAAGAAATTCAATGCCTATAATTGGTTTTCACGGTGCAATCGCAGCGTGGTTTGATGTTGAATTACTTTATCAAGTCGCCAAAATTCGCCCGGGATACCAATTTGAGCTAGTTGGCCCGGCATCTATTGACATAGAGAACCTGACATCGTTAAAGAATGTTCATTATCGTGGGGTGGTCGCATATGAAAAGATCCCTGAAAAAATAGCTCAATTTGATATTGGTATTTTGCCTTTTACCTTATCAGGGATGACGCACGCAGTGAGACCGTTGAAAGTGTTGGAATACTTGGCGATGGGTAAGCCGGTTGTGGCTGCACCGCTTCAGGAAATTCAAGC
>JBDLJO010000465.1:0-1323 GCA_039714275.1 Chloroflexota bacterium | reverse complement strand
GATCGCGTCTGGTACCCCGTCCGTGTAGAATATCAGGGTATCTTCAGACTCAAGAACAATAGTTTCTTGGGAATACTCAGCACTTTCATCGACACCCAAGAACATCCCGGTGCGTGTCAGGTCGGTGATCTCACCTTTTGAAGCGTCGTAATGCAGGGTCGGATTATGGCCTGCATTGACGTAGGTGATCTCTTTATCCGGGCTGAGCTGGCACAAGAATAGGGTCACCGGCATGCTGATATTCGAATCCAAACAAATCAGGCGGTTAGCTCTGGAAATCCCCAACGCCAGCGATTCAGCCTGATCGATGCTGGCCCGAACCAAACTACGCGTCAGAGCCATGAAGAGCGCTGCTGGCATACCTTTATCAGTCACATCAGCGATCATCAAACACAGCCCCTCATCACCATAGGGGATGAAATCGTAATAATCCCCCGAAACTTCCCGGGCAGGCTGCCAGGAGGCAGCAAATTCCCAACCTGAGCATTGAGGTAATTCTTCAGGAATCAAGCTGGACTGCACCCGGTAGGCCATTTGCAGTTCCCGTTCCATGCGGCCTTTTTCAACCGCGATCTGATAAAGACGGGCGTTTTCGATAGCAATTGCAGCATTAGAAGCGATTGCGCTGATCAATTCTAATTCGTCGTCACCAAAAAAGCCGGCAAAGATGCGGTTATCGATATAGATAACACCCAATATTTTATCTTTATGTTTTAGAGGTGCGCAGAGGACCGAGCGCAGTTGTAAATCCAGCACGCTGGCATGATTACTGAAGCGCTGATCATTTTGGGCGTCATGGGTAAGGATGGTGTTCTCTTTTTGGAGCACCTCGCCGATCACACTGTGGGAAATTTGACATTCCGGGTCATCAATGGATGTCTGTTCAATGCCGCGCGCCGAACGAAATTCCAAGCTTCCAGCCTCGCCTTTCAAGGCCACAAACCCGCGTTCTGCCCCAATCGCGGCAATGACTTCATCCATGACGCGGTCGAGAACTTCATTGAGATCAAGCGAAGCATTGAAGGTTTGTGATAATTGGTAGAGCAATTCGAGGTGACCGCCAAAAGGGTGCGATGATTTTTCTGACATACCTCACCTATTTATTTTTCCAAATTACGGCATCGGAATTTTCGTGACCGTCCCTGCGGTGCGATCACTCTGGTTAATATTGTATACCATAACTTAATTCTATCCAAACACACAATTTTATTGACGAATCCGCTGACGGATAGCGAGTAAACTAACGTGAAGACCACATTTTACGGCACGGTTTTTTCCCAAAAGAAATTATAATGGTAGGGGACCAGGACTATTTTGAGTTTT
>JBDLJO010000464.1:0-1328 GCA_039714275.1 Chloroflexota bacterium | reverse complement strand
GTCTGCTGCCAGGATGCCATAAAAAATGCTATCCAGATTAAAGAGACTTCTCCGGATACACAGGTAACAATACTATACAGGGATATAAGGACATATGGTCTAAGGGAAGATTACTATTCCAAAGCAAGGGAACTCGGTGTATTGTTCAGCAGGTTTGAACCTGACAGAAAACCGGAAGTTGACTCTTCAGGCTCCTTGATCAAAATAGAGACATTTGATCATATACTTCAGCGGGAGATTGAGTTTACAGCTGATTATCTGGTTCTCTCCACCGGTTTAAGACCTCATCCTACAACAGATAGTATCGGGGAGAAGTACAAGCTTACACGAAACCCTGAGGGTTTCTTTCTTGAAGCACATGTGAAACTTCGGCCCGTGGATTTTCCAAGTGAAGGTATTTATGTTGCAGGACTTGCCCATGCGCCAAAGAATCTGGATGAAACTATTAATCAGGCTTTGGCAGCTTCGGGCAGAGCAGGAGCGCTGCTCTCCCATGACAGGCTTGGAGTTTCCGGTATTATTGCAAAACATGACAGAGATCTGTGCATGTCATGTCTTGCCTGTTTCAGGGTTTGTCCCTTTGAATCACCATTTATAGATGAAGATGGCAAGGTAAGTCATAATGAAGTGAAATGCACTGGTTGCGGTATATGTGCAGGCATCTGCCCGGCACACGCATTCCAGGTAAATAATTTTCGCGATGATCAGATTATTTCCATGATTGATTCGCTTACAGCTGATATATTGATATGAAAGAACTTTGCAAACCTAATCGTTGTCAGCCCGTGGCTGTTGGTTTGATAAATTTTAATTTGGAGTGAATAATGAGTAGTCAGACAATTGCAGAAAAAAGTGAAGCAGAAAGCGTGGAGACACCAGGGGATATCCCTGATGGATGGTCTCCCACAATTCTTGCATTTGCTTGCCATTACTGTGCATTTGCAGCAGCAGATCTTGCCGGTGTCATGCGTCTTTCCTATGAAACAAATGTGAAGATTATACGTCTGCCGTGTACTGGAAAGCTTGATCATGGCTATGTTATGCGGGCATTTGAACGCGGGGCAGACGGTGTTTTTGCCGCAGGCTGACTGGAGGGTCAATGTCATTTCCTGGAAGGAAATACCCATGCAAAAAGCAGGATAGAATATATTAAAACCCTTCTTCCTGCTGTAAATATTGATCCTGCAAGAGTTGAGATGTTTAACCTTTCCGCTGCAATGGGACCGAGATGGGCGGAAATCTGTATAGAATTTACCAACAGAATAAAAGAGATGGGACCTTCTCCTGTCTGGCTTGCCAGGCGGAAGATGGCTGGAAAGGAGTAAAAA
>JBDLJO010000463.1:0-1328 GCA_039714275.1 Chloroflexota bacterium | reverse complement strand
AATATATGTTGTCACCAGTGGGAAAGGGGGAATGCTGCTGTCTGACCGCTCAGGGAATTGCCAGTTTATAGAAATGGTTCCGGGAAATTTGTATTATGTGCCGGGCAATTTTGCTCATCGTACGCTGAACATCGGTTCAGAAGAATTTGCATTCCTGTGTATCTGGCCGCCCGATATTATTCATGATTATGAGTCTATCGCCAAGAATGGCTTTCCCAAGCTGATCATGTCATCCCAAACTGGCTATACCGTAATGGATAACCCAAGGTTCTCTCTTGCATGAACCAGAAAAGGGATTGAATGCAATGTAATTAACGTATTTTTCGTCCGATGCCACTGCAAGTGTTTTTTGCGAAGCAGTCTCCCTGATCGTCGAGGAGATTGCTTCGGTGGTAAAACTGCCTCGCAATGACAGGCGCAAAAAAGCTAATTAATATCTCTAAGGATAAAAAAATGCCAGATAACACTATCAATTGGGGCATTCTCGGTCCCGGCATCATTTCTACAGATTTTGCACAGGGTTTAGAAGCAGTACCAGATGCAAAGATTGTAGCCGTGGGCTCGCGCGACCTGGATAGAGCCAAATCATTCGCAAACACCTTCAACGTTCCAAATGCATACGGCAGCTATCAAGCCTTGGCAGCCGATCCTGATGTCGATATTATTTATATCGGCACACCCCACAATGTTCACAAGGATCACACTCTGCTCTCTCTGAATGCCGGAAAGCACGTCCTATGCGAAAAACCTTTTGCCATCAACGCTGCAGAAGCCGAAGAGATGATCGCGACCGCCCGGGAGAAAGGGCTCTTCTTGATGGAAGCTATGTGGTCCCGGTACCTGCCCGTCCTTGTCAAAGTGCGCCAGCTGATTGCTGAAGAGGCTATTGGCAAAATCCGCATGGTCCAGGCTGATTTCGGCTTTCGAACCGACGTCGACCCCGAAGGACGGCTCTTCAACCCAGAACTTGGCGGCGGCGCGCTGTTGGACGCCGGCATTTACCCGCTCTCCCTGGCTCATATGATCCTGGGAACACCAGACCGCATCACCAGCATGGCCGATCTGGGGTCCACCGGCGTCGACGAGCAGACTGCTTTTATCCTGGGCTACGACTCAGGGGAAATGGCCGTGCTCTCTGCTGCCATCCGCACCAACACACCGCAGGAGGCCGCTATTTTCGGCACAGACGGCTGGATCAGGATTGACAGAACCTGGTTTATTTCGGATGCCCTGACGCTGAAATCAAATGGGCAGGAAGAGATCATACCCTGCCCTTTGGTAGGCAACGGTTTAAACTACGAAGCTGTCGAAGCAGGAGACTGCATCCG
>JBDLJO010000462.1:0-1336 GCA_039714275.1 Chloroflexota bacterium | reverse complement strand
ACGCAGATAACGCACCACAGACAAACCGGTTTTACCCAGTCCGACGACCAGCGTATAAACAGCTTGTTCAGGTTTAACAGTCATTTGTCTTAATGCACTCATACCGCTCTGATCAAATAATAAAATCTAAAAAACTTATCGTACTTTCAACGAAGCCAGGCCAACCAGCACCAGTACCACGGTTATAATCCAGAAACGAACGATCACTCTTGGCTCCGGCCAGCCTTTTAATTCAAAATGATGATGGATCGGCGCCATCCTGAAAATTCGTTTACCGGTCAGCTTATATGAGCCAACCTGCAAGATTACCGAAACCGTTTCCATCACAAATACACCACCCATAATAACCAGCACCAGCTCCTGCCTGACATACACGGCGATAACACCCAGCGCTGCGCCTAATGCCAGCGCACCCACATCTCCCATGAAGACCATCGCGGGATAGGTGTTAAACCATAAAAAACCAAGGCCGGCACCCACCAGTGCGCCACAGAAAATAGTAAGTTCACCCGCACCAGCGATATAAGGAATACCCAGGTAGTTGGCAAAGGTTGAGTGTCCGGAAAGATAGGCGAACACAGCAAGCGCACCTGCTACCATCACGGTCGGCATGATCGCCAGGCCATCAAGACCATCGGTCAGGTTAACGGCATTACTGCTGCCCACGATAACCAGATAAGTGAGCACGATAAAACCGGCGCCCAATGGCATCATCGCATCTTTCAGGAACGGCACGATAAGGGTTGTTTCGATCGGCGTTGTTGCACTGCTGAAAATAAAATATGCGGCGGCAAAACCAAAAACTGTCTGCCAGAAATATTTCGCCCTGGCGGACAGCCCTTTTGAATTACCATAAACCAGTTTTTTATAATCATCGACACCACCGATCATGCCGAATGCCAGGGTAACGCTCAGCACGACCCAGACCTTTTCACTGGACAGATCGGCCCACAACAGGGTACTGATCGCGATTGAGACCAGGATCAAGGCACCGCCCATGGTCGGTGTACCTGCCTTGGACAGATGTGATTGCGGACCATCATCACGTACCTGTTGCCCGATCTTATAGCTGGACAATTTACGTATCATGGTAGGCCCGATCACGAGGGATAAAACCAGTGCGGTAATGGTGCCAAAAATGGCGCGTAAAGTAATATATTGAAAAACGGAAAAACCGCTTTCGTACTGTTGCAGATATTCAGCTAATGTTAAAAACATTAGTTCACCCTCTTGTTATTTTTCTGGTGGGTCAATATCCGTTCAACTACTTCCTCCATAGCCGCACTGCGAGAACCTTTAATCAAAACAGTTTCACTGCCGGTTAAGTCTTTTTTCA
>JBDLJO010000461.1:0-1339 GCA_039714275.1 Chloroflexota bacterium | reverse complement strand
GACCAAAACGCTTGATCTTGAGGCTTTTTGGGCCGAAAACGAGCGGTGTCAGGCTTTTACGACCGACAAACCACGGTGTTCGGCGTCATTTTCTCCTGCTCCGGATGATCACTGGGCCTTCGAGTTTATGCAGGTACCATCCACGTTGCGTTACTATCAGGATAAAGCGTACCGGGATGCCTTGCACCGTGAGATCAACCAGTTGACGATGACCTATGTCGGTAAATCATTTTTTGATGAGGACACTTTTCAAAACAGCCCCAAAAGGATCGAAAATCTCTTTGCCTGTGAGTTCACCTACCACGAGGGCGGCACGCCCTGGTTAACGCACGTCACGGACGATCCGGTCGAATTTGCCGCTGTTCTTGATAAGGCTGAAAGCACGGATTTAGCCACCTGGAGTCTGCCGGAAGCCTATTTGGGAGAGTGGGAACAACGGAAACAAGATGGTCGGTCCTTGCCCCTGCTCGGACGGGCCGGTCGCGGCCCAGCAACGATTTTGACCTCCATTCTCCAACCGGAAACCTGTATTTACTGGTGCATCGACCATCCTGATTTAATGCGCCGCTTTCGAGATATTCTGGCAGAAAAACTGGTAGCTCTCAACCAGATTCTCCGTGATTTCAGTGGCAATACTGAACCCGGCTATATGATCTATGATGACAACTCAGCCCTCTTTAACGTCCGCTTGTATCGCGAATTCTGTTACCCGGTCTTGGAGAAAGTGTTTAACGATCTGGCACCGGGCGACGCTACGCGTTATCAGCACTCCGATAGCTCGATGGGCCATCTGATTGATATGCAATACGAGCTGGGCATCCGCTCGGTTAATTATGGACCGGATATCGATTCGGGCCTGATTCGGGAAAAGATGCCCGCTGCTCTAATCAATGGCCACTTGCCGCCCTTCTTGCTCAGAGACGGCAGCCCAGAAGCTATTCGAGAACGAATTGTGGCAGATTTCGAGAAGGCCGGCGGCAACGGCGGGTTGCACGTCACCACCGCCGGTTCGCTGGCAGCCGGTACCGGGGTTGACCGTATGCGTTTGTTTATGCTCCTTGTGCAGGAGCACTGTCGTTATGACAGATGATGTCAATAAATGATCTGCTCCTACGAGATGATCGTTCTGACCGATAAACTAGTTGGCCAGAGGAGCCACCACGTTGGTTGAACTTCTTGATGAATTGGGCATCAATCATAAAGTAACGATCAGTGGCGGATGAATTTTATGGAGTTTGATCTTTTGGAAAATATCAACGAGTATTTCCTCACAATAATAGGAAAATTTGTGCTAATGGTAAATTCGCTGAAGTTTGCGAAACACGATAATATATTTTTG
>JBDLJO010000460.1:0-1339 GCA_039714275.1 Chloroflexota bacterium | reverse complement strand
GATGAGCATGCCATTTTCTCCTTACTTGTGCTCATCCCGGCTAATCAGGACCTTAGTGCTGAAGCATTGCGTGCCGCTCAACAACGCTTTCGTGAAAGCACCAGCCTCAATGTGCTAGTAGCTGAATCCGGGGATGAAATCGTTGGATTCATCGTATTATCGATTGTACCTGCGATAACAGGATTGCGAGCCTGGGTTGATGATCTCGCCGTTGCACACGAACAAAGACGCCGTGGAATAGGGCAAATGCTGGTTGAGGCAGCTATACAGTGGGCTAACCGCCGCGGCGCAACACACCTCTTCCTGGATACCAGCCGGGGAAATTCGGATGCCCAAGATTTTTATCAATCTTGCGGTTTTAACGAAAATGGGATCGCCCCTTTGCACATTCGGTAAAAATGCAGGAGCATTCAACTTTGCTCATCCACAGCGATTCAGGAATACATAGGAACAATTGACCATAGAGTGCCCCCCATCGGTAATGATAATACCGATGGGGGGCACTGATGCTCGATTTTCCAAATATTCTTTTCGTTACCCAAGATAAATGATCAAGCGTGTCGTCGAAAAAAATACCCAAAAAAAGCACCCACACCAAGAACCAGCCCACCCACCAAGATAAAAGCATCCTGCCAAAAGCGGATCGGAAACAGCCGGATCAAGGTATCGGAATACTTAAAAATCCAGGTTTCCCCCTCAAAAAAGACTCGGTGAAAAGCGACGAAGAAAGCATCAAAATTAAGGATCACGGCTGTAATCATAGCCGCCAATAATCCCACCGTCAACCAACCACCTCGCGACAGCGCCGCCAGGTAACTATCCCTACTATCGGAACGGAAAGCCCAAACTGAGATCAAAGCAAATGCCACTAAAACAAGGTAAAACACCTGCTGTGCAAAATGGATAACAGCTTTGACATCCACCATGTGCCGCAATTCGCGCTCATTATAGAGAGGGGTACCATCGTCAAGCTGAAACTCACTTAGATAATCTTCAGGGTGATCGCTAACCAGATAAGACCTCGAAATTTCAGCCCAATAAAGGCGCTCCTCCATAGTAAATCCATATTTGTCAGCGGGAAAGTTAGGGAGATTGTATTCTGTCCGAATAAATATAGGTGTTAACATCATCAGCACGGCGCCAAGAACCAATAGAATCGGCGTTAAAAGAGTTAGCATATTTAGCAATAAAGATTGCATATATTTTGGCATCATTGTAAATTCTCCATATCGCCAAAAAGCACGTAATTCAATACCATATCATTGGTGATCCACTCGATTGGAGCCAGATCATCTGTATAAACCATATTCTCCACAGGTGCGGGCTGCATATAAAAACC
>JBDLJO010000459.1:0-1353 GCA_039714275.1 Chloroflexota bacterium | reverse complement strand
AGATTTCTCCGCCACTGCCCACACCCCCTATCTCATTGCCGCGATTGGGATTGTAGGGATTTACGGGAAATGGATCAACACCTTTCGCCAACGGCTAGGTATCGTGCGTGTTTGGGTCTACTCAAGCATGCCCGCCGTTACAGTCAAAAACGACTGGAAGCAGCCTGTGAGCATGCTTTAGCGATCCATTCACCGAACTACCGAAGTATTACCTCCATTCTCAAAAAAGGGCTGGATCAGTGGCCAAAAGATGACACTGCGGAAACCGAACCCTCCGGTCCGGAACACGGCAATGTTCGGGGTTCAGGCTATTACCACTAAAGCGGACAGCCTGAATCAATCTGTTCCATAAAAAATAATGATCTCAGGTGATGGCTGAAAAGCCATCACCTGATTCACACACGACGGGAAACCTATGATGTTGACACAACACACCCTTCAAAAACTTCACACCCTGAAACTCACCGGCATGTTGGACGCCTTCGAACAACAACAATCACAACCGGATACCCATGATCTCTCCTTTGAAGAGCGACTTGGACTGTTGGTGGATCGAGAAATGCTCTATCGGGAAAACAAACGCCTGGAACGGCTATTACGGGGGGCAAAACTCCGCGTCAATGCCTGTATTGAGGATATTAATTATCGCCATCCACGTGGACTCGATCGTTCACGAATGGCCTCATTAGCGAGCTGTGACTGGATCAGCAGACAGCTCAATCTGTGCCTCACCGGCGCCACCGGTACCGGCAAAACCTGGTTGGCCTGCGCCTTCGGCAACCAAGCCTGTCGACAAGGTTTATCGGTCCGTTATCTTCGCGTACCCAGACTGTTTGAAATGTTACGTATTGCCCATGGCGATGGGAGTTACCCGCGGCTCATGAATCAATTGGCTAAAACGGATTTGATGATTTTGGATGATTGGGGCTTACAAAAACTCTCCGCTCCCCAGAGAAATGATCTCATGGAAATTATTGAGGATCGTTATGGATTACGTTCTACCCTGATTGCTAGCCAACTGCCGATTGACCATTGGCATGACTACGTTGGGGATGCAACGCTTGCGGATGCGATTCTTGATCGACTTCTACACAATGCCCAACGATTACTACTGGATGGAGAATCAATGAGAAAAACGACCGCCAAAATTGACTGATCGTGACCGATTAGTGTAAAAATCACCCACCAGTGTTTTTGCAATGTGCAATCGGTCACGTTCCCCGGAATGACCGGTCATTTTCAGCGGAATAGGCAAAAATCGCCGATGAACGCATGGAACCACGAGCGGCCTGTAAATGGATTGTGGGTGTACTGGCATTGGCCGCACGAGCGGATTGCGAGAAAAAACTCGGT
>JBDLJO010000458.1:0-1359 GCA_039714275.1 Chloroflexota bacterium | reverse complement strand
CCCCTTTTTCGGTTAAATACTGAGAATACAAACTAAAGCTAAAGGAAGTAAAAGTATATTATGCTTTGATGACTCGCTGTCTGTAATGGACTGGGGATTCCTGGTAGTGCTTTCTGAATATCCGGCAAAAATAGTTGGGGTCATTGAAGCCGCAACTGGCGCTGATTTCTTTGATAGACAGTTCGGCATAGAGGTTGCGCAAGAGCCTTTTAGCCATGGTCATCTTGAGGTCAAGGATATAGGCAGTCGGGCTATGATTAAGATGCTCCCGAAAAAGCGCGCTTAGATGGCTCTTGCTGATGCCTGCATGCCGGGCGATCAGATCAAGGGGCAGCGGTCGATTGATATGGTTTTCGATATAGTTGATGGCGCGTTCCAACGCGGGATGCAGATTATGACGTTTTTGCGCTGTGTTCTCCAACTGGTTGATTCGCTGCAGCAATGAATACAGTATGCCACCGGATATTTGGTCTAACCCCGTATGTATGGTCTCATCCATGGAGCAGAGGTCTTCCATCCAACGTGAAATACACTTGTCGGCCTCAAGCGTTCGGGGACTTTCATCGAAGGGCGCATCATGCTGGAAGGTAATGTAAAGGGTACTGACGAGATCTAAGTTGCATTGCGCATGCTTCACCTTGCCAGGCAGCACATATAGCGTTCCCGCCTCTCCCTTGATCTTCAACTTTCCGATTTCAATTTCACAGTGACCCTTTTCTATCAGAACCAGTTCGGCTCCATCGTGTTGATGAAGCTTGCATCGTCTTGTGCCTGAAAATCGACCGGAATGAAGCAATATGGGAAGCCATGTTTCTGTTCGATTGTCCATTTTGTATCCTCTTCTAAACTGCAAATCAACAGCATCCTATCATAGGATTATGCTGGTGTAAACAGGTATATGCGACGCTATCGTAGCATAGTGCTATGATATCAGCGTTTTGTGCTGTTGATTTGGCTCGCTGGTTCGGTGACTGGTGTATTACTCTATTCCCTAGTAAGTATGGATAGGGTGTCCATGCGAAAGAGGCAAATGGTAACAAGAGAGAGGTATGAAGATGAGTATGTTTAGTTTCTATCAACAGACGGCAAGGAATATCAGCAATACAGGTGTGCATGCGACAAAGGCTCTGGCGGCTGCCGCGTTTATGCTAATTGCGTCATTGGCGTATGGTACAGAGCTATTGGGCGTGGTGGATGGTCCGGCCACAAACCGTAATGACTTTACCGGCACGATCGGCAACTGGTTCACTGTCGGCCCGCACGTACCAAGCATACGCGTGACCAAACTGGGCTTTGAGGATGCGGGAATGGATGGACTGACGACCAGCCATCAGGTCGGCATTTGGGACATCAATGCAG
>JBDLJO010000457.1:0-1361 GCA_039714275.1 Chloroflexota bacterium | reverse complement strand
GCTGAAAGCGTCCAATTTTCTTTCAGCACACCTCCTCCAACCGTGGTTAACACATACCCCACCAATGAACCCCAACCTCTTGAACCTACGTTCTTTATCAGTTTCAACCAACGCATCAATCCTCGCAGTGTAATAAATCATATTGATGTCACTGCTGAAGGTCATCCGCTCGAGATTCAATTAGCTACTGAAGATCAAATTGCTGCAAATAAAGATCTTAGTTCGCTGATCTCAAATATAAACGAAGGCCGCTGGCTGGCATTTCGCGCAAAATCCCCTTTGCCTGCCGATTCATCAATTAACATTAATATTGGATCGGGTACCCCCTCAGCGGAAGGACCATTGGTCTCTAAAAACGCTCAATCTTACAATTTCTATACCTACGCCCCATTAGAGATCATTGAACATGGCTGCTCTTGGCACGACGATCAATGCCGCCCTTTAATGCCATTTAACATTGAGTTTAATAACCCGATTGATGCAAGCACCTACGACGAAAGCATGCTTCAAATATCCCCCGATCTTCCTGGAGCCACGGTAAATATATTTGGAAATCATATCCAAATCAGCGGATCTAGTAAAGGGCAAACGACATACCGCATCACAATAGATGGTGACATTAGCGATATTTTTGGACAAACACTAGGAAAAACTAAACAAATAAAATTCAAAGTAGGCACATCTGAGCCCTATCTTGTTGGACCAGATGAAAAATTCATTACTCTTGACCCCTCATCTAAACAACCCGCTCTTTCCCTCTACACCATTAATTACAACAAATTGGACGTTAAAATATACGCCGTTCAGCCATCAGATTGGCCAGAATTCATGACTTACTTAGAACAGTATCAAAGGACAGATAAGGCAGTAGAGCCGCCAGGAGACTTGGTTAGAGATGAAGTTCAAAACTTAGAAATTGCTACCGACGAACTAACGGAAATAAATATAGAGTTTGCCAATCTTATCGACAATAATTACGGCCACTTTATCATTATTGCCAAACCACATCGCACCATTTTTGAAGAAGAAAAATACTGGGAAACAATTCAAACTTGGGTCCAAGTAACTCAAATTGGACTCGATGTTATCACTGATCACACTGAAATGATCGTTTGGGCAAGTAATTTGAATGATGGTTCACCAATTTCTGGCGCATCAATTACATCTGACATTGATTCAATCAACGCCACGACTGACCAAGATGGCACAGCCAAGTTTGATCTCCCTGCCAACAGTGCGTCTTATCTTCTTGCCAGCGTTGCCAGCGATCTAGTTATGCTGCCGCGTTCCACTTATTTCTGGGATGAAGGTGGCTGGCACAAACGACCTGTTACCGATGCATTGCGTTGGTTTGTTTTTGA
>JBDLJO010000456.1:0-1373 GCA_039714275.1 Chloroflexota bacterium | reverse complement strand
ACAGTTAGTTTCGTGCCCTTTAATCTCTACTTTTCCTTATTAGAAAGTTCTCCACGGCAAGCAACGTTAGGTAAGCGATTATTTGGCCTGAAAGTTGCAGACATGAAAAGTAGGCGTATTGATTTGTTTCGTGCAGTAGCACGTACTTCTATCAAGTTCCTACCCTGGGAATTAGGGCATATTTCCATGATGTTTTTTACCAATCTAACTGTAATTGGAATATCACATCAAGGTTTTCCATTTACCAACGACACCCAATTTTTGACAGAAGCTACATCGCTTAGTATGCCCACACAAGTTTTGGCCTGGTTATTGCTTACCGTGAACATATTATTTGTTCTTTTACATCGTCAAAAACGGGGTTTATATGACCTCATTGCAGGAACTAGTGTGGAGGCACGGCACGATTAATTTGTAACTTTGAGAGAAGAGTTCGCATGCCTTTTTCCCAAAGTGTGTGATCGTCAGAAAGATACTCCACACAATCTTTTGGCTGTTATTGCAAATAAAAAGAACGTGTTGCGCACGGATAGTTTGCGGCGCGAGTTTGGAATTTCATGATCCAAAGCAAATTCTGATCAAATGCCCGTCAGTCCCTCACGCAATCCGTTGGGGAGGGTTCACCTTGAGAATAAACACTTGGAGAACAAAATGAGTGATGATGTCAGCGATATTGCAGACTATTACAATAGTGACCCGGAAAGAGAACACGATCGTTTAGAACGCCACCAACTTGAGTATGACCTGACCTTACGTTTCTTGAATCAATATTTGCCTGCTCAAGGTTCGATCTTGGAAATCGGCGCTGCCACGGGAAGATATACACTCGAGTTGGCCAGGCAGGGGTATTCGCTGACGGCGGTTGACATTTCCGACGTGCTGATTGAGATATGCAGGAAAAGCCTGATTAAAGAAGGTCTGGAGAAACAAGTACGATTAGTGGTTGCCGACGCGCGCGATCTCAGCAAATTGGAGGAAAAGGATTTTGAAGCGGCCCTTCTTATGGGACCACTCTATCATTTGGTGGAAGAAGAAGATCGGAAGATAGCATTGAAAGAAGCGTTTGACCGGCTAAGAACAGGCGGCATCCTATTCTCATCGTTCATCAGTCGCTTTGGTATTATGGGTGACGTGTTAAAAACCTATCCAGATTGGATTGAAAAACAAGCAGAAGTGCGGTCAGTGTTAGAAAAAGGCAAAGACCCAGATGATTATCCACAGGGCCAGTTTCGTGGGTACTTTGCGCGAGTATCTGAGATGGCACCTTTACATGAAGCGGTTGGTTTCGAAACCTTGGCCGTTGCAGGGGTAGAGCCGGCAATTTCAGCCGATGATGAAAGCTACAACAAACTTCAGGGAAAACAGCGCCAACT
>JBDLJO010000455.1:0-1374 GCA_039714275.1 Chloroflexota bacterium | reverse complement strand
GGAGAAGTGCTTGAAGTTTTACTTGATTATCCAATGTCTGTTGAACGAATCCCTCGAAACATAAAAAAGAAGGGACATAAACTCATTTCAGTCGAACAAATTGATGGACCTAACCACCGTATGGTAATCGAAGCATACGGACTCAAATAAACCACTAAATCTACTTGGAGGATTATCAATGTCAACTGCAATAATCACTGGTTTGATCGTAGGAATCATCTTTGGTTTCATTATGCAGCGGGGACGTTTCTGCATGAATTCTGCAATTCGTGATACCGTACTGCTTCAAGATTATACGCTGCTCAAATCCGTTGGTATCGCCATCTTGGTTGAGATGGTTGGATTTGCAATCATGGATGCAACCGGGCTGATAAGCATCAATCCCAAACCCTTGTTTTGGGGAGCGAATCTGGTCGGAAGCTTCGTCTTTGGTATTGGCATGGTCATTGCTGGCGGCTGCGCCAGTGGAATTACCTACCGTGTCGGCGAAGGTATGATGGGCGCATTGGCCGCTGTAATTGGCCTGGCAACAACGGGAACCTTGACCGCGATGGGCTTCTTGAAACCAATCATGGTATCTCTACGACCTGCAGAAGCAACAAATCCCACACTATCCAGCCTCCTCAACATGCAATATTGGGTCCTAGCCTTGATCATTGCCATTCTGGCAGGCGGCATTTGGTATCTTATGGCCTTGAAAAATACGGATGATGATTTGACCACTGATTCGTCGATGCCTTTCTTCAAGAGAACCTGGAATTGGCTAGTTACTGGTATCGGGATTGGGATCGTAGGCATCATTTCATTCCCAATCTCGGCAGCTGCTGGTCGCAATTACCCCTTGGGCATCACTGCCGGCTGGATCCAATGGGTGAAAGTAGTTATCTTGAAAGTTGAAGGTCAAGCTGTAAACTGGATTGCTGCAATGGTATTGGGAATCGTCATCGGAGCGCTTATAGGTGCATTGCTTTCCGGTGAATTTAAGTTCCGATTCCCCAAATGGGGCATGCTAGGACAAGCTTTCTTGGGTGGTCTGATTATGGGTTTTGGGGCTGTTACTTCTGGCGGTTGTAACGTTACCCATATCTTAAGCGGTATTCCCCAACTTGGAATGGGTTCATTCTTAGCCGCGATTTCTATAATCTTTGGCGCTTGGGTTACTGCATATCTGATGTTTGTACGACCCAACGCCTAAGTTTAATCATCTCCAAGCCACTTCCAGGAAGCGGTAACCATATTAGTGACCGCTTCCTGGACAAAGGAAAATCTGATGTCTGAAAAAATGGTTATTGTTTGTAATGGGGGTACCGCAGCAAGCATTATGCCGTCCTTAATTTTTGCATCGTCTGGAATCGCCCTCGATTATGAAGTTTA
>JBDLJO010000454.1:0-1379 GCA_039714275.1 Chloroflexota bacterium | reverse complement strand
TGGACTACCCGGGATTACCGCGCCCTGGGATATAACGTTGCGAGGGTACCGGTGTTAGCACCCGAAGAGCGGCTGGCATTTGTTCTTGAAAGGGTTTTTGGAAAAGATTGATATGAAAACAGAATCGAGATGTGGACCTGAATAAATCGTTGGGATGCGGTTGTAAGAGCAATTCCAAAATAGAGCAATTATGACGAATTTCATCCAGGTATGGTTTCTGGGTTATATAAATCCAGGGAAATTCATAGATGAACTCAAAACGAAACCAGCGCCGCAATGGGGATTGTATTCGACGGTTCTGCGCGGGCTAATGGATTCGTTATTCTTATACTTGCCAATATCAATCATCGGGCGAATACCACCGACACCATCCTATCTGACAATATTACCTACAGAAAGTTATTATCAGATACTGGTATGGATTACCCCGCTGATATTCATAATTCAGTGGCTGCTCGGTGCTGCCATTATTCATACATTTTTCCGATTGAAAAACATGCCAAGTAATTTTGATCAGATTCTTAACATTACCGGGATGTCAAGTTGGGTCATTGCATTCGTATTATTGATCTGGGATTGGTTCTGGTTCTTTGTTGGGAACGTTGATCAATATTTTTTAGGTATTAGTCATCTGATCATTGATCTATGGTGGTTTGTATTAGTTGTAATCGGGATAAAGCGGGTGTTGGAGGTTCCAAAACGGTTAGGAATTACCGCGTGCGTGCTTTCATTTTTGGGCGTATTTCCTTTGGTAGTAATATTTATGAGAGCGCCTTTTTAAAGGGCACGAATATTTTTGATGCTGCCTAACAAAATGTGAACTGGACTCGCCTTCGACTCTAGTAAGCAGCAAACGCCTGAACGAATCAAGATGCGGCTCAGTTTACAAGGGAGATAGTTGATATGTCTGTTTCCATTTACTCGAAACGCCTGGGCATTAATCGTTGTTTCGTAATAAAATCCAGCGGCTGTATCATGGTTGATACAGGTCCCTCGATCAGTGGACGATCAATCGAAAATTGGTTCAAATCAATTCCAGTCGAACCAGAAGAAATTCAATTAATTGTCTTGACTCACGGGCATGCTGATCATGTGGGGGCGGCTTCAAAAGTAAAGAGTATTACAGGGGCGAAAATTGCCATACACAAACATGACAAAAATATGTTTGAGCATGGGGAAGCTGTTTCGTCACCTCCGGTGACAACCTGGGGTCGTGTGGCAATCAAAACAATGGAACCGTTGACATCTCTTTTCCGTTTCGATGGTTGCGATGTAGATGTGGTCATCGGAGATGAAGGGTTATCTCTTGAGGCGTATGGCATACCGGGCAGGATCATCCACACACCGGGGCATACGCTTGGATCCGTCAGTGTTTTATT
>JBDLJO010000453.1:0-1384 GCA_039714275.1 Chloroflexota bacterium | reverse complement strand
TCCCGATAAAAAAAAGAAGCCTTGCGGCTTTTGTTGCGAACTCCATAACGAACTCCTTTTAAAAGTGCGTTGGTGGAGTCGCTGGAGGTGGGGGATGTCTTCCCCGGTTTTTTAGTAAAAGATACTAGCTTTCTGGATTGAAGAGGTGTGCGTGGGGGATTTCACCACTTTTTAAGAAATTAATAAAAAAATATGGACGGGGAGTGCCGGGCGGATATATATCTCGCAATAGATGGCGGTGTATTTATTGAGTTATGATCTGCGTGGAAGCCGCGGCTACAAGGAGCTGCATGGCGAGTTGGAGTTGTTCGGTGCTGTTCAGGTTCTCAGGTCAGCCTGGTATTTCAACCGGGAAGGCACCACGGCGGAAGTGATGGAGCATCACTTCAAGGCGTTGGTTGAATCCGACGATGGGCTCATTGTTTTCGAGGTGGGGGAGTGGGTTATGCGTACGCCTGACAATATTTCGTTCGACTAGGAGTAGCTTTGTAACAAGAACCGGAGGAAGCCCATGCCATACTATTGCATAAGCCGAAACACCCATCCCGTCTCGGGAAACCATGAAGTGCATACTATCACATGCAGGGATCTGCCCGACATCGAAGACCTGGTTCCCTTGGGATTGCACTCCTCATGCCTGCCTGCGATGGAAAAGGCGCGGCAGATTTTTCCAACGGCGGAAGGCTGCGCATTCTGCTGCCCGATCTGCCACAGGGGGTAGATCTTTCCTGTGTTGCCGGAAGAAAAATAGGCGGGAAAGAATATCAATGGAACGAGTGGCAATACGTGTAGATGTGGAAGCTGGTTGGCCACCGGGAAAAGTTCGGCGGAGTCAAAGCCACATGGTGCATATTTTCTCTGCGGTCTCTGGTTTTCTGCGCGGAATTCTGGGTTTCACAACTCCGCGTTCCTTCCCCGTTTGATATACTATACGATATATTTATGCCTAAAAATGGCCGATTATTCGCCTTTTTGATATGCTATAGAATATCACTCGCCGAATCTGTTTTAGGTGGAGAATCGGTTCGTATTGCCACTTCGTTGCTGTCGGTTCCAACAGCCTAACTCGCAAGCTCGTTTGCCGCAGGACAGTTTTTGACAGAATAACTAAATGACAGGACCATTTTTTCAGCAATTGGAATGATCCTTCCCTTATTCCTGTTTGGTGTAGCAGGTTGGCTATGGAATTATTTAAAATGCTGTAGCCACAAAAAAAGAGGCTCTTCGTAGATTTTAGTGGCAACGAATGTAGGAAAAGCAACGAACCCAATCCGCCGAAACATTCGTTGCTGGCAGATTCCGGTTGAACGGATTATGGACTGAGTGAAATGGATCTTCTTCACCGTAAAAAGGTAGGGATCGACCGCCGGGCGAGCCGGACACG
>JBDLJO010000452.1:0-1385 GCA_039714275.1 Chloroflexota bacterium | reverse complement strand
CTTCAAAGGAGTGACCAGAAGCAATGATCTCACGGGCACGTTCAAGTCCCATAAAAGCTGAGTGACCTTCGTTCATGTGCCATACCGCAGGGTTATAACCCAAACGACGTAAAGCTCGTACGCCGCCAACACCAAGGATAATTTCTTGGGAAATGCGGGCGTCGATATCACTATTATATAAACGGGCTGTCAGTTCACGATCTGCGGGAGAATTGCTATCCACATCGGTATCTAATAAATAAAGCGGTATTCGGCCAACATGAATCTGCCACAAACGAGCGAATACTTCCCGCCCGGGGAGTTCAACAGACACCATCAAGGGACTGCCATCATCATCTAATAGCGGGACAACTGGCATATCTTCAAAACGAAGGCGTTTATAACGCGCTTCTTGCCAACCATCCTCGGTAATATGCTGTGAGAAATAGCCCCGGGTGTAAAGGAATCCCACAGCAACCAGCGGCAATCCTAAATCACTGGCTTCTTTGAGATGATCGCCCGATAAGATTCCTAAGCCACCGGCGTAAATGGGCAGAGTTTCATGCAATCCAAATTCAGTTGAAAAATATGCAATCGGGCTGTTTATCCGTTCGGCATGATTTTCAAGAAACCAGGTATCTTCGGCCTGGATATATTTGTCAAAAGCTTCCATTGTCCGTTCGAAAAAATCCATGAAATGTTGATCTTGAACAACAGCATTCAGACGAGGACGTGCTACCTGGCGCAAGAACTGCACCGGATTATGGTAAGTACTCTCCCATAAATCCTTATCGATACGCGCGAAAATACGTTGCGCACCAGGGTTCCAGGTCCACCAAAGGTTATAAACAAATTCACTCAACCTGCCAAGCCGGCGCGGCAGACTGAAATAATTGGGTACATTATGAAGGTTATCCATTTTCTAAATCCTCAACAAAAGAGATATAATTATTTAACGCTGAAAACAAACGGGATTAATCTTACCATCTATATTATTGACTAGCAAATCATTGTAAACATCCATGCCAAAAACAGTTCAACTTTTCGCCACCTGCCTGATCGATACCCTGCAGCCCCAAATTGGGGAAGCCATCCTCCAGGTACTAGAACACGCGGGATTAAATGTAGCGTTCCCAGGTGCACAGACCTGCTGTGGACAACCTGCATTCAACGCTGGTCTGCGGTCTGAAGCTCGCAAAATGGCACAACACACCATTCAAACGTTTGAGTTCGTTAACGGTCCGATTGTAATTCCTTCTGGTTCATGCACTGCAATGATCCGGCATGGATATCTTGAACTCTTTGCTGATGACCCCCTTTGGCTGCCGCGCGCCCAATCCCTGGCTGATAAAAGTTTTGAATTTTGCGAATTTCTGGTCGATCAAATGGGCATCACCGATATTGGT
>JBDLJO010000451.1:0-1390 GCA_039714275.1 Chloroflexota bacterium | reverse complement strand
ACTTTCCCCATGGCTTCGTCCATGTTATGGCCATATTCATCAGGGTATCCATCAATGAAAGGAAAAACGGTCTGATCGTAGAAGGTAGCTCCAACCGGCATTTTTGCGATGGGTTCACCGTTAACATAAGCCAAGTAAGAACCGTTAGCTTGTTTTTTAGGTTTGAACCAACCAGGTTGCTGAGCTGTACTCCCATTAGCCAATTTATAATCAAACCAATCGCTGTCTTTCGTGTTGAAAGTACGTCCTAAATCGACAACATCGATACTGAAGTAATCTAAAAATTCTTCCGTTGGTTGAGTCACTTGTTGGACAACATCATAGACCCAATTACGCTGATCGCCAAACCGTAAGTGTTTTTTCAAATTATCATATGCAATCGCAGAAATCCCAGAACTGGGAGTAGCCCCGATATCGACAGGCAGGTGATCGGGTTCTTGATGATTTAGGGCTGCAAGGACACGTTCTCGTGAGTCCACATGAGTCTCCGATATCATTGATTTGTCAGTTGAATTTCCAACTGCCAGGTGCGCGCGCTATTGGGAGCAAGGGTGGTAAATTGATTGTGCTTGGTGATGGCTTCTTCCAGCGAATCTTGAGCCCCAATACACGGCTCCAACCCCAGGTTGTAGTGAGGATGACCATCATCTCCCGACCACGCGCCCAGGTTCAACCAAATACCTATCCCGGGCAATTGGTTTGGATTCCAATGCATGCGAAATTCGCCATCTTGGGCACGGAGTGCTGCTCTCCCTTCAGAGAGCGGATCACTCCAGAGCTTAAATGCAACAGCAGCCGAGGCGTCAGGCAATGAGGTCAGGTCAATCTCGTTTGCAGGTAAGGATAATGAAGGTGGGTAAAGCAAATCGCTATCTTGTGCAATTAACCCTTCAGGTATGGATATTGATCGATTGAAGCGTGCAGAGGCTGGTAATAACAATGCCATTCCCGGCTCGATTGCCAGCAGCGGGTGCGCACTCCATATAAAATTGATCGGTGTATTGGTCTGGTTTTCTACTCGGTACTCAATATGCAAGTCGGCAGAGGCAGCGGTGAGAGTCACAGTACGTTCGAAAACATAGGGCAGCGCACAGCCCTGCCAGCGGGCACGAAGCGTGATCTGATTTTGGTTCTCGATGATATCCAATTGGGCTGCTTGCGACCACAGCTCGCCGTGATCCTGCAAAGCTGTACCGGCCCAAGGAGGTGATGGGTAAACGCAGGGAGCGACAGTGGGGAAACATTCGTCCCATCCGCCTGTATCTGCCTCGGTTATATATGAATCAGCATTCCTTAGAGGCTTGAATGAAAGGCGTGGATTTGACCACAGCCATTCACGCCCTGTACGAAGATCTTTTAAACTATTGATCTTGCCACCAAGTTCAGGTAT
>JBDLJO010000450.1:0-1393 GCA_039714275.1 Chloroflexota bacterium | reverse complement strand
ACAGTAGGAAGGTTAACTTACTGGCTATTTGAAAAAAAGAGCTTTGATGTGGCTACCGTAACCAGAGCAAATGCTAAAAAGTCAAGCCTGACCCCCTGACCCCCTGACCCCCACCATATGGCTCTGCATTGGAAGAAAAGACAATGGCGAGTGGAAAAATTAATTCCACTCGCCTTTATTATTGATAACGCTCTTGGCTCGTTGGAAAAGAGCCAAGAGAAGGACAATCCTTAGAAGCGTGTAGTCACTGCCAAAGCTCCTATCAATTCGTCATCCTCAACTTCATAAGTAACGACATACGGGGGTATAACTAAAAATCCTGAAATCGTAATACCAGGGAAAGTGTAACTTTCTTCTAGCTCGGTATCGATATAGCTCACAGTCAAACTGATATTCACGGATTCTGAGAACCAGTATTTGGGAGAAAGCCAATACTGATATCTTTTTATTTCACTTCCGCTCCAATTTCCGAACGAATCTTCATCTTCATCGCTATAGCCAAAACCACCGTGGATAGAAAAATTATCATCCCAAAAATACGCCAGTCCCAAATCAAGGCCCCATAGGCTTGAATCAGTAGAGGCATCTGTGGTGCTATACCGAATTGCTGAATTCACCAAGAGGGCATCGTCGACAAAGAGCCCCTTCCAGCTGAGCTGGACATTATCTGTTTTTCTATCAAAATCATAAAAGGGGTCATCTGAATCGGATTTATCATCACTATGGCCATAAGCCAGGCGAATCTCATGCCTGCCCTCCATGGAGTAATCAATGAAGAGTGAATAATTATTTGTATAATGGTCTGAACCACTGACCTCTGAGTAGCCATAGCCACCCCCCAGGCCAAGACCTGAGGCAAGGGAGTAACGCCCACTCAATATCCCTCCAGTGTTTTTTGGCTCGCCATAAAATTCATAATCATACTCGATCCTATAAAGATCAAGAGTCACATAGGATGGATGCTGTTTCAACACGGCCAATTCAGGATTTGCAGACTCTGATAGATCCGCAAAATAATGGGTTCCAGCTATAAAATAACGATCACTATCATAATCCGTGGCATAATTCCACTCCCCCCAGAAACCGCTCAATCTCTCCTCAATCTCACCACTGGAACGATGATACTCTCCCGTGAGCTCATTAGTGCCTGCCAGGCAAAGACTTCCAGATCCACCAATCATCAACATAGACAGCCAAACAACGACCACTTTACAACTCTTCATAACTCTCCCTTGTTCTTCCCTAAAAAAATATTGCAAAACGGGTCAACTAAGCCAATAACGACCGTCGTCAAAAAAAATGACACGCCGGGAATATTTAGCACCCCGCCTAACAATTGTCAACCCTCAGAAAGAAGAATATCTCCCCGATATCATTCGGTTAAAACCTGCAA
>JBDLJO010000449.1:0-1404 GCA_039714275.1 Chloroflexota bacterium | reverse complement strand
TGGAGAGAAGTGGCCCCGAAAATTTGAACAAGCCGATAAGTGGATAATCTGCTACTTTTAAATATCCCATAAGGGATCAATATGGAGCAGAAAATGGCGAAAAGAAAGAGACGTACACACTCAGCATTGTTCAAATCAAAAGTAGCTTTAGCTGCTATGGCTGGAGACAAGACACTAGCTGAATTAGCCCAACAGTTTGAGGTTCATCCCAATCAGATAACCACTTGGAAGAAACAGCTCAGTGAAGGAGCTGCTGATGTATTCAGCAAAGGTGACCCACCTGAGCCACCAGTTGATTTAAAAACATTACATGCCAAGATAGGTCAACTGACGTTAGAGAAGGATTTTTTAGAAGGTGCGCTCAACAAGGTGGGATTGCTGAGCGCAAAGCGATGATTGACCGTGACAATACGCTATCGATCAGTCGCCAGGCTCAATTGGTTGGTATCAGTAGAGGTAGCGTATATTATCAGGCAAAGCCAGTAAGCGACGTTGATCTTGAGCTTATGCGCCACATCGACGAATTGCATTTAGAGCACCCATTTATGGGAGCTCGCATGCTGCGCGACCAACTGAATCGAAAAGGCTTCTCTATTGGTCGTAAGCGTGTCCGTACACTGATGAGACGAATGGGCATAGAGGCACTCTATAAAAAGCCCAGAACAAGTGAGAAACACCCAGGCCATAAGATATACCCATACCTGTTACGAAACGTTCCAATTGTTGAAGCCAATCAGGTTTGGGCTTTGGATACAACGTATATCCCAATGGCCAAAGGGTTTGTCTATCTTACTGCTGTTGTGGATTGGGCAAGTCGTAAAGTTTTGGCAGCCAAGGTGGCAATTACTCTGGAATCTTGCCACGCTGTTGATGTGTTGCAAAAGGCATTCACTCGTCACGGGACTCCAGAAATTGTAAACACAGATCAGGGAAGTCAGTTCACTGCAATTGAATTTGTGCAAGCAGTGAAAAATCAGGGCTGCAGGCTGAGCATGGATGGGCGTGGTGCCTGGAGAGATAATGTGATTGTTGAACGGCTATGGAAATCACTGAAGTATGAGCAGGTATATCTTTACGCCTATGATTCAGTTACTGAGGCCAGGAAGTCGATCATTCAATATATGGATTGGTACAACAATTCCAGACCACATTCTAGCCTAGGGAAACAAACACCAGAAGAGGCTTACACAACACTACTGCCAGCATTAGAAATAGCAGTGTGAAAAACAGCAGAGAATCCACTTAAAAAAGGAAAGAGACTGTTCAAACAAAAGGAACCACTTCTGAGGTCAGGTAGGAAATTAGTACCTTCGATGTGGCAATCTCGATCGTAAGTTCAGTGATTCCTTAAGCACGCAGCATTTCAGAAGCCCGACAGAAAAACGGCTTGATAGTAGCCTCTTA
>JBDLJO010000448.1:0-1406 GCA_039714275.1 Chloroflexota bacterium | reverse complement strand
TGGCTCTTCAGGAAAATTAGTGGGTAAAAACATCCCGAAAGAAAGGTTATATAGAAAGTTTTAGCGATATAAAACATAGAGCATCCTGCTCCAACTCTGACAAGATGAAAGTGCGAACCAACATCAAATCAGAGAAAAGGAACAGGATGCAGATAAAGACTATCCTCAATCGCGTGCAAAAATTCAAATCATTTGTATACGGAACAGTGCGTTGGGCTGAGAATACAGCGGTTCCGACCCTTGAGGTTGAGATTGAGCCTCGCTTGAACAGTCGGCCTGTGTGTAGCGGCTGCGGGTATAAGATGCCAGGTTATGATACGTTGCCAGAGCGACGATTCGAGTTTGTCCCGATGTGGGGTAACAAAGTATTTTTTGTTTACTCACCTCGTCGAGTTGAGTGCTGTCGCTGCGGGATACGAGTAGAACAGATGCCCTGGGCGGTTGGCAAGCGGCGATTAACTGAAGCGTATTCCTGGTTTTTGGCCGACTGGGCAAAACGTCTGAGCTGGCAGGAAGTTGCCAAGGCATTTCATACAACTTGGGATCATGTGTTTTGTTCTGTTGAGCGTGCAGTAACCTGGGGCCGGGCACACCAGGATCTATCAGGCATTGAAGCGATTGGAGTGGATGAGATTGCCTGGCAACGTGGGCACCGTTATTTGACCCTGGTCTATCAGATTGATGGGCACTGCAAGCGACTGCTGTGGATTGGTGAGCAGCGTACCATCAAAACTTTGATCCGGTTCTTCCGCTGGTTCGGCAAAAAAAGAAGCCAGGAGTTGAAATTTGTTTGCAGTGATATGTGGAAACCGTACCTGAAGGTGGTTGCTAAAAAGGCTAAGAGCGCACTGCATATTCTGGATCGTTTTCATATCGTGTCACACCTGAATAAAGCGATTGATGAAGTCAGGGCCCAGGAAGCAAGAGAACTAAGAGCGAAAGGATATGAACCGGTACTAACGAAAACACGCTGGTTGTTGCTGAAAAGGCCGGAGAATTTGACGGCAAAGCAAGACAGCAAATTGTCCGAACTACTGCAGTACAATTTAAAGTCAATTCGGAGTTATCTTTTGAAGGAAGAGTTTCAGCTATTCTGGCAATACATTTCACCTTATTGGGCAGGTGTATTTCTCGATAAATGGTGTACGAAAACAATGCGATCAAAGATTGATCCGATGAAAAGAGTCGCAAAAATGTTGCGGCGACATCAACCTTTGTTGCTAAACTGGTTTCGGGCTAAAAAGCGGTTTTCCAGCGGGATTGTTGAAGGTTTCAATACCAAAGCAAAACTGACTACCAGAAAAGCGTATGGCTTTAGAACCTATCATGCAGCTGAAATAGCCCTGTATCATGCGCTTGGGGCATTACCTGTACCGAAAACTGCCCACAAATTTTTCTGACGAGGC
>JBDLJO010000447.1:0-1414 GCA_039714275.1 Chloroflexota bacterium | reverse complement strand
AAGGCATCGGATAGGACCAATATAACTTTGTCATTCATAATAGGATCTCCATTATTTTAAATATTTTGCTGCCTGAACCAGGCAGCACTTATTAATATTGTCTTGATTATTTATTTATACTTTCGCCTGAAAAAAGGGGTGTGAAAAAACCCTTGAACCAGCCGTTCGCTGTGCCAATTTCATCGGGATCGGTCTGAAAATCCCATATTCCGGAAATATCAAGTCTATTGCGAATATCGTTCTGAATGGGGTACAGCATCATTAGACTCTTCTGAGCAGCCCTTAATTTTTAGACAATTGGCGGCTGCTTCATAGTCTCGGGGATGGGGATGCCAAGCAGTTTGCAAACCGTCGGTGCAATTTGAAGGTGGGAAACCACTTCACCGGTATCGCCTTCTCCGGGCACACCGGGTTGAATGAGGAACAGTGGTACATGGCGCTCCACATCTGTTGTACCGCCATGGACATGATCTGCATTCATGCCGTGGTCTCCCGTAACAATAATGTTATAACCAAGTTCCAGCCATTCGGGGATCAGGTTAGACATATAAATATCCTGGCGAATGGCTTGTATGCGGTACTGTGGGGAATCTGAACCATGCTTATGCCCGATATCATCCATGCCCATTGGGTGAAGAAGTATATAATCAGGAGAAAACCTGCGGACCAGCATGCCAGCGGTGGTGAATAACTCGGGGTCGGGATAGGCGTCATCGAAATAAAATCTTCCATGTTGGATTAGGAGAGATTCATCATCCACTTCTTTGTGATCTATCTTGTCGAAGGGTGCAGTATTGTAAAGCTCTGAGAACCAGGAATAAGCGACAGCAGCGGTGACTTTGCCAGCATCTCTCGCTGACTGGAAGATATTAGGCATTTTGGAGCGGCGCACCACATCGTTGGAGACCACCCCGTGTTCACTGACGTACGTTCCGGTATGTACGGTTTCATACATTGGGCGGGACATAGAAGGCAATTCGCCAATCACTTTGTAGAGGCTGGCGGTTTTGATCTCAACTAAATGTCCCAGGTATCCCATCCCTTCAACAGCGGCATCGTAACGTAAAGCATCGGATAGGACCAATACAACTTTGTCATTCATAATCAGTAATCTCCATTATAAGTTTTTAATAAATTATGCTGTCAGCCAGCAAGTCATTGATATGTCGGATAGATTCTACATTTGTACGTTCTAAAGTTAATTTTTGGGATGGATCATCATAACGGGAATATCGATCTGCTGCATGACTTTCTCAGCAATATCAGAAAAGAAGAACCGCAGCACCCCTACCCGCGCCCGTTTAGACATGGCAACCATATCGATGCTGTCGCGTTTTACTGTGCGCACAATTTCGCTTACGCAATCATCCCCAAAACAAACCTGAGTGGCAACCTCATACCCCTGTTGCTTTAG
>JBDLJO010000446.1:0-1414 GCA_039714275.1 Chloroflexota bacterium | reverse complement strand
TGGCGGATTTCTACGCCAATGCTGAAGTATCAGGCAATCAGCGAGCGTTGGACGCAATGGCGGCTCGGTATCAGGGTTTAGCGGATTTCTACGCTGACAGCGAATAGATCGATAATAGGGGATGATTGGAAATCAGTTACCCTCGTGATTTTGGAATTGCATAATAAAGAACCACTCCCTGTTGTTGGGGAGTGGTTCTTCTGCATTGGATACCAAAATTAAGCGTAATCCAATATTATTTAATTAGAATTTAAATATACAAATCCCTCTTTGAATATGCGATATACGCACCAATCAAAGAAACTGCCACAATACCTGCAGATAACCACACATAGGTGATCTCAATTTTGCCCTCTTGCAGCATTACAGCAGGATTGAAATAGGTAAATGGCGAAAAGTATTTTAGGAAATCCAATTTTTCATATAAGCCATAGACGATGGAGATGAAATAGGTGCCCAGCAGGATAGCCACTGCGGTGGAGCCTGACCGCTTATGGTTTTTCATCACACTGCCAATAAAGATGCCCACCGCCAAAAAGATCATTTGCATCAAAAATAAAGCCAGCATGCTTAACGCCAGGAAGTCGTAAAAATCGCTGTTTGGTTCGTAGGGCGTCGCATTGATCAGGTCTGCACCCCAGGTGATCAGCGCCAAAACAATGCTGTACACCACCGCTGCCGCCGTTTTTGCGGTAATTATTTTTCCCCGCGTTACCGGCAGGGTCAGGGCAAACTCAACCGTTTTATCGCGCTCTTCTTTTGAGATAATATCACTGCCCCACATAACGGCAGAAATGGACAGGAGCAGACCAAAGTATGCGAACATCACCCCAAAAAAGCCGCTTATGGTGGTCAGGTTAAAAGCATCCATATGAAAAGCTGCTAAAATGGCCGGCGGCATACTGTCTAAGATTGCCAGCAGCTCTGGATTCTCATAATAAGCAGAAAATTTCGCAAACCCGATCGTAATGAACAGGAACGAAATGCCGCACCAGATCAGCAGCGATTTGAAATTAGATCTAAGTTCTCGGTAAAAGATATTCATATCATCGCGTCCTTATACTGCCGTGTGGATATTTCTTTTTTCATAAAGCCAATAACTGCCTGCTACAGAAATAAGGATTACCGTCACGCTGATCATCACCAGGGGCAGGTCATAAGCCCCATTTTTGATGATGTAGTTAGGTTCAAAATGTTTAAAGGGCGTTATTAATTCGAACTTAACATCCCCCAGCATGCCGCCAAAAGCGCTGATCACATACATCCCGAAAGCCAGTGCCATTGATAGCGGAGTCACACTTCTGACTCTTTTCATCATCAAGGAGATCAGCATTCCAACACTCAGGAAAAACAATTGAAAGACAACGATGGTTAACAGCAGCAGTATCAGTGCATTAGCATCAAAATCCTTGCC
>JBDLJO010000445.1:0-1415 GCA_039714275.1 Chloroflexota bacterium | reverse complement strand
GCAGCCTGCGACAACAGTTTTGGATAACTGGCCAGTCGGCGCAGATCAATATAGATCGGGGATTCTAACCCAGATCTGAGGGTGAAGTTTCCAAATTGGATACAGCCGGCATCCAACAGAGCATCTGCAAGTTGGGATTGATCGCCGGTCAACGCGGATGCCGATCCAGGGGATTCTTTTGAAGCCATGATTTCTTCGCGTTCCATATTGATCTGGCTGCGCAAGGCTAAAGCGGTCTCTCTGGGGTCATCAGCCCGCGCGATGGCTCGTGAAACCGGAATCAGCATCCCCAATCCATCTGCTCGCAGACCAGCTCGTAATGCGGCTCGCAAATCCCCGCCCTGGGCACCGATTCCGGGCGTCAGGAACCATAGGTCTGGCGCAGCAGCGCGCACATTATCCAGCGATTCAACCTGCGTCGCGCCGACAACCAGCCCAAGATTATGATGCGCATTCCAGGTTTGGGCCAGGGTCGCAATATGCTCATACAATCGCTGCGGTGCTGTACCAGACGAATCTATGACTTCTAAATCCTGTAAATCTGAGGCCCCGGGGTTAGATGTTTTACATAATAGGAAAACACCTTGCTTGGGGTCAGCTATAAAGGGCTCGATAGAATCGCGCCCCAGATATGGGCTCAGGGTGACGGCATCGGCACCCAAAACACGGTAAACAGCATCGGCGTAAGCCTCGGCAGTGGAGGCGATGTCACCACGTTTGGCGTCCAACAAGACTGGAATGCCATCGGGCACAGCGGCAATTACCGACTGCAAAGCCACAATCCCCTCTGGACCGAGCGCTTCAAAAAAGGCAGCGTTGGGTTTATAAGCCGCAGCAATATCTGCGGTAGCCTCGATCAACCGGGTGCAAAATGCCCCCGCAGCCTGGGCGCTGAACTCGGTCAAATCACCCCGGTGGGGGTCGAGTCCGATGCAAAGCAGTGAATCAACCTGGGTGACTCTTTTTTCCAAAAAAGCGGTGAAAGATTCCATATTTTCCTTACCTTATTCAAAAGAAGGGGGCATAGATTTTTATGCCTTACCCAAAACCATCGCCAACAGCGCCATGCGGACATACAGGCCGTATTCCATCTGGCGGAAATAAGCCGCCCGCGGGTCCTGATCAACCTGCATGCTGATCTCCCCAACTCGGGGCAGCGGGTGCATGACGATCATTTTATCTTTTGCCGCCGCCAGCGTTTCGGGCGTGATCACATAGCCGCCTTTGGCAGTTTCGTAATCTTCCAAGCTGTCGAAGCGCTCTTTTTGGATGCGAGTGACGTAAAGCACATCAGTTTCGGCCAGACAATCATCCAGATTCTGATAGGGGTTATGCGAGATACCTTTGGCCCCTATTTCAGTGCATATCTCATCCGGCATGGCAACGATATCCGGGGCGACAAAATTGAGCTTGAC
>JBDLJO010000444.1:0-1416 GCA_039714275.1 Chloroflexota bacterium | reverse complement strand
TCATAAAAACCATCCAGCGCTTTACAGCCCTGCCTTTTCATCGTCGCCTGATATAGTTTCCCGGTTTGACTGACTCGCCGGTACCACTCCAGAACATCCTCTTCTTGATAAGGGATCGATTTGAATTCAACATAAGCTGGCGCGCCGGTCTCCAGCCTGAAGTTTTGCCAATCCAGAGGGATTAAATAAACCTCACTTGCCGATTTGTGGGTTTCAATATATGCCAGCGTAGCTTGGTCTGGGCTGTTTTCTTTTTCCTGGTACGCGTAGTTGAACTTGGCAATCCCGGCTCCTGCCGCACCCAGGGCGATGACCGCTAATACCAACCGCACCCTGCCTTCAGGGAAGCGCGCCATCATTGGATTTAAACGCCCCACACTCCAGGCGGCAATCACGCTCACCGAGACAGGTATTAAAAAGGCCGATAATCGCCACGGGAATAGCAGCGCTAAAACATGGCTTCCCGAAATCATTTGCGCGCCGGTCAAGATACCCCCGATCACTGTTGGGACGGCTAAAATGACAAAGAGCTTAGTATGCTTGCGCACCAGATACAGCGCCGCCAGCAGAAATCCTATCTTGATCACGCTGGTGACATCAAACCAGACCTCTGGCAGCGCATGATGCGGTATGCGAAAATTAACTAAGATATCGCGTGCCCGCGTCGTTGCCACCGCACTTGTGCTGCGGTAGACCGAAAAGGTGTAGATTAAGATCGGCATCACGCCCAATAGCGCCGCTGCCCCAAATTTTATCGGCGCCCATAGTTTTTTTTCTTGCTGGTAGATCAACCCCATATAGATTAGCGTCAGGATCGCCGCGCCCAACAAATAAGTCGGGTGTATGGTCGGGGCCAGCACCAGGGGGACCACAGCCCACCAGGTCTTCTCTCTTAAAAACAAGTAGATCGAAAGCAGCAGCAGCACACCAAAAGCACTCGGCTGCAGCACCTCCCCCAGCAGGCGCTGACCTGCAGCACCGCCGTCAAAAAGGTAATTCCAGTTGACCCCCAATTGGCTGTTGAAAAAATATCGCAGCCCGGCCGATTGCAGCACCGTGATCAGGGCTAAAAAGCCCCACCGACGAATGCTTGTACTCCCTTTTTCAAAGATGGATTCCACGATTCCCAGCAAACTAAAAAGATATACCCCCGCCAAAATGCCAAAATAAAGATAAAAGATCGGCGTCCAGGTTACCAGACGGTAGGTTAGTCCAATCATCCAGCTGAAGACCGGCGTTGGATCGAGCGTATTGCTCAACCAATCCTCGCTCAGGTTGCCGTAACCCGCCTCTGCTAGTCCGTGTAAAAAATATTGATTCTGATTCGATGTGAAGAGCGGGGCCTGCGCGTAAGCCAGAGTAAAAACGACCACCCAAAATACCATAAAAGCCAGGCGTTGAACGCTGACCTGACTT
>JBDLJO010000443.1:0-1420 GCA_039714275.1 Chloroflexota bacterium | reverse complement strand
CCGGGTCTCATTGCTAAGGTTTGGGCTAATGAAGATGCATCAGTAATGCCATTATCAAACCAACAACGGGCAAGATAATTTCCATTATCAGTTATAACAGGGGAGCCATCTTCTTCTAACCAAAGTTCAGCGTTACAGCCAAGGGTATTAAGCCACTGGATATGGGACTCCGCTTCAAATGTGATGAGTTCCACTGGCAGCGGAACCAGGTCACCAAGCTTGGGAACGATTTTCGAATGGTCAACGACGACGATGAAGTGTTCGGCATGCATGGCTACAATTTTTTCGCGCAGCATCGCTCGTCCTAATCCTTTAATAAGATTCAAGGTAGGATCAACTTCGTCGGCGCCGTCAATGGCCAAATCAAGTTTGGGGTATTGAGATAAATTAACCAAAGGAATACCCCATTTTTTTGCCTGTTCGGCTGTGGTTACTGAAGTGGGTACGCCTTTGATATTGTTTAAAGCACCGGATGCTAAATGTTCTCCCAAGAAATCCACAAAATAGGCAGTTGTAGACCCGGTGCCTAAACCAAGCACCATGCCATTTTGAACGTAATCAAGGGCACGCATCGCTGCTTGCTGCTTTAGATTAATCATTTGTTGAGTAATGACTTGGCTTGGTCAACTACATTCTCTACAGTGAAACCAAATTTATCAAAAAGGGTTTCCGCAGGGGCAGATGCCCCATAATGATCAATGCAAATGCTGGCATCTGCATAGCGAGGCCAGGCAAGTGATATCCCAGATTCGATAGCTAAGCGCGGTATGTCTGGTGGAAGTATCGCATTCTTGTAAGCCTTGGGCTGCGCATCAAAAAGCTCCCAACTTGGCATTGAGATTACACGGGCTGCTAGACCTTCTTTGGACAGTGCTGCTTGTGCATCTAGCGCTAAAGCCACTTCCGAACCGCTGGCGATCAATACAACCTCAGGGGAGCCGTTTACGGCATCTTTGAGCGTATAGGCGCCCTGGTATAGACCGTTATCAATTGGCGTCACTTGGGGCAGTGCCTGGCGGCTGAGAGCCATTGCCGTGGGGCCGTCGCTGCGCTCAAGTGCGAATTTCCAGGCCTGGGATGTTTCATTACCATCCGCAGGGCGCAGGGTTACTAGATTGGGGATAGTACGCAGTGCAGTCAGATGCTCCACTGGTTGGTGAGTGGGCCCATCTTCTCCAAGGCCAATGCTGTCATGAGTAAAAACATATATTACGGGTTGTTTCATTAATGCAGAAGCTCGGATGGTCGGACGAAGATAATCAGAAAAAACTAAAAATGTACCACCGAATGGCCTCAGGCCGTGCAGCACCAAACCATTCATGATCGCACCCATCCCATGTTCGCGAATACCATAATAGATGTAATTCCCGCTGAAATCTTCACCTGTTAGACCGCGCGCGCTTTGAGATTTCGTCTTATT
>JBDLJO010000442.1:0-1420 GCA_039714275.1 Chloroflexota bacterium | reverse complement strand
TGACCTGCACCCCGTTTTCTGTACCACCCATAATTAGACTGTAATGGTTTCCTGCTGATCTGGCAAGGGCAATTGTTGTTGTGCGGCGAATGCAGATGGGGGAAGATACCCTAACGCACTGTGAGGACGATATTGGTTATACTCATTCTGCCAGTCCTCGATGATGCTCCTCGCCTCTTTCATCGTGTAGAACAAATATCGATCCACACATTCCTTTCTGAACTTGCCAATGAAACTTTCGATATAAGCATTCTCCCAAGGACTGCCAGGGGAGATGTAGATTGTCTGGCATCCTTGCTCTGCCAACCAATCCTGCACCTTGTGGGCGACCAGCTCTGGGCCATTGTCGCTGCGCAGGAATTCAGGCTTTCCATAGATCAAAAACAACCAATCCAGAAGATCAACCACCTCGCTGGAAGTGATCGAGCGATCCACCAGCAGAGCCAGGCATTCTCGGGTGAACTCGTCGATCACGGCCAGGATGCGCAGTCGTTTTCCTCTCACCGTATGCTCTTCCAGGAAATCATAGCTCCAGACATGGTTGCGGTATTGCGCTTTGTGGACCACTTCTCCTCTGGGACCACAGCGTCGCTTGCGGGGCTTCCTGCGAGGCAACTGCAACCCTTCTGCCTGCCAGATTCGCTGTACTCGTTTGTGATTGACTGATGAGCCCCCACGCCGCAGGATAACTGCGATCCGTCGATAACCATATCCAGGGTGCTGATAGGCCAGTTGGCGCACCTGCTGTCGGAGTGATATTTCCTCAGGTTTTGGGACAGGTTGATATCTGACGCTGGACCGACTGATCCCCACCAGCTGACAGGCACGCCTTTGTGAGTAGTCTCGTTTAGCTATCAGATGATTGACTGCGTTCCGCCTGGCTTGAGGACTCACCAGTCTTTTCCCAGCAAATCCTTCATACTATCCAGATCAAGGGCTTGCTGGGCAACGATCTTTTTCAGTCGGGCATTCTCTTTTTTCAGCTCTTTGAGTTTCTTGAGCATCGGTTTATCAATCCCACCATACTTTTTCCGCCACATGTAGATCGTTGATCGGGCGACATTGTATTCCCGGCAAAGTTCTTCGACACTTTTCCCTTTTTCGAACTCTTCCAGGATCCGCACGATCTGATCTTCTTTGAATTGTTTCCGCCTCATGAAAACTGCCTCCTGTTGACATTGTACTGATTTTTGTCTATTCCGGAGTGGTACAGTTTTCGGGGGTCACCTCAGCAGCTGTCCACTGCATCCATAATTTCCATGGAATATGTTTGCGGTTGCACCACGTTGCACCAAAATATTCTTTAACAATTAGGAAGGTAATCCGGCACCCAGGAAAATATTTTTTATCATTAGCAATTTAAACCTTGCATTACCTTTTGAATTCTTGTATCATAAAGATACTTAATTTGACTTAATTG
>JBDLJO010000441.1:0-1422 GCA_039714275.1 Chloroflexota bacterium | reverse complement strand
TCGATTTTTAAAGGGAGATATTTATTAGAGGGAGATGATGGATAAAACGACAAAGTGGTCAGCCGCTTCGCGGCTAAGATGGTAGAATTCCTTTTTTCTTATATGGGTATTGTATAGCTTTTTCATTTTTCCTAAAGACCTGAGCTGACAAAAAATCAAGAACTTTTCAAAGCCTATTATGGCATATCATTAAGCATGGTCGGTCAACTGACGTCCCAAAGTGATGCTCCTTTAATTTGACAGCATTCCTATACGATTTCAGCACGCACTTCACCTTATGTTTTCATAATCACCAATCAATAATAGAATTTAAATTGTCTAAGTGGAACAGACTCGAATATTGGGCGGTCGTATTCGCGGTCGTTTACCACTATACAAAGGTATTTCGGCAACAAGCTGCATGGTTCCTGTTTTGCAACAGGGGCATTTAGTGATGTCGACCTGGGTGAGTTTCAACATCATCTCTTTAATAGGGGTGATATCCTTAGCCGGTAGAGAGGGCATTTTCAATAATCGCCGGATCTGTTCCAGATTAGCGTTCCTGTTGCGGTTGGCCAGAAAGCCGTAATGGCGGATACGAACAAATCCGCTGGGCAATGAATGGAGTAAAAATCGCCGGATAAACTCAACAGCGGTGACGGTGATGGGTACAATTTTATCTTTCTTGCGATCCTTTGTGTTGAAGGTCACCTTGCCTCGATCAAGGGATTTGATTCGGCTATTGGCGATGGCAACCCGATGGGTGTAGCGGGCAATGTACTCGAGCACATGATAGGGTCGTTTTATCGGTTTTCTTACGCTGACAACCCACTTGTGGGTGTAGAGTTTGTTTTTAAATGACTCAAATCCACTACCGAAGCTGATTTCGCCGCGTTTAACCGCACGTGTCAGAAGGTCAATGTATTTGCCACGAAAAACCAGTGACAGTGCCTCTTGGTTGAAGAGATAGTTTTTCTTGCACGGGAGGAAGCGTTCGCCGTTTTTCGATATGGCACCGCCGACGATAAGGCAATGCAGATGAAAATGGGCATTGAGCTTCTGGTCCCATGTATGTAAAACACTGATGAAGCCGAGTTTGCCTCCCAACTCGTTTTTACCAAATGTCAGAAGTGTTCGCGATACCGCCTTGAACAATAACGAGAACATGATGGACTTGTTGTTCAGAACGATGGTGTTCAACTCGTGTGGCAGGGTAAAGATTACATGAAAGTAGTTGGTTGGGAGCAGCTCACGTTTACGGGCCTCGGTCCATCGTTCCCGGGGTATCTGCTGGCATTTGGGGCAATGCCGGTTGCGGCATGAATTATAAGTGACCCGTTTGGTACCACAAGTGTCGCAGCGTTCAACATGACCACCAAGGTAAGCAGTACGGCAGTTCACCAGGCTGGATACGATCTTTTTTTGTTCTGGCACCAGGGGATA
>JBDLJO010000440.1:0-1424 GCA_039714275.1 Chloroflexota bacterium | reverse complement strand
AGATTGTTGTTTTGATCGAAAATAGGTGCAGCGGCTTTTAACATCATGCCGTTAGTTAGCTCAATTTCATCTCTAGGTCGGGCTAGCGGTGTATCAATGAGTTCGATATGTGCTTGCTCTCCAAGTTCGGGTGTATCTTTTCTGAGATCAACGCCATTTACAATCACGGTGGATGCGGCAGATTTTTTACTGTACAAAGCTCGGTGGATGATTTCGTCATGCCCCTGATTATCGCCAATAAAATCAGGGTTGCAGGTCCGCACCAGTACATAACCATAGCGATCCGTGATTGCCAGCACATCCAGGTTTTCTTCCTCTTTTATCCTGGCTAATTCGGCAAAGGCCAGATCAAAATCTTGGTTCAGGAAGGCCTCTCTGAGAAAGTAGCGGTTAGCGGTAAAGCGGACAATATCATCAATATGGGTTAAATTACTGAGGTAGATTTCTCGCGCCGCATTCAGATCATTGCGCACTTTTTCTTGGGCCTCGGTCAGTACCAAATCGTTGACCAATCGCACGCCAAACATCATAAAGCCGATGCTGCTGATGATAAAAATCAGTAAAAAACTGAGAATTAACTTCGTGGCGATTGGGATTCTGATATTACCCAAGAAAGGAAGTTTGATTCTCGGTGCATCGTGGGATATTTTGGTGGTGTTAGATGCGGTTTGGCTCATAGATCTATTGGTGAGATAATCGTCTCAAAAGGCTTTATAAAGCTTCAAATACGAGATCAATTAAATCCTTGATTACAATCTTGTCCTCTTGTCCGGTTGTTTTGACAGCATCTGAATACATGGTGATATCTTTAGGGCAGGCGACGATAAATTCGGTCACGCCATCCAGTTCAATGGCCTCATGTATGCGGGATTCGCTGGGTCGTTCTTCGACCTCACCCTCACTCATCCAAATGCGACCTCCACCTGCTCCACAGCATAGTGCACAATCTTTGTTGCGCGGCATCTCGATGATTTCGCAGCCAGTCGCTTCGATCACCCGCCGGGGAGCCTCATAAATATCGTTATAGCGTCCCAAATAACAGGGATCGTGATATGTGACTTTATAGCCTAATTGCTTATTAAATTTGAGCGCACCAGATGAAATTAGCAAATCAAGCAGCTCGCTGTAGTGTAGAACAGGTTGATCCCCGTTGGTCGGGTATTCGTTCTTTAGCGTGTTATACGTATGAGGATCGGTTGTCACGATAGTTTGATAATTACAGCGCTTCATTGCTTTGATATTCTTCTCAACCAGCATCTCGAAGAGACCTTCTTCGCCAACGCGGCGCACGTCATTGCCGGCATGATTCTCGCCTTTGTACATGATCCCAAAATCCAACCCGATTTGTTGGAAGACATCAGCAGTCCTTTGGGTAATCTCCGTCAATGTTGGGCTGTAGGATGCATAATCCCCAACAAACCATA
>JBDLJO010000439.1:0-1426 GCA_039714275.1 Chloroflexota bacterium | reverse complement strand
ATTGCGAAGCGAGCTCAACCGAGGAGCCCGGTGCGGTAATTCCGCACGCCGGGATCTGTGCGGGGGGTGCCGGGTGACTGGTATCTCTACCGTGACCCATTTTTAACGGCTTCGGCCATCTTAATTACAACTCGAACTTACTCAACCTCGGCTAGGCGCGCGTCTTAGCTTTGCGTTATACCTCCAACACCAAAAAGCAAAAAAACGAAAGTTCACCAGGCATCATTGACAATTTGTTGCTTGTGGTTGCTAGGGAGCAAAAGGCATTACATCTTTCCAGGCCACCCTACTCCCAGGCACAAAACAACGTACCCTTCATAAGTACCTTGGGCTTTTAACTGCATTTAAAACCAATATAAAGCCCTAATTGTTTCGCAAAGTTAAATATTGGAATTGCACCTAAACTTTGTTAAGTTTTAGCACCGAGTCGTTGAAGAATATCGGTATAACAATGCGCTCAAGCACGACGCGCAAAGGCGCTTTTGGCTAAATCGGCTTCGGCCACACCTCATTACAACCCGAGCTTACTTTAACCTCGGCTAGGCGCGCGTCTTAGCTTTGCGTTAGCGCACAAATAACCTCTTGATGCCTGCACTATATTCGCATACAATAAAGCATTAAATAAAAGGCAAAAAAGGAGGTTCCCCCATGGCCATTAGCATAACTGAAGACATTCGGTCCATCACTGACCTTAAACGAAACACTAACGCAGTTCTTGAGCAAATCCACAAAACAAAACGCCCTGTTGTATTAACCGTCAACGGCAAAGCAGAAGCTGTGCTTGTTGACGCAAAGGAATACGAAAAAATTACGAATGCCTTTAATTTACTTAAGCTGCTAGCCCCAGCCGAGGAGGACGTTAAAGAAGGTCGCTACACCGAGGCAAAAGATTTCTTTAAGGAGTTCAAACGTGCCAAAGAAATTTAAAATCCACCTCACCCGTAATGCCCAAAACGACCTCGAGCATATTTTTTTCTACATTGCCTCCGACAATATAAATAATGCCAAAAAATTCATATTAGAACTGGAGGAGAAAATATACAGTCTGGACACATCGCCAGAACGTTGTCCTCTCATCCCAGAAAATATGTTTTTTGGCACTAGTTACCGACATCTAATCCACAAAAAATATCGAGCCATATACAAAATAGACTATAATTCCGTATATATCCTCAGAGTATTACACGGATCAAAGTTGCTCGAATTATAAAAAATGCGCTAACAATTCGCTCAAGCACGACGCGCGAGCACGCTAGTTTTATCGGCTTCGGCCATCTCATCACAACCCGAACTTATCAACCTCGGCTAGGCGCGCGTCTTAGCTTTGCGTTAGCATTCAAACAGAGGACAAAAAGATGAATGAAGACCGCCGCATTTTCACAATTGGTGATTTAAAATCCTGGATAAAAGACCTACCTGATGACTC
>JBDLJO010000438.1:0-1430 GCA_039714275.1 Chloroflexota bacterium | reverse complement strand
AGGGCATCAAACGATTCTCTATGGAACCACAAAATATCTTGATGGCGGTTTACCCGCAGGAAATTCCGAATATTCTGATCGCCGAACCAGATGGACAGCACTTCATCAGGCGTCGGTTTCTCCAGGTACCAATCCTGATATTTAACCAGCGCCTTTACCAGCCGGGCACCGTCTTCAGCCTGATCGTTTTCCAACTCTAGACCCCTTAAAGTACCGCTGATGATTTTACCCAGCAGCCAATCATCCATATATCGGCTGCTGCGGGTGGGGATATCATCTTCATCGTCGTGATCGACAGCAGCACCCAGTTGATGGGTGAACAGCCAGCTGTAGATGGTCCCCCAAAAGAAGATATCCTGATCGAATGCGACCAGCCAGCTTTCAAAGGCATCCCTTTTTCCCTTTTCCTGGAAGGGTAAACTTAAACTGACGGCCAGTTTATCAACGGTTTCCACCACCAGGCGGACATTATCTGCCTCTGCGGCAGTGATCTGTGCAATTTCCTCAAGCAGGCGCACCATCTTCTGGGTCACTTCATCATAAAGCGGCTTTAAATTCTTTGAGGGCCGTTTTTTGATACGGGCGCGATTTTCTAATAAATGCTGGAACATCTCCGAATTGACCAGTTCCTGGAAGGGATAGTGCAGCGGTTGGAGCAAAATCTCGCGCATGGCCTCTTCCATGCTGGGTACCCCGCGACCATCGAGCTGGGCGGCCAATTGTGCATACTGCCCGCCAACATTATCTTTGACCTGGCGGAAATTCAGGAAAACATGGTACTGGTAGGCGAATAATTCAAAATAGAGACCCCGCTCATAAATCTCACGATTGCTCCGGATATACTCCAGCCCGATGATATGATCCTGGAAGAGGGTGAAGGTATGCTGGTCATTATCCAACCCCAATCCAGCGCCCAAGGAGGTTTGAACTAGCTGGTCAGCCTCTTTATCTTTGAAGGTGGCGGATGTTTTTATCCAGCCGCGCGTATCTCCCCAGCGGTTGTGATAGACCACCAACGCCTGACCCATTTCTACCGTCGCTGGATGACCGCGATCGCACCAGCAGTTCGAAAACGCGAATACATTTTCGTCTACTTTCGACCCCTGATCGTCCAGGCTGTAGAAATCATATAAGCGGAAATGTTCAACATCCGCGAAAATGCTGCGGCGGTGCAGCAGGGGGAAGATTTCCCGTTCGTGCCTGGTGACCAGGTGACGGTCGGGGTATTCCTCCCACTTGGCACGCTGGTATTCCATGCCGTATTTTTCACGGTAGCCCTCTACCTGTCCGTGCCCAAACATGGGAAGACCGGGTAAAGTAGCTAATAATGTGCAGATGCCAAAATATTTATTATCGGTGCCAAACTGCTCGATGCTGGTTTCTTCATCGGGGTTGCTCATAAAGCTGACATAGCGTTTGAGAATCTGGGG
>JBDLJO010000437.1:0-1451 GCA_039714275.1 Chloroflexota bacterium | reverse complement strand
CCAACTACCGGGCTGCGATCTAATCCAAATAACTGGGGCTGCGCTCCCAACAAGAAAGTAATTACCCCTATGAATACGATCGGTAGTCCGGCGATAGGACTTCTTTCTTTTTTTCCTAAATGTTTCTTGAGCATTATCATCCTGGGGGTAAATTTTCTATCAGAAATCGGTGCCAGTTCTGTCCAAGAATAGCAACAATATCATCTGTATTGTAGCCTTTTTCATCTAAAAGAGCCACCAGTTTTTGCAAGTCGGCGACAGTATCAATTTCCATCGGCACCTGCTGCACTCCAAAACCACCGTCAAAATCACTGCCAATACCAACATGATTGGCATCACCTGCTGTTTGGCAGATGTGATCGATATGGGCGACAACCCGTTCGAGCGGAACAAGGTTGCGCTCATCCTTTATGGTCCAGCCGGGCAGCAGAAACTTGTTGATTGGAATTACACCAATTACGGCATCGCGCTCCAACATGCCTTGAATCACTCGATCTGAGAGATGGCGATTGGTATCTGCACCTTTCAACAGCGCAGCGCAGTTGGCATGGGACGCAAGGATCGGACCTCCATAGAAATCTAAGGCTTGCAGAGCAGCTTTTTCATCCATGTGGCTGATATCAAGCATAAATCCTAATTCGCCCATTCCCTCGAGCAGCGCATAGCCTTCCTTGGTCAATGGGCCAGGTTCACTGGTGCCGCCGCAGAAACGGGTGCCTGTCCAGGCGGGTCCAATTATCCGCACCCCGCGCTGCCACCAAACTTCTAATTCTGATGGGCTTCGCACCCCTTCGGCGCCTTCCATCAACGTCACCAAACCCACCGGCGGTGTTGATTCTTCATCCTCCCAGATCTGCAGGTGCGATTGTACGTCAGCTTGGCTGCGCAGGGTACAAAATCGATCGGGTCGCTCTTCTAACAGCCGCTGATAGGCATCGACTTGTGCCATATAGATTTTGTGTGCTTCATTGGCATTGGCATAGCATTGCGTATCCCAGTCCCCTTCTTGATATCGCAGCGGTGAGGCGAACAAGGTCGCAAAGATGATCGCCACGCGCCCATCTTGATAATTATTCCACCCTAGGAGGGTATCACCGTTATATGCCGGTATTTTGGTACCGCGCTCAAGGAGTCGCGTTTCCTCCGCAGACCGGGTGTAATCGCGCCCGAAAGAGAGCATATTCCAGGCCAGGTCTTGATGAGCGTCGATAATCAGGGGTTTATTTTTCATTGTGATTCATTTTCTTTTCCAGCAGGTTTTGGGAGATCATACGGTCGATTTTTCCCATCGGATAATTGTTCAACTCAGCTGGTATTACCCAGCGTAAATCATTATGGACCTTGCGCTGCAGTTTTCCTTGGGGAAGTGAGCAGTGGAAGGCGTGCAGGGTAACACGAAAATGGGTGAACGCATGTTTGTAGCTGCCGGCAGATTCTCCAACCCGGATTTT
>JBDLJO010000436.1:0-1456 GCA_039714275.1 Chloroflexota bacterium | reverse complement strand
TGTGGGCGGTATTGGACTCGAACCAACGGCCTTTGCGATGTCAACGCAACGCTCTAACCAGCTGAGCTAACCGCCCGTGCCTTTTTAATGGGCGAGCAAAATTATACCACGCTGAATTTATCTGGCAAGCATCAGGTAATTTTTACGGCAAGAAATTCCAGGGGTTGACTTTCGCCGTACCGTAAATTAACGCAAAATGTAAGTGTGAGCCGGACGAAGCACCTGTGTTTCCTAAGGTGCCAATTGTTGCTCCCTGGAATAAACTCGTGCCACAGCTGACATAGATCTGGTCCATATGGGCGTAGAGCGATTGCCAACCATTGCCGTGATCCAGGACCACCAAATTGCCGTAGCCAAGATAGCTCCATCCTGCATAGACCACCACACCATCATCAACTGCCCAGAGGGGATCCCCTGTATCCCCGGCGATGTCAATTGCCGCGTGGTTTGCAGCCGGGTTGTAATCATAACCTGATAGATAATGGGATGGTGCAGGCCATATAAATACGCCGTCCCCAACCGCACCTGTCATCAGCGTACCACAGTGTCCGGGGCCATAGGTTCGGGCGATTGCCGGGTTATCGCGAGGGATACGCGGCGGACCGTAGTCAACCATTTCCCGCTGCCCGTTTGGCACGATCAACATTGTACCTGCCTCGATGGCTGGGCTATCGATGTCAAATTCAGAAATATCAAAATTATTTCCCGGGTATTCAATAATAGCTGATACTTCAACCCCATAGTATTCGGCAACTTTATTAATATTTTCCCCAGCACTCCATTCGTGATAGGTGCCATCCACTGGCATAATATTCAATTCTTGGTCAGCCTGCAGGCGGTGAGGGTTGTCTTGCAGCGTGCCAGCATTCGCCCATAAGACGGTCTCGGGCTTAATCCCAAATTGATCGGCAATCCCAAACACCGAATCGCCTAATTCAACGGTATAGGATATCACCTTGGCGCGCGGTCGGGTTGGCATGCTGGTATGCAGGCTGGTAATGCGAGCGACCCCCTGGTTTTGGTTGCTGGATGGTGAAAACAGTGCCGGCAATCCAGAAATCTCGCTTATCGGTGTTGCTGTAGGGAGTGGTGCTGCTAAAACACCCCCAGCAACTTGCTCTTGATTGTTAAAATCGGCTTTTATATAAAACGAGCGCATGATCCAAACCACACCGATCGTTAAAACCAAAAATAACACAAAAGAGCCTACTTTAATGGCAGTTTCCATCAAATGGGCTTGCGCAACTTGCTCCCAGAAACGCTCAAAAGCATTCGTTGTCTTATCGTGTTCTTCTTCAATCTTTTCTTGATTGGGAATTTCAGGAGGAAGTAGGGATTCTATATCTAATGAAAGGGGTTCACCCTCAAGTTTTTTAGGCATTATTTTACCTCTGCGGGGCGCATCATATCATTACCTTATTCGGGCGTCAAGTTCTTTGAATTTGACACAAAAGAC
>JBDLJO010000435.1:0-1458 GCA_039714275.1 Chloroflexota bacterium | reverse complement strand
TTAGGGCTGGTTGTATTTGCTCTAATATGGTTTGGAGTCGCCGGGCGGGTGACCTGGTGGCAAGGCTGGTTATTTCTGCTCTTTTTCATCCTTTATTCAGGTATCTTGGTGTGGCGTCTATCCAAAGTGGACCCCGAATTGGTGCGAGAACGCAACCTTCCATCTGATAGGGCTGAAGCCTGGGATCGGGTGGTGATGGGCATTTATACCGTGATCCTGGTGCTGCTGCTGATCTTATGCGCTCTGGATGGGGGTAGATTTGGGTGGTCTGCGGTCCCACTGGGTGTCCAAATGATCGGCTGGATGCTGATGATCACGGCGGGGGTGATCGTCTGGCATGTGATGATGACCAATGCCTACCTCTCAAGCTGGGCACTGATTCAAGATGATCGCGGGCAGGTAGTGATTGAAGATGGCTTGTACGGACTTATCAGGCATCCGATGTATCTGGGAATCATGATAAGTTTTCTTGGCATCCCCCTGATATTGAATTCCTGGTGGGGGATGATACCAAGTGTGATCATAATTGGATTGTTTGTGTACCGCACTTATCGGGAAGATCAAATGTTGGCTGACAGCCTGGATGGATATCATGAATACAGCAAGAAGGTGACCTACAAGCTGCTGCCCAGGATATGGTAGGGGATTGCTGAGACAGATTATCAATCAATCAAAGAATCACAAAGAAGGGAAATATGCTATTTTCGAAAACAGATAAACTTTCACCAACTGAAGAGCTCAATCAACTCAAAGTCATCTATGGAGAAAATCAGATTGATAAGCTGTATTCAGTATTAACTGACTCTTTCAATGTGCTGCAGAACCGCGCCCAAATGCTGTTGAGTCTGATCACAATCACTTTGACCATCACAGGCTTCTCGGGACCGCAGATAGCAAAGTCAAGCGTAACAGCGCGCATCTCTATTGCCATTGGATTAGGATTCGTGCTGCTGTCAGCGCTTATACTCATGGCAGGGCCACTGCGATTGAGTTGGTGTACCAGATTGAGGTCAAGCGATATTGATCAATCCTTGATTAAGTTGATCGATCAGAGGAACCTTCGCACCAGGCGCTACCATGCTGCATCGGTAAGCCTCGTAGTTGGACTTATCGGATATGTGACCAGCGTGATCGGTTTTTTGATAACCGGGTGAAGATTACGCTGGCCGCTGGGCGATCTCGCGATAACCAAGGGGCCTATGGTAATGGTGCGGAAAAGGCTCTATTTTGCTTTGTCAGTGAGGAATGGCGCGGAATTTACTATTGTTTGGGTACTGAGCTATGAAAAAAGTATTCTCGAAGCATAGAAAAGCCTGGAGAAAATGGCTGTCAGTAAACCATCAAGCAGAGACTGAAGTTTGGTTGGTGTATTATAAAAAAGAAACCGGGAAATCTTCGGTTGAATATGGGGCATCCGTAGAAGAAGCACTTTGCTTTGGGTGGATCGACAGCATCATC
>JBDLJO010000434.1:0-1461 GCA_039714275.1 Chloroflexota bacterium | reverse complement strand
GTAATCTGTTCTGGAGGGATTTCTTGTGGAATCATTGTCATGGGCTGCTCCGTATTCCGTGTTCCGAAACTTCAGCAGTATCAAGGTGAAACTTCATTTATTTCTCCTGCCTTATAAAACAGGCAAACTAGCCGCGGCAATCGACTGGCCGACACGTCGGCTCTTTTCATCAGGAAGTTGGATATTTATTTGTTCATCCAATTCAGGAAAATCTGTTTTTAGAACGTTTTTTGCCTCTTCCAGAATCAAATCTCCACCACGTCCAGATGTGCAACGCCCTAAGATCAAAACATGTTTGATATCGTAAAATTCCGCATAATGGGCTAAGGCATAACCTAAATAAACGCCCATACTTTGCCAGATCCTCACAGCACCTTCATGCCCTGCTTCCAGTTTTTCTTGAACAAACTTCAACCGTCCAGCATCGGTTAAATCTGTTGGGATCTCAATCCCAGCTTTGGGTGCTAAGCGGAATACACATTGTTGTGAAAAATACATTGCGCCACAGCCAACATCACCAGACCATTCTTCTACAGGTGCGTTCGGACTGTAATCAATCGGTGCAAATGCCAGCTCATTGAGCCAGCCCATGATCCGGCCGTTCATATCAACATAACCTGCTGCCTCGCTGGATCCCATCGCAATTCCTAAAATGCCGTTATCTTCAAGGGACATTGAACCAGCCAACGCAGTCACATCGCCATCATTGATTATTTCCAACGGCACATTCATTTCTTCACGAATGCGTTGGAACATGTTTTTGACTTGGCCAAGACGCTCCTGTGGGATATTTCGAAACAACGATGCTACCATCGGGCGGTTATCAATATAGATTCCAGCTGAGCTGCCCCCTATCGCATCCACTCTGGACATTTTACTTGCTGCCGTTTTCAGGGCTTTTAGAATCTCCTGATAGTGATAATCCGGGTCATCATGCTTTCTAGGCTCCCAAACTACCTCTTCACTATAGATCACTTCCCCGTCCACAACGGCACTCACTTTTCGGTCCGAAGCGCCCAGGTCAAAACCAATTCGGGAACCATCTAAATTGCGGCCAAGCAGCTTCCCGGTCTCGCGTGAAGCAGGTACTTCATCCACATCACAGGAAATAATTTCAAATGGCCGTCCGTACACCTTCTCACCCATAAAGTGATAATCAAATTGTTGAGGACCGTCGGCTGAATAACATTTGCGGATATGTTCGCCAATGCTGTGCTGTCCACCTATATATATTTTGAAACCTCCACGCTGCCAGAGTAAAAATTTGACCAGGCGCTCGACAAATTGAAAATTCGCATCAGCATTTGGATGATTCTCAGGGAAAACCATCGTTTCAAATCGGGAAAAATCATCACTGCTTCTTTCCAGACCAATAACCAGTCTCTCACCAACCGACTCTACATCAATTCGGAAGTTTCTATTTGCCAATACAGCTGGACGAAAACCTTCATCCAAAGGAGG
>JBDLJO010000433.1:0-1462 GCA_039714275.1 Chloroflexota bacterium | reverse complement strand
GGAGTTATTAGAGCCACTTATTTAATATATTTCTGACCCTGGCATTTGTTTGAGTGCCTCTCAAAAAGTCTTGTTTCTGCGCTTTGCAAAATCAAAATGGGCATTGCTTTCGGGGGCGAGAAATAACTTCCAGCCAATTACAGTACTTAGTTTAAACATTGTAAGGGTTACCCAAATAACTAGAATATGATTGTTAACCGATAGCTGCCTCCAAGTGATGACCATTATAGTTCCCCACCATCCTGTGTTTAATGTCTCTGGGGGTCATGCTCACAGGGGGTATATGGCATTTATTCCCACATACCGTATTCGTTCTAATAGACGCGCACTGCGCGGAGGCATCGGCCCAGGGATGCGCGTTTATTAGGGTCCTAATGGTGCATTCACGTGTGCTCGGAAGTTGTAATTTTCAACTTGTAAACTGGTAAATACGAGTTGTCAAGTGAAGGTCACTAACTCGGTCGCCTTTTTTCTCCGAGTTAATGAGTTGTAAATACGAGTTGTTCAGCGTTTGGGTCGTTATTTTCAAGTCGGAACTTGTTATTTACGAGTTTCCATGCACACGCGAACGCGGCATAAAAGGCTGTGGATTTTGTGTGGTCATCATGCATGACACCTGTCGGAGTAATGTAGCAGCGCCATCTAGAGTTGAATAAAGATGCAAAGATGGCGGTTTGCATTTTTCGAAAGTGAAAGCAAATCAAAGTGTGCTGTCACTGTCAGTTCGAAAAAATTAATCACTCACGCGACTCGCTAAACTGACAACTTTCAAACCAAAACGTATGCAAAAACAGTTTTTACATCACACTGACCGACTTCTACTGATGACCGCCTTCTACTAGTCCACCTCGTAGCCCGACGTAGGCTAAATGGCAGTCGCAAAAAAATGGGGGTGCGCGACTATTAGGGCATGAGCGTCTATTAGAACGAATACGGTACATAGCCCGGTTTATAATTAATATTAATAAGGTGAAGTTGTGCATAGATAAAGTTAATGAATATGCACATCTACAAGGAACAATGTGATGACCTGGGGCGGGGGCAGAACATAATGCCCAGCTAAGAATTGTACGTTTCTAGTACATCCCGGTACGTCTTCTGTTACATATCAGTAGTAGATCCAATGGGGAAGGGGGTTATTGGAAGCCCACCCCCCATTTCCAGAGTATAGGATGACATTGGGCCTATCTATGTGTTTGCTGCAACAAAATTCCTTCTCTCCCCAGTGGGCCGTCTAAGCGCTGGCTTCTGGGGAGGCGGGGATTGGATAGCTCGCCCCCCCCCCCTTCCACACCCGGTTCGGTTGCTCACCTCGCAGTCAACCCGTCCCCCTCCATCCCAGTCACATACCTTTAAATACGTACCAGGGAAGGTGTAAATGATAACCAAATACGTTCTTGGGACGTCCCGATTACGGTCCCCGGAACATACCAAGATGTACATAGGATATTCTTTGGGACAT
>JBDLJO010000432.1:0-1462 GCA_039714275.1 Chloroflexota bacterium | reverse complement strand
CCAACGGCACGGGCGCTTTCTCTCAGACCAATAACCTGAGTGAAGAAGATCTCACCCCCATTGAAAAACCCGAACCTAAGAGGAAGTGGGGCTGTTTAAATTACCTTGCTGCCGGATTGGCAGTTTTTGTGATCAGTGTCGGCGTGCTCTTCTTTTCCAATCGCACGCTCTATCAAAAAATGGTCGATTCAACCGGTGCATATGTCTCCGGTGTATACCCGCAGTTAACCCTGCCCGCGGGTCTGGTGTCCACCCCAACGATTGAGCCCACCCCCACGAAGACGGCAACCATCGCCCCCTCGCTGACCCCCACAATTGTCCCCACGCAAACCCTCACGCCCTCCCCGACCATCACCCCGACCCCTACCCGGACATTGTCCCCAACCCCGACATCTACCCCCGTGGGTGGCGGCGTCGGCCAGATCGCCTTTGCCTCGGACCGCTCCGGTACACCGCAAATCTGGCTCATGAACTCCGACGGCTCCAATTTGCATCAGCTTACCGACATCCAGCGCGGCGCCTGCCAACCCGACTGGTCCCCAGACGGTGCCCAACTGATTTTTACCTCCCCCTGCGAGAAGAACCTGGAAATTTATCGTGATTCCAGCTTAGTCATGATCGACGCCGACGGCAGCAATCAGGTCAACCTGTTTACTTCGAGGGGAGGAGATTATTACCCGGCCTGGTCCCCGGACGGCAAGTCGATTGCTTTTGTGTCACTAAGGACCAACAACCTCCCACAAATATATCTGATGGAATTAGAGACCAAGGAAATCGAGCGTCTTTCTACGGGCGTTAATGTAGATATTTACCCGAGCTGGTCCCCGGGGGGTTCACAAATATTATTTATCTCCCAACGCTTTGGGCAGCACCAAATTTGGACGATGGATAAGGATGGGGGTGAGCAGGAGCGTTTATCGATCAGCCAGGATATGATCAACACATATCCGGTTTGGTCCAACGATGGCAAAGAAATCCTATTTACGCAAAGCCTTGCCGGCGGCATCCCGCAGTTGATGGCGGCTTATTTCCCGGAAGGCGCAGTGAAAGAATATCGCGTTTATGGGCAGACTGAATTGGTGCCTATGCGGGATGCTCATTACTCACCTGATGCATCCTGGTTAGTTTTGGAAAGCTGGCCGGATGGCGATCAGCATGATATCTACATTATGCAGCTCAATGGGGATCAACTTACCCAGCTGACCTTTGATTTGGGCGCAGATTTTGACCCGGTCTGGCGTCCAAACACGCATTAAGCGTGATTTCCCCCAAAAATTAAGACTTACTGCAAAAAGACCATACCTCGTGTTTTATTGGTATAATGCCAGATAGCGCATCTGGGTAAAATGCCTGGATGTTATATTGAGAAGGAGTAAACGATGAAAAAACAAAAGATTGTCTATATAGCCCTGTTGGTGGCTATGATCATCTCTACAGGCGCATTTCAAGGCGCTTTAGCGGC
>JBDLJO010000431.1:0-1466 GCA_039714275.1 Chloroflexota bacterium | reverse complement strand
GGATGAAGGTTTTGATGTTGTTTTAGTTTCTCCTCCCGGAGAGTATGTCAAACTGATGCAGGGTGCAGGTTTCCGTTGGATTCCGTGGCGGCTTGACCAGCACGGAATCAATCCCTGGCGAGAACTGCGATCACTTCTCGATCTTATTTGCATTTACCGCCTTGAAAGCCCTGATTTGGTTCATCATCACACTATTAAGGCTGTACTCTATGGATCATGGGCGGCATCTAGGGTGGGTATTTTCAACATCATTAACTCCATTGCTGGGCGCGGGTTTGTCTTGGCCGGCACGGCGCTAAAAGCGCGTATATTGCGAAAGCTAATTTACCCCTTTTATCGATTCGCACTGTATAAACGCACAAGTGCAGTGATTTTTGAAAACCAAAATGACCGGCAGTTTTATCTGGATGCTGGATTTATTGACCTGGAGCGCACCCAATTAATTAAAAGTGTCGGTGTTGACCCAGAGCGTTTTTCGCCCTCACCGGAACCACAACCTCCCCTTTTGGTTTTAATGGCCGCTCGCATCCTTTGGGATAAAGGAATTGGTATTTTTGTGGAAGCGGCACGTATACTGCATGCCAACCATCTAATCCGCATGGTGCTGGTGGGGATGCCCAATCCTACCAACCCAGATGCTGTGGACCAGGAAGTTCTGCAATCTTGGCATCAAGAAGGTATTATCGAGTGGTGGGGCTGGCAGGGTGAAATGGAAAAAGTTTACCAACAAGCGCATATGGTTGTTTTGCCATCGCTTTATGGGGAAGGTGTACCGACTGTTCTCATCGAAGCGGCAGCTTGTGGACTCCCATTAATTGCTACAGATTCTCCGGGTTGTAGATCCATTGTACACCACGAGATCAACGGTATACTCATCCCCCCTCATGACGTACCAGCCTTAGTGCAAGCTGTAACCCGTTTGAGCCAGGACGCCCAATTAAGAGGGAAAATGGGTGCTGCCGGTCGACAAATGGTGCTCGATAGATTTACGAAAAAGAAGATTAATCAGCGGACGGTCCAGGTTTACCAACATCTTCTGCAATCTAAAAAACTGGAGTAAAATCATCGCATTCTTACTTGTTGGTGATTTTTAAAAGAGCTTAGATTATGACCAAAGAATGGTATTTACGGGATTTTATCCTCGATCTTAGTCAGAAGTGGTATCTGATTGTGGTTTGTTTTGCTGTCGGATCATTAATCGGGTGGGGGGCTGGATTTCTATGGCCGCCTGTTTATCGGGCTGATATTGACCTTTATGTAGGAATCAACCCTTACCGTTCTTTGCGTGATCGTTATGTCGCAGAAGCTGCGCAAGACGAATTCCGTAATATTGACGATTATAAAAACTGGCAGATGGAACAGCTGAACACGCTGGCTGTTCAGGATATCTTTCTCGAAGATACATTAAGCAGGCTGCAAATTCAAGATCAAGCCTGGAATGAAACATCTGTGGGTGAATTGAAAAC
>JBDLJO010000430.1:0-1486 GCA_039714275.1 Chloroflexota bacterium | reverse complement strand
AATGGCCCCGGCTGGGGATATGTTAATCATGGTGGTAATGTCATGATGTCCCATAACGTGGCATATAACATCCGCGGAGCCTGTTTTGTTTCCGAACGTGGTGATGAAAAAGGAGCATTCCTCGCCAATCTGGCTATCAAGTCTCACAACCGGGGTATACCCAAAAGTGCCGGCAATATAAAAACCGGGCGAGGGGTCGATGACTTCGGTTTCCGCGGTGAGGGTTTCTGGGTGCAAAGCCAGGATCTTCTCGTGATGGACAATATCGTCAGTGGTGCTTCCAGGGCGGCTTTTTCTGTTTGGCCGGGATTAATCGATGGCGCTTACGGCCGTGAGAACAACCATATGGAAAATATCTATAATAATGAGGCCTATGGTAATCAAACCGCATTTTCTATCGGGCGTCTTTTGAATGGTGACACCACACGGAACAAGAATGTTGATTTTGTGTCATGGGCAAATGGCAGCCTGCTCAACACCATTTATTCCGGCACATTTGCGTTTGTTAATCTTGTTTTATTAGGTGATCTGGATGATCCGTATGGGACAGGATTGGCGTCCAGACCTTCTCTGGGTGTTATCCACAGATATTATGTAAATCCTCATGTGGAAGGATTCCTGATTGGTTGGGATACCAGGATGGCGGCCAAGCCAGGCACCTACAGCGGATATTACAATAATGTAATTAATATCCTGCATGATAATAGTAATAACCCGCTGCGAAAGGGGAATAACGATATACCGACAAATTCCGCATACGGTGATTTGAAATTCGGAAAAATGGAAGGTGAAGGACTCGAATTGGGGCTGCAACGTGTTAATAATATGGATGTGCTCAAGCAGCAGTGGGATTTTGATGGCTATGACTCTCAGGTATTAACGGAGCAAACGGATTTTCTGTTCATTTATTCCATGAGGCCCTACAAAGAAGTCAATATCAACGGAATATTTTTACCGCATAACCAATGGCTGGAAATTGGAGATACGACTTATGAGGTCTTCCTGAAGCGTGAACAATCAGGTGACTTTATGCCATTTCCTCAAGCCATGTGGGACACGGGGTACAGGATTCGTGCTGAGGTGCCTTTAGAACAACGGGATAAAACCGCTAATCAATTACGAGACATGGGTGCCGGTGTTGTCAGTGGCCGATTATTGCCGCAAGACTGGCAGTCAGACCCCGAATATATTGATGCAGACACGGATGCGTTCCAAACTGAAACGGGTATTCGTTTTTTCAATACTGTATTGAAAGAAATTGAAGCTGGTGATCCAAATGAAGTTCGCAAAGTTGAGGCAGTGGACGATGTACTTATTTTCAACACTGCAACCCAAGTGGGGGGGGGCTACCGTATCTGGACCTCGATACCTGACAACGATGTGATGCAGTGGAATAGCTTAAATAAACAGAATGTTGTCGATTCGGCCCAGCATGGACACGCTTATTCGAAAAGACGCGGCCAGGTCAATTATAAGCCGGATTCTG
>JBDLJO010000429.1:0-1491 GCA_039714275.1 Chloroflexota bacterium | reverse complement strand
GCCAATAAATGAAACTGGTTATTTGTCGAAATAGAATATAATTACAGCCTTATTCCGCCTTTCCAGATGTCATCGTTTCCGAGACGCTAGAAGCCAGCGCTGAACTAGCCCGTGCTGCTTTGCTATCTAAAAAACACGTCTAATATCGCTTTATGATTGCACAGGGAAGAAGTTCTGAGAGATCTTAATATCTTCTTTAAAAATCAGGCGTATTTTACATAGAAGACATTCAACATTGCTTGCTCAATGCGCCAGGTCACCACAAAGCAGACTCTCGAATAATTGGCATGACAGGGAATAATCCCCCTATGTCAGGATAGTTGTCGCCTGGTTTTATTTACTTATAATGAAATTATGGCGGTGAGGAGACTGATATGAGTTACCCCAAGATCATAAAAGAAGCAGCCCTGGAAAAGATGTTTCATACCGATTTATCTTTACGCCACATCTCAGACGAATTAGGCATTCCACGTGCCACGTTACATTGCTGGAAAAAGCAATTTTCATTGGTAATAAACGATAAAGAAGCCATCAATACACCTGCAGAGAGTTGGACACCAGAAGAAAAGTTTGCGGTAGTCTTAGAATCCGCCACTTTAAGTGAAGTTGAACTTAATGCCTATTGCCGCGACAAAGGTGTGTATCCTGGGCAGATCAAGACCTGGCGAGAGGCCTGTATTCGCGGTAACCAGCCGCAAGATAAACATCTTCGCCGTGAGGGAAGCTATCAACATCAGAAGCGCAAGATTAATACCCTGGAACGTGAGTTAAAACATAAGGAAAAAGCCTTAGCCGAGATCGCTGCTCTGTTGGTACTACGAAAAAAGTACGATGCCCTCTGGGAGGAATCAGGGGACGACTAAGCACGCTGGTTGAAAAGCAATGTGCGATTGCCCTGATTCAGGAAGCCATGCAATCCGGAGCGCGACAAAAACAAGCCTGTGATGTTCTGGGACTATCGTGCCGGACTTATCAGCGGTGGATGAAAGCCGGTGCGGTTAGCGATGGTCGTATTACAAGCAAACGAGCGGCGCCAGCAAATAAGCTGAGTACAGATGAACGTCAACAGATACTAGCCGTCTGTAATAAGCCGCTGTATGCCCACCTGCCGCCTTATCAGATCGTGCCGCGCTTAGCCGATCAGGGTATCTACCTGGCCTCAGAGTCTAGTTTTTACCGTATCCTGAAAGCCGAGAATCAATTAGCCCATCGTGGCAATGTAAAAGTTAAAACAAAGAGCAATAAGGTTAGAAACTTTACCGCGACCAAACCCAATCAGGTATGGAGCTGGGACATAACGTATTGCCCAAGTCGACTTATCGGCCAGCATCATTATCTTTACATGATTGAAGATATTTATAGCCGTAAAATTGTGGGCTGGGAAGTTTATGATGAGGAAAATGGTGATAATGCAGCAACATTAGTCGAGCGCAGTGTATGGTCCGAAAAATGTGTAAAGAAAAAACTGGTTTTACACTCAGACAATGGCGG
>JBDLJO010000428.1:0-1500 GCA_039714275.1 Chloroflexota bacterium | reverse complement strand
GCAAGGGGTTTTATTTTTTTTAGGCATTATTGAAGGAGTACCGCATGGATTGGAAAACGAGCAATGATATGATCTCGCGTCGGGTGGCCGCGATGATTGAACGGGTGGAAGATTTGCAAGCGAAGGACTTATATTTTTATAATCAACCGGTCAGTGAACTGCGGGGCGGGGCGAAAGTTGTGGTTAACGGTCGTGAGATGGGGATGTATGCCTCCTACAGTTATTTGGGGTTAGTTGGACATCCGCGCATTAATAAAGCCGCCCAAGATGCGGTGGACAAATATGGCACCGGTACCCACGGCGTGCGCACCCTGGCAGGCACATTGGATTTGCACCGGGAGCTGGAAGATACCATCTCCGAGTTTAAACATGCCGAAGCCGCGATAACCTATACCTCCGGCTACGCTACCAACCTGACCCTGGTTTCCACCTTGATGGGCCGCGGCGATTATGTCTTTTCCGATAAACTCAACCATGCCAGCATCGTGGATGGCTGCATTATGTCCGGCGCCAAATTCCGCCGTTTCCGCCATAATGATATGGACCAGCTTGAGAGTCAGCTTTCCAAGGCGCCAGATGGTGTCAGCAAGCTGGTGGTTGCCGATGCTGTTTTCAGCATGGACGGCGATATCATTGATTTCCCTAGAATTGTAGAAATCTGCCAGAAATATAACGCCTGGTTGATGATGGATGAAGCCCACTCTGTGGGTGTGCTGGGAAAAACCGGGCGCGGTATTGAAGAGCATTTTGATATGCCTGGCACGGTTGATTTCAAGATGGGTACACTTTCCAAAACCATCCCCTCGGTAGGTGGGTATGTCGCTGGTGATAAAGATATTATTTCATTTTTACGCCATGCCAGCCGTGCTTATATATTCTCAGCTGCCTTACCTCCTGCGCAGGCCGCCGCGGCTAACGAATCTTTCAAAGTTATTTTGGATGAACCCTGGCGCATTGAGAAATTGAACGCCAATACCGAGCAGTTCATCAGCGGTTTGAAGGGGCGTGGTTTTGATACCATGCAGACCGAAACCGCCATCGTGCCGGTCTTATGCGGCAGTGATGAAGCTGCCTTCGCGGTTACCGGTCACGCACAGCAGAAGGATCTCTTTGTCTTGCCTGTGGTTTCCCCGGCGGTTCCGGTTGGCTTGGCGCGTTTGCGAGCCACTGTTTTGGCTGCCCATGAGCCAGATGATATCGAATACGCGATGGATGTGATTGCCGAAGCTGGTAAACAGTTCGGCATTATTTAAAACCATAGTTTCAGCAAATCCTTCATGGTTAAACCTCGCTGCATCCTGCAGGAGGTTGGGTAAGGCCCTCGATGAAAACCATTCTTATCAAACCGGATCGAGATAAATTTGCTTCCCGCCGGCACCCCTGGATATTCTCAGGTGCGATTGCTGAAATTGAAGGTCAGCCCGAGATGGGGGAAACCGTGGATGTGATTGATTCGCGGGGCGGTTTTTTGGCCCGCGGCGCTTACTCCCCTGAATCGCA
>JBDLJO010000427.1:0-1511 GCA_039714275.1 Chloroflexota bacterium | reverse complement strand
AAAAATTCTCATCAGGACGATCACAAAAACAAGGATGCTCCAAATGCGGGCTGTTTTGCGGATAGTTTTTACTGAACGAGAGTCATGATCATTTGTACTCATCAAAAGTCTCCTTTTATCAGCGCTGCTTCAAATTGCCGCGCTGCCACAAACGCTGTCTTTAGATAATTATGGATTTAATATCAAATTAATTACCCAGCCTTCACCTGCCGCTGAAGCACCACTTTCCAGGGGAAAGCTCAGTTCTCTTACATGAGTTCCTTCCCAGGGATAATCACCGTTAAACCCTTCGGATCTGACTTCTACCATTTGATTACCGCTCGATTCCAGGCTGATATCCAATACCGCACTGCCTTCAGGTCCGCTGCAGACACCATTGATCCTGTTTTCGAGATTCATGCTGACCGAGTAAGTCCCCCACTCTGCTGTATATACATCCTGATAGGATATGGGCCCGCCTCCGGTAACGATATAAGCGCCCCCTTCAGAGACGACCGAAAACGGAATTGCACCCACGGCCAAAGGCTCCAGACCGACAACTTCTGCGGGTCCAACTAGCACCTGCATCTCAAGCGCCCCGCTTAACCCCTGGCATGGACTTGCCGGCGGGGTTGGAGATAATACAATCACCGGGATTCCCGTTGGTGTAGGGGTTGGTGTAATAACCGCAGGGGAACCGCAGGACGTGATTAGAAAAATGATCGCTGTCCCTAATAGCAATGCCCATCGAAAGCGATTTTCATATTTCATTGTAACTCTCCTTTTTGATGATATGCTGTATGCATTGTAGCATCCCCAGATTGTGAATTCAAGTACATACTAAATAGTTTGTTTATATGCCTCTGCAGAGCAGGTTATCTAATATGGAAGACAAAATCCTCCCTTCATTTTCGGGATAAAAGTCATCCCGAATCCATTTATTTGTTATTTTATACAGATTTTTTTTCAGCATCTTCCTGATATAATTTCAATAGTACCGCTTGGTACATGAAATCATCGTCTAATTATTTATTCAAACCGGAGAGAGACATGAATGAAGATTTCAAAACCAAAGTCATAGCAAGAGATCTTAGTCCTCACCACTCATTTTTAGCTTCCTTTTTTGCAGGTCTTGGTGAAATGGGCATGCTTAATCAAGGATCTGTCAATGTTGTATCAAGAAGAGCCGCCGAATATCTATATTCCTATTTGCAGGCCAAAGACCTTTGCATTGACCCCGCTGATTACGCCGATAAACCCGATCTAGAAGCATTAAAATACGTTATGGATCATATCAATGAGATTTTGAGTCTGCTGGGTTCTTATGAACTGCAAATCACTCAGGACAATCAAGCTATGATCTTAATTGAAGCTTCTTTGTGCCGTATCTGCCCCAAAGGTGTTGGCGGTGCTGAGATCAAAGGCACCCTTTGTCCAATTCCCTCATTTTTTGAGAAACTGGTCAATTTTATTATGCAAGAGGATAAAGTTTCTTTAATTACCCGAGGTATTGAAAAAGAAGGCACCACCTG
>JBDLJO010000426.1:0-1512 GCA_039714275.1 Chloroflexota bacterium | reverse complement strand
TGCGGTGAAGGCAAATGTGGCGAAGGTATGAAAAACAAAAGCGACAAAGCCAAAGAAGCTAAATGTGGTGAAGGTAAGTGTGGCGGTAAAAAATAAGCCTGTATCTACCATACATTTGGGTTAATCATACCCAGCTTAAAAAAAGCCTCGATCTTCGGGGCTTTTTTAGTGCACAACAAAAAAGATATATTAATACAGTAATAAACCGTTTATTATCAAATAACTATTGAACGAAATCGTTATTAACAACACTAAAATTAAAAATTTATAAAAGACAGGGGAATACGCTATGCTTTCTGGCGAATCATTTGGACTTGTGGTTCTTAGCTGGTTGGCGACCCTGTTCATCTTTGTCGTTGGCCTCTTTGTCCTCTTTCTTATCGGCGTCTATATTGCTGACGTCACTCAAACCAAGCAGGCCATCAGAAGAAATTACCCTGTCATTGGCCACTTTCGTTATTACTTTGAACATGTCGGTACTTTCTTTCGTCAGTATTTTTTCACCATGGACCGCGAAGAGATGCCTTTTAACCGGGCACAGCGTTCATGGGTTTACCGCGCCGCTAAAGATATAGAAAATACCGTCGCTTTTGGCTCCACGCGTGATCTTAAACCTACTGGCACTGTGTTGTTTGTCAATACGGCATTTCCTACCCTGGGAAAAGATGCGGTTGACTGCAAACCTGTTGTCATAGGGGAGAACTCTGCAAGGCAGCCATTTACAGCCGGTTCATTTTTTAATATTTCTGGCATGAGTTATGGCGCCATATCCAAACCAGCGGTACAGGCATTATCTTACGGCGCAAAAAAAGCCGGCGTCTGGATGAACACCGGTGAAGGCGGTTTATCCCCCTATCACCTGGAAGGTGGTGCCGATATCGTGTTCCAGATCGGTACTGCAAAATACGGCGTTCGCGACCAAAACGGCAAACTGTCGGACGAAAAACTACGTGAGCTTGCTGCCCATGAAACGGTGAGGATGTTTGAAATAAAAATGTCGCAGGGCGCAAAACCAGGCAAAGGCGGGATACTGCCCGCTGCCAAAGTCAATGAACAGATTGCAGAAATTCGCGGCATCCCCGTCGGTGAAGATTCCATCAGCCCAAACCGTCACCCCGAAATTGAAAACAACGATGACCTGATCGATATGATTAATCATATCCGTGAAGTCACAGGAAAACCCGTTGGTTTTAAAGCCGTAATCGGTGACAAAACCTGGCTGGGTGAATTTCTCGCTGCGGTCAACAAACGTGGCAAAGAAAGTGCGCCAGATTTTATCGCCATCGATAGCGCCGATGGTGGTACCGGCGCAGCACCCATGAGCCTGATCGACTATGTCGGCATGCCGATCAACGAAAGCCTGCCCCGCACTATCGACAAGATCTGTGAAGCCGGCCTGCGTGACCGGATCAAAGTAATCGCCTCCGGTAAATTGATCAACCCGGCCGAAGTCGCCTGGGCATTATGTGTCGGTGCAGATTTTGTTGCTTCTGCCCGCGGTTTTATGTTCTC
>JBDLJO010000425.1:0-1517 GCA_039714275.1 Chloroflexota bacterium | reverse complement strand
GCAGCTTGGTCTTCAGCTTTCACCAACATGTCACATACCGCTTCGACTCTACGCCTGAAACTTTTATTCACTAAAAGTTGCTCATCTTGTTGCGCGCTCTCAACAAGTGTTACCGCCCAGTCCATAAACCGATGCGCACGCCAGTCCAGTGCCACACCGCATGCAGTTGTCACGACTTGCAAAAACGTGTACAGGACCTTGAGCATTTCGTGAGAGTCCCACACGTCACGCTCGGGATAGCGGATCACAGAAAACCACGCATGCCCTCGACGGTCCCGAAATGTTTCGATCCCAGGCCGCTCTGCATACACAGCATCAAGTATCTGCTTACATTCTGTATCCCGTGAGCTCACAGTTCCAGCTCCCTGATCGGCTTAATCATAGAACACATAACAGTGTCGCGGGGTGGACTTTCTTGTAGTGGAAAGTTCTGCCACCTACCACCAACACGCACGTATCTTGTACGTAAAGCTACTGACCGCGTCCAGAACGCACGAAGCTGTGCTATTGTGGGACTAACTGACAACGCAGCTAATAGATGTGTGAACTTTGTAGATGACAGACGAGCTTCACATTCTAGTATATGATACCTGCCGCAGAACTGCCCCGCCCACCAGCTTGCTGCTTCTAGTGTCTTGAACGCGAACAGCGGAGTACCGCGCACCGGTGGTCGCGTCTCCTCCCCCAGCCTATACTGCACTGCAGCTTCACCCCTGATTATTGCGGACCGCCCCTTATACGTGACCACTTTATACACAATCATGAATTCCTCTCGATTGCATCCTCGAGCATTTTGATCAATACCTTCTTTGGTGGAAGATCAGCTTTGAGCCCCGCAGCCTTTGCCTCTCGACGGATATCTGCACGAAAACCGCGGTGTGCCGCCTCTGTTGGGAAGTATTCATCAAGAGACAACATCCTAGGATAGTGACAGGTCTGTATCGGACACTCCTCGCATGCCCAGCCACCTGCACAACCCGCGCAGTGGACGGCTGTTGCCCGTCTACACCTGCACACGATTGGCGGGAGCCAGCGCAAATAGACACAAACGGCTGCAGCAAGTCGACAATGCTGATACGCGTTTACATAGTCCCCCAGCATCAGGGATGTAAACCCGTCTCGCGCGAAAATTGGGTTGCTGAGCAGCTTCACAAATTCCTCAACCATCCTGCCTGTAACCGTCACCATTACATCCCTCCGATTACATCCTGCACAGTCATACGCGGTACACCAAAGAGCTCACCGACGAAATCGGCTTGTGCGTCGTCGATAAGAACATCCGTTTGCTGTGCACCACTCATGATCCGATCTACTACCGACTGCTCAAATGGTACATCCAATGCTAGAAACGTACTAAAGGTCGGCCGCTTCTGGCTCAACCGTCTCAGACGCCCCTCCCACTGCAATAATTCACTCGCGTCCCAAGGTAATTCTAAAAAAACTTGTCGCGAGCAAAAACGCGCCATGATATCCAACCCAGTTCCCATGTAGGGACCAGTCGCGGCAAGTATTCCTCC
>JBDLJO010000424.1:0-1527 GCA_039714275.1 Chloroflexota bacterium | reverse complement strand
GGTGTATAAGATGAAGCGCTTACTTTTTTTGTTACTCATAACATTTTTACCACTTTTTGCCAGCACTTCTACGATTATGAAATTAGAGATCAAAGGTGCCATCGGCCCTGCCAGCAGCAAGTATCTTAAAGAAGGGATGTCGGCTGCTGTACGTCAAAATTCCCTGATGGTACTAATTGAACTTGATACGCCTGGTGGTCTCTCTACCTCTATGCGGGAGATGATCCAGGAGATCACAAACAGCACGCTTCCCGTTATCATCTATATCTCCCCAAAAGGAGCACGCGCTGCAAGTGCCGGGACCTATCTTCTGTATGCTTCTCATGTGGCAGCGATGGCACCTGGAACTAATCTTGGTGCCGCTACTCCGGTCAGTCTGATGCCCACACCTATGATCACAGATTCAAATACCAGTGGTCCCTCCGCGCTTGAGAAAAAAGTGATCAATGATGCCATGGCTTACATTAAAAGTCTAGCCGAATTGAATGAACGTAATATCACATGGGCAGTGGAGGCAGTGAAAGAGGCTAAAAGTATTTCAGCCAAAGATGCTCTGAACTATGGGGTCATCGACCTGATGGCTGAGGATATCAATGAACTGTTGAATAAGCTTGAAGGCAGGAGTGTTACTGTCTCGGGAAAGAAGATCACACTCAAAACGGAAGGTGCTGTAATAGAAACATTTGAAGCTGACTGGAAAACCAAGTTTCTATCTATCATTACCGATCCTAACATTGCCTATATGCTTCTGCTCATTGCCATATACGGTATCTTTTTTGAATTGATGAACCCAGGTGCGATATTCCCTGGAGTGATCGGGATGATCTCGGGGGTGATTGCGTTGTACGCTTTGAATATGATACCTTTTAATTATGCAGGATTGCTATTGATAATCTTGGGTATTGCCTTTATGGTTGCAGAAGTGTTTATTGCCGGGTTTGGTATTTTGGGTATTGGTGGAGTTCTTGCTTTTGCCTTTGGTTCACTGCTTCTTTTTGATGCAGATACACTAGGCAGCGGTGTCTCCATACCTCTCATCATTGCCTTCTCTCTGGTCAGTTTGGGATTTTTTATCTTTGTTTTACGGTTCCTCCTGCACTCCAGGTCTGTAAAAATAGTAACCGGTGTGGATGAAATGGTCGGTGCCTCTGCCAAAGTACTTGAATCGACAAAAGAAGGGTACCGTGTCCGCTGTCATGGCGAGATATGGTATGCTGAATCGAATAGTGTACTTGAAATAGGTCAAAATGTACGTGTAGAGAGTCTGTCAGGATTAACACTGCATGTCAATCCAATTAAGGAGTAAATTATGTTACCTGTTATACCAATGACTTCACTTTATATTGCTGTGATACTGATCGTTATACTGGCGTTTGCCATACGTATTTTGCGTGAATATCAGCGTGGGGTGATCTTTACCCTTGGGCGCTTTACCGGGGTGAAAGGTCCGGGGCTGATCATTTTGATCCCGGGTATCCAGAAGATGGTACGGGTGGATCTGCGTATCATTGTTTTGGATGTTCCGAC
>JBDLJO010000423.1:0-1539 GCA_039714275.1 Chloroflexota bacterium | reverse complement strand
TGACTCAATTTCATCCTATTGTAGATATTCCCTTAATATATCTGACTTTAGAGATGCTGAACATTACACCATCATCTCACTGATTCAACCCTTATCCCTATATGTAGATAGATCTGTAGTGAATCGTTGGAGGCACTTAGACAAATATTATCCATCTGAAATCGCAAATTTAGAGAGAATTTTCACTGTGTTGGATGTAAAGCATTTGTCAACATTGTACATCTCATCCTCCACTACTCCTTGTTCCAATCCTAACAGCCACAACATAGACTCCCCGAGCCATTTTCTCAGAACTGGACTCTACTCCCTTACACATCGAGCAGATGCCCCGAAATTTCAAGCAATCTATTGTGGAGCTCGCGAAGACCCAGACAATGCAGCAGACTACCTGTTGCCAGTGTAAATTTTCACCAATTTGAGAGGTTGCGTGCAAATCTGTGGGATTTTAAGCCTATTCGTGATTTCAGTCTTTCAAGTCCGCCTTCATCGCTGTTTCTCGCTTACAACGGAAGGCGATACCAGGGTTTTGCAGAATGTTTAGACTCGATTTTACCGAAACTAAAAGAACAAGGAGTCTCCCTAAAGACGATTATGGTTCAGAGGTCACAACCATTTTCACATGAGCGTTTGAAGCTAATTTTCCAAGCATTGGACAAAGTTGAGGGTGGTCAGCTTTTTTGGGCGGACATTCCTAGAAGACGCCTTGGCGGTCAGTTAGTGTTTCTGCTTATGCTTGAACAAAAAATTCGATTTTAAACAAAATTCGACATGTTCAGCTTTCTCCGATCCTGCCGAGATTTTTCTTCAAGCATTTACGATCACAGCAGACAGACCGGGGCTAAGGATATGTTTACAGTATCGGGAGAGGGTCACACCTTTGCCGATTTACAGCAGAACTGTGCATCAACCAGCCAGTTTCGCTTCAATTTTCGTCCCTCCATTTTCCCGAAAAGGCGTCCCTCCATTTTCCCGAAATGGCCGTTTGGCCAAGGATTCACGGAAGATACACTTTTGGTCAAAATTTTGCCGCCATCACAACGTCTGTCGAACAAACACAAGGTCCACTAGTTTTTTGCACGATTTTTCACCCTTCAGCAGCCTACGTAAATTTTGAACGAGTTTTCAGCTTCATTGGAGTTCGAAACTTTGTGGCTCTTTTGACTGAACGGACACCTGAAAAGATCCCATCGAACCGAGCACTTTTTGCGACTCTAGAAGCCATCCACAGCGGAGATCCCAATTTATCCAATCCTCCTACGAACGAAAAGTTCAGGGTGCCTCGAAGCGTGTCAAGTGAAAATGAGGATTTTGAATTCGAAGCTTTCTCAGATTGCGACTAATTTTTGTGTGTTTCGAAACAGTAAACAAAAACTGAACTTGTCAACTCATGTGGATTCCGTTAACTCACGCATGGCACTGGAGGGTCTCATGTGGATTCCCAAAGAAAGTGGCACCCCAAGCTTTTAAATTGGACTTTCCCTCGGGGGGCGCACTTTGTTTGGGCCACATGAGGCCCCTAATTAAAAAAATTAAAAAAAA
>JBDLJO010000422.1:0-1540 GCA_039714275.1 Chloroflexota bacterium | reverse complement strand
AAATAAAGAATCCACAGATTTCACAGATTAGCGGGATTAAAAAATCTGTGAATATCTGTGTAATCTGTGGGTAACTTAGCTCACGCGGATCGGCATGATCACGTAAAGGAACGGAACGTTGGATTTGATGACGCCCGGGCTTAGCTCGTCGGATAGTTCAAGGAAAACCTCGTCACTATCCAAATGCTTGAGCGGAGCCATCATGAAGGCCGGGTTGAATGCAATGGTAATGTCTTTTCCGGAATATTTCACGGGGACACTTTCGCGCGCTTCGCCAATTTCAGGAGAAGAGGTAAGAAGCTCGATGCGGTTTTCGGTGATCTTCACCTTTACCGAAGCAGCCTGGTCGTCAAGCATCAGCGAAACACGGCGCACGGCGTTGTGGAGGGTTTCGCGATCGATCGCAATACGCTCCTCGCACTGCGAAGGAATGACCTGGCGGTAGTTGGGATAGGTTCCATCCACAAGCTTGGAAATGATGAAGATGTTTCCAAACTCAAAGGCTACCTGCGTGGCGGAGGTTTTAATACTGGCTTCTCCATCATCCTCGAGGGTTTTGATCAACTCGGTGATTGTTTTTGAAGGAACAACAATATCGAGCTCGGCTTCCTCGGGAATATCGATTTCCTGTTCAACCAAGGCCAGGCGGCGGCCGTCGGTGGAAACAACCGTCAGCTTGTTGTCGCGGAAGGCCATCAGAGAACCATTCAGAATCGCCCGAGATTCGTCTGTAGAGGCCGCGTAGGAGGTTTTCTGAAGGATATCCTTCAGAGTACCTTGCTTGAGCTGATAGGAGAAACTCTCTTCGAATGAGGGCATAGGTGGAAAATCATCCTTTGAGAGACCTTCCAGTTTAAAGTTTGCAGCCCCGGAAGAGATTTCAGCCACATCACCGGTTCCCACACTTACATCAACCTGATGGTTTGGCAGTTCGCGGCAAATACTAAAGAACCGGCGAGCGGGCAGGGTCGTGGCACCGTTTTCGGAAATGTCTGCTTCAATCATTGTACGCACACTGACTTCCTGATCGGTAGTGGTGAGCGTCAGTTTTCCATCGGCTGCTTCGAGCAGCACGTTTGAAAGAATCGGCAATGTGGTACGTTGCCCAACAATCGACTGTACTTTTTGCAGTGCTTCAAGAATCTGGTCCTGCTCGATACTGAACTTCATTAACAAGCCTCCTGTAGTATTAGTATAATCTATTTATAAATCACTATTATTAGTTGTCTGTGGATAATCGCTGAAAACCCTACATATTCTCTGTAACCCCGTCACCTGTAAAAGCTTGAAAAAACCAATAAACCTGTTGATAAACTGGGTATAAAGGGACGGTCCTGTCAGTAAGCCGGAGTTGTTAAAACCATCATCAAAAACTGCACAGGTTATCCAGTTTTTATTAACAGCATTCAGACGGTGTTCAAGGGGGTAGCTGTCGGGGAAAAAGAGCACAAATGGATCAGTGGACGGCGAACTTGTTTTATGAGGATTCTTCGCTGAATAAGTGGATGCTGCCTGATTTTTTCTTAACCGCGGATGGGTA
>JBDLJO010000421.1:0-1545 GCA_039714275.1 Chloroflexota bacterium | reverse complement strand
ACAACATTGCTCCAAAACCACCTTCAACCATCGAAGCGGTTTGATAAGAAAGATTCAGACACTTGAACCTGAATTGGGCGAACTACGATACAAAAAGATGGTTCATCCGACTAAAGCGTACCTGGAGCGATGCAAGGCATATATTTTCAGTTTAAAAAAATCCATGTCACGAAAGCCATATGCCTGACGCTGAAGTGTTTTGATTTTGTTGTTGGTACCTTCAAGCGGACCCGTTGATATTTTGTAATCATAGAAAGCAAGGATGCCTTGCCAATGCTCCTCAAGGGTGTCCGCAAAATTTTCGAGGAATCTGATACTGGATGCTTTAGCCTTTAGTATCCAAGCGTTCATAAAATTTGCTGCATGCCATTTACTGGGTTGTTTCCATAACTGGCGTAGCTCCTCTTTCAGGTAGTAGGCAGTCGCCAGCGGCTTATTGATCTCCAGAGCATGTTCAAGCTTTTGAAGTTCATTTTTATTGGGATTGAGATTCTCTGGATTTTTCAACAACAACCAACGCGTGCCTTTAAGAAACTGAGCGTTCTCTTTGTTTTCCATTTGGCTTTGCAAAGAGCGGCGGAACGCAGCCAATCGGTCGTTGAAAAGTTTAACAACATGAAAATGATCAAAGACAACTACAGAATCCGGCAGATTTTCTGTAACGGCTTTGATGTAGGCCGGAGACATATCAATGGCAACCGCTTCAACTTTGGCCTTGGAGCGTTTTAGCCGTTTCCAGAAAGGGATTAAAGCTTCGGACCCTTTACCGTCACCTACGAAAACCACGGCGCCAGTGGTAAGGTCCAGCACAACTGTCAAGTACCGATGCCCTTTTCCGATGGATATTTCATCGATTGCAATTTGCCTTAATTGATGGAGTTTTGGTTTGGAAAAGCGTCTGTTGAGATATCGTTTTTGGATGTCTTTAACCATATCCCAACCAACTCCAAGGTGGCGAGCAACATCGCTTATTGTCATATAACCAGATAGTTCAAGCACATAACGCTCAAATGCTTTGGTGTAGGTTCTGCGACGATCAGCAAAAGCTATCTTTACTTGCTTAATAACCTGGCAGGTCAGACACTTTATTTTTGGAATGGCAAATTCAATAAACACTGGTTTGGACCCTATTGGTAATGATCGAAAAACCCTTGAAACGCAGCCTTTTAGAATCAGCTTTTTCGAGTGACAATCTGGACATTGCAATGAGAACCGGTCCTGCTCAATTTTGAATATAATACGGCCATGAACGAACAAACTTCTGACGTAATGGTAGCCACGAATACAAAATCCATGATACAGCAAACTGGTGGACATACGTTATCTCCTTTCATTTTAGAGTTGGGGAACTCTTTAGAAAGGACATGTATGTCCACATTTTTCAATTAAAAGAACGCATCAACCGGAAGATCCTTAATTTTCTCTGTTGTCATGGCTTATCAATCTGAAGACCTCCCTCCCTCTGGACATGGAACCCGTATCCATCCTCTTCCCCGGTCAGTGTCGTTGGCAGATTGAGATTGAACGAGGTAGTGAAATTGAACC
>JBDLJO010000420.1:0-1561 GCA_039714275.1 Chloroflexota bacterium | reverse complement strand
TCGACCTACCTAACAGAACTTAATCTCTCCTAAAATATAAAAACCTATGACAATAACTCAATCCATCATTCTTGGAATCATCCAGGGGCTAACCGAGTTCATTCCCGTTTCAAGCTCTGGGCATCTGGTATTAACACCCTATCTTTTTGGTTGGTCATTAAATCCTGAAGAGGTATTCATTTTTGACGTACTCGTTCAGGTTGCAACATTAGCTGCAGTGATTGGTTATTTCTGGCACGATCTCTACGCGATCGTAAAAGCTGCTGTCCAAGGTTTATGGAAAAAACGACCTTTTGATGATGCGCAGGCCCGCTTAGGTTGGTATCTGATTCTGGCTACCATACCGGCCGGGTTAGCATTTCTACTCTTTGATGAAACCTTTGAGCAGGCATTCCAGAGTCCGCTGGCAACGGCTCTTTTCCTATTATTTACGGCAGCACTGTTATTTACTGCAGAATGGCTTGGAAAACGGACGCGGGATTTTGAAAGCATAGGGTGGTTGGATGCCCTTGTGGTAGGCATATTCCAAATTTTAGCCATCTTCCCAGGTGTTTCTCGATCAGGTGCGACCATTACGGGTGGTATGGTGCGCGGGCTAAATCGAGCGAGTGCGGCACGCTTCTCTTTCTTGATTTCCACGCCAGTGATGCTGGCTGGCGGCGCTTATGCCCTATACGAACTTTTTAAGATCCCTGATTTCGCCAGACTACTGCCCACTTTTGCTGCTGGCTTTGTCGCTGCGGCTGTCGTCGGCTATTTAGCAATCCGCTGGCTGCTAGGCTATCTTTCTAAACGGCCGCTGTATGTTTTTGCGATTTATTGTGTTATCTTTGGGTTATTCAATTTGATACTATTTTACAATTAATAAATGACATCAAAAACTCCTTTAATCATCACGCTACTAGTAATGCTGTCGTCTTGCAGCCCATTCCCGTACGCTGATTCCCCCCAAGCGGCTGAACCGATCATGATCCATTTGTCATCAGACCTGGCCTGGATGGAAATGCCGCTTGAAAAATGTGCGGGGAGCCTCCCTGAAACGGTATTGTTTATTGAATATGAGAATCTCGAAGATGGCCAAGATGCTGATTTGTATATCAGCCTGGGAGCTCCACAAAACAGCGCTAATTATGAGGTGTTTTTAGTGGGCGAGGAAAAAATCATCCTGGTGGCTAATAAGCTGATTGATCTCAATTCTTTAGACCTTACAGCTATACGCAGCGCTTATCAATTCCTTAATCCAAAATGGCAAGCCTGGGGATATCCGACCAGCAATCCGGCCAACCAGGTTTTTTCTGATGTCATTCTCCAAGGGGAAATGTCGTCACCTCATGTGGGTTTAGCCCCCAACCCCAGTGCAATGATCGATGCGGTAGTCAGCAACCCTAAAGCGATAGGTTTTATCCCACAAACCTGGTTCAGCGATGAGGTGCAAGAGATTCCACTTGATGCTGAGCAGCAGGATGCCCTGGTGCTGCCGATATTGGGGATGACAGATGGGGCGCCAAGCCACGCTGCCAGGTCGATGCTGAGCTGTTTGAATCAAAGTGTGCAGCCTTAG
>JBDLJO010000419.1:0-1566 GCA_039714275.1 Chloroflexota bacterium | reverse complement strand
ACCTCTTGTGATATATTGGCAAGCACCAACCAACCGATATAAAAGCAAAAGGCGAAAGGAAACCAAAAACAAAATGCGCGAAATAAGCAAAAAACAAATGCCACTGATGCCGCCCAAAATCGATCACCCTCAAGCTGAAGAGCTGGACGCAATAAGCCACATTCTTGATGAAAACCCTACCATCTACGATTTGGCCATGCAAGATCTTTCCCCAAGCGGTAAAGAATCCAAAAGGGGTGCAAAAGGAATGACTGCGGAACAGGTCGTTCGGGCCGGTATCGTTAAACAAATATTTCAGTTCAGCTATAAAGATCTTGCTTTTCATATCATGGATTCCCATAGCTTGAGACGGTTCTGTTTTATCGGGATTGCCGACAAAGGTTTTAAAAAATCCGTGTTGTGCAAAAATATCAAAAAGATTTCCCCGGAAACGTGGGAAGCCATCAACCGATACCTTGTCCGATATGCCAAGGACGAGGGCATTGAAAAAGGCCGCGAAGTTCGTGTCGACTGCACCGTGGTTGAATCCAATATTCACGCACCTTCCGACTCCACATTATTGTGGGATTCGGTTAGGGTCCTGACACGTCTTCTGACGAAAGCTAAAGAACTCTATCCCCGTTTAGGCATTGTTTATCAGAACCACACGCGTCGGGCCAAACGCCGGATGTTGAATATTCAATATGCCAAGAACAAAGAACAACGCAAATCACATTACCTTGATTTACTGAAAGTGACTCATAATACAGTAAAATATGCCCATAATGCCATTGATAGACTTCAATATAGTTCAGATGTTACGGCCTTGATGATTTTCTGTGATCTTAAACAAGCCATATCTTTGGTCCTCCAAGTGATTGACCAGGCCGAAAAGCGAGTCCTCCAAGGTCTGAGCGTGCCAGCCTCTGAAAAAATTGTATCGATATTTGAACCCCACACGGACATCATCATAAAAGATCGTCGGGATATTTTTTACGGCCATAAAATATGCCTCACAGGTGGTCGGTCAAACCTGATAACCGACTGCACAATAGAGAAAGGCAACCCGGCTGACACTGAATTGGTGAAACAAATTCTCAATAGGCAAAATGAGATTTATGGTCGCTTCCCCCTAAAAACAGCCTTTGACGGTGGTTTTGCTTCCAAAGACAACCTTGATACCGCCAAAGGACTGGGTATTAAAGATGTCTGTTTTGCTAAAAAGCGCGGTCTTCAAGTTGAAGACATGTGCCGCAGTCAGTGGGTCTATAAACGACTGCGGCGTTTTCGTGCCGGCATTGAGGCCGGTATCTCCTGGGTCAAGCGATGCTTCGGGCTCACCCGATGCACCTGGAAAGGTTTACGTTCATTTAAAAGCTATGTTTGGGCATCGATTGTATCAGCAAATCTCCTGACCATAGCGCGAAAGCAGTTGGCACAATAGTTGTGATAAAATAATGTGTTTTGAACATTTTTAGGAGTAGTAGTTGTAAAATATGCTTCAGGCGATGTATTCTTTATAAAAAAGGAGATTCGTCATCGCCGTGAAGAATGAAACTGCTTACCGCTAATTTTTTGGCCGTTTCA
>JBDLJO010000418.1:0-1574 GCA_039714275.1 Chloroflexota bacterium | reverse complement strand
TGGATCACAACCCAAGAGGCTGCTAAACGCTTAGGAGTCAGCACCGCCCGCATCCGCCAAATGATGGCAGACGGCCAGCTCACTGGTCAGAAAATGGGCGGCAAATACCGCGGACAGTGGCAAATAAAATCTAGTGATGTAGCGTTAAAAGCTCATCAAAAAGGAGTAACCAAAACCATGCGAGTAAAAAATCGAATGACCCCCAGCCCAATCACGGCTTCCCTGGAGACAAATTACAACGAGGCGCTGAGCCTGATGCGGGAAAACAGCATTAAAAATTTACCGATTGTTGGCAAAAAAGGCCTGCTGGTGGGTATTGTTACTTACTCTGATATGCTAAAAGCCGAGCCTTCTCCAGTGACGACTTTGAGTATGTTTGAGATGGTCTCGATGCTTGAGAAAGTCACCATGAAGAAGATTATGAGCCGCCCTGTTTATGCTGTGGATGAGAACTGCAGCATCACAAATGCAGCAAGTTTTATGCTGTCCAACGATATTAAATGTCTTCCGGTTACTGAAGGCGAAAATTTAGTTGGCATTATTACCGACACAGACATTTTTAAGACCTTTGTGGAGATCACCGGTGGAGGACAAGCTGGTACCCATATCGAGGCTCGCGTGCCCGATCAACCCGGGCAATTGGCTCCAATGATCCAGGCAATTACAGATGCTGGCAGTTATATTGTCTCGGTCGTGCTGACCTACAATGATGATGGTTATGGCAATGTTGATGTTAAAGAGCGCGGCGGCGATGAAGCGGCGATTCAGAAGGAGCTGGACAAGCTCGATAACGTTGATCAAGTCAACTTCCGGGCCAGCGGGCAGGACAAGCTGCTTCAGTTTGGATAGATAGAGCAAAAATACAAGCCAAATAGCCCCCGGTTCGGTATCATGGGCCAGGGGCGCATTTGTTACACAGCCTTTCTCCCCTGGTTTTGGGGAAGGGTTCAACCAGCGTTGAGATTGAAGTAAATCAAGGTAGGATGTGAAATAGAAATTTCATCATCCAACATTAAAATTCACTATACTGTAGGCGAACTCATTTTATTGAATCACCGATCTAGGAGCGTTGAAATGTTAGAGCAGAATACTGAAAGAAAGCCCTGGTTGTTTTTCTTACTAACCTTTGCTTACTCATGGTTACTATGGCTGCCGTCCATGCTGAGTGGGTGGGGGGTTGTAATCCCCTTCGACATTGCTGTATATACTGCAGTTGTGGTCCCTATCGGAGCATTTGCCCCCATGTTAGCTGCCATTACCTTGATATTTCGGAAGGAACGTTGGTCAGGTGTGAAAACATTTCTACGACAGGCAGTTGATTTTCGTGCAAAGCCAATTATTTATATTCTTGCGCTTCTGCTGCCCATCGTAATTCATGCAATTGCCCATTACCTAGCTCCCGTTATGGGACTTGACGTAGCAGATACACTATTTCCAGCCGATCTTCCCGCACCACCAATCGTTATAGCTATCCCATACTTTTTTCTAATGCTTTTGATTGGCGGCGGACAAGAAGAATTTGGTTGGCGCGGCTATGCTCAACAACCTTTGCAAGAACGATTTGGCGTGGTGCC
>JBDLJO010000417.1:0-1582 GCA_039714275.1 Chloroflexota bacterium | reverse complement strand
GATTAAGCTTTTGGCTGTTGCCTTGAAATGATATGTCATATTTTCAATTTTTGCAAATTGCTCTTTGAAAAATCAATATTCGCTCACAGTACGGTTGAAAAACTGTTTTACTGGTAAAAACGGGCCGTATGAGAAGAAAACAACCCCTAACGGCTCGCCCAAGACGCTACCGGAGGCCTGTACGCCCGGTTTGCGGCAGATGTGGCGCATGAGTTTTCGCAGATTCTGTGTTGCCGCAATCATCAGATTTTGAAGTCGCACTTTTTTCATACCTCGAAATCGTGATCGCTTAAATCCGTGATGGGTGGCATCGGCAAACGATCCCTCGGCCTTGTGTTTCCGGCGAGCCATCAGGCGTTTTCGTTCGTAGGACGATAGGCAGTTATCCGCCCAGTCGATATATGCTTTGTTCATATTGCGTTCTATTTGTCGGCCCGATTTTTTGCTGGTTACACACTTTTCAAAGTGTTGACACCGCTGACAGATTTCACGATCTGCTTGATAAACGACCCTGTTCTCATGCTGCTTTAACTGGTGTTGCCGGAGTGTCTCCCCTGCCGGGCAGAGATAGCAGTTATTGGCTTTGTCATAGCTGAATTTATCGTGATTGAAAGCCGGATCACATCGGCTGTTCGTACGCTGATGACTGATACAAGGTGTTATCCCCTGCTCATGGAGGTGTTTATAATTCTCCCCGATACCGTATGCCTTGTCGGCAACTGCCGTTTTGACGGCTGTATGTGTGTTTTCCTGATGCGTACCAATCACTTCGGTTAACACTTTCTCATCGTTGACATTGGCCGGTGTCGTTACCGTTGCCGTAATGATACCGTGCTTGTCATCAACGGCGCGATGATCCTTGTAGCCCAGTGTTGTTTTGCCGTACTTTTTACCGAGTCGGGCATCGGAATCAGTCGTGGAAACGCGTTTGAGAAGTTTCTTTTCGGATGCCGTATTCTCTTCGAGTTCTTCGTAAAGTTCAGAGCCCACTAAACGAACCTGGGCCTTAAGGCTGTCTTTGGAGGCATTGGCGTCTATCATACTCGAATCAATATGAATCGTTTCACCATCGACAAGGCCCGCTTGAATGCATTGAAGCAGGATATTTTCAAAGAACCGGGTGAACACATCCAGTCCCCAGCGGCGGCGGGCTTTGGATAGAACACTGTGATTTGGCGTGTTATCGTCAAGATCATAGCCGCAGAACCATAGCCAGTCTAACCGCAAGGGCAATTGCTCCATCAAAGCGCGTTCGGACTTGATGTTTTCGTAAAACAACAGGAACATCAGCTTGAGAATCACCGCCGGGTCAACCGATGGCTGGCCGCGTGTGCCGTAAAGATCAGCGACCTGTGAGCGAATAAAATTGAAGTTGATATGCTGTTCAATCTTTCGTAACGGATGATTGTGCGGTATTCGCCTGTCAAGCGAAACGCCGTGATAGAACAGCTTGGGTTCTAATTGGTTGGGTTTACCCATCATTGTAAAGACCTCTTCGTAGAGAATCGATTAGGAACCTTATTGTACCAAATGAGTGAAAAATTGGCATTAAAATAGTGTGGGTTATTTGGGCAACACGCCC
>JBDLJO010000416.1:0-1583 GCA_039714275.1 Chloroflexota bacterium | reverse complement strand
TTGCTTATTATTGTAGTGCCGTCAATACATGAGGTGAAAGCATGAATACAGATCAAAGCGAGAAATTACCCTGGAAATTATGGTTGGTTTGGGTGCTGTTTTCGAGCGTATTGATTGTTGGCGTAGTGTCAGCGGATGGCGAGGCCAACACAATGACACCATTCGAATGGGCTGCCCTGGTCTTGGGTCTGGCACCCTTGATGGCTGCGCAATTCGTTTTGGGCTTTCCTACGGCAGCCGCGCAAGTGCGTGCACGCCTGAGAACGGCTCGCTGGCCGCTGTTGTTCCCTGCTGGTGGGATTACAGGACTTTTCTTGATTTCTGGGTTGATGGTTGAGAAATTTGATCCCTATGCCACAGCAATTTTTGGCGTAGGTGCATTCGCGGCTTTGGGCACACTGCGCCAGATCGAGAAAGGTAAACATGGTTTGGGATGGGCCGATGCTGCCGTTTGGCTGTTACTCTGGATCCCGTTTGACTTACGCTGGAACCATGATCTCTGGTTTGGCATGGACGGTTTTGTTTACAACTGGTGGGCAGTTGCCATAACCATATTGGCGGTGATCGGTTGGTATGCTTTCAGAGAACTGCCAGATTTTGGATACCGTTTGATCCCAAACATGCGAGATTTGAGCGTAGGGCTGCTGACAACGGCCGCTTTGCTTGCCATCGTGGTGCCCATCGGCCTGGCAGTTGATTTCATCACTTTCCCACCGACTGAGCTGATTGAACCCTTGGCGGTACTGGTTTACTTTATCGGTCTCTTTCTGACGGTTGCGATTCCTGAAGAGCTTTTCTTTCGTGGTATTTTACTCCACGGTTTGGATCAGATGTTCAAACGCAGGTGGGTCGGGTTGCTGATATCCTCGCTGGCATTTGGATTAATGCATTGGAATAATGCCGGTGATTTGTCTGCCAAAATTGCCTATTGTTCTCTGGCCTCGGTGGCCGGGGCTTTTTACGGCTGGGCGTATCGCAAGAGCGGCAGCAATATCTTGGCGCCCGTGATCACTCACACCCTGGTCGATCTGATCTGGCGGGTATTGTTCCGGTGATAAGAAGGAAGTTGAAAACAATGGAATCGATAATCATTTGATATCGACTATACACCAGCCAACGGGGACAATCCACTTAGGCCTTTTAATATTTTTGGGCCATATTGACGGGTTTGGCAGCTAGCTTTGGATGAAGAACTGTAAGCAAAACTCGTCTTTTCTGATGTTTTTCTATTTACAATCTGTGAATCAAAGTACTCAACTCACGCCGGGGACGAATGCTCGCTTCCTCCGCCGGATACCCAATTGGCAAGATCGCTACCGGCTGATGCTGCTGGGGTGCACGGATAATGTGCCTGACAGTACTTTCACGAAACGCTCCAACCCACACACTGGCCAGGTCAAGCGCAGTCGCGGCCAACATAGCAAACGTACAGGCAATGGTTGCATCCTGGAGACAATACAGGTCGGTTCCACGCAGACCATATTTCTTTGACGAACGCTCGGCATGCGCGCAAAAGACAAGCACAACGGGCGCCTGTGCCACAAATTCTTGCCCTAGTGCAGCATCCGCAAGTTCCGCACGAG
>JBDLJO010000415.1:0-1586 GCA_039714275.1 Chloroflexota bacterium | reverse complement strand
TCATAAGTTAAACCATATCCGCAAAACTTCGCTCCATTCGGCGGAAGTAGAAAAGCCCGCTAATAAGCAAAGTGATAGCAACTGCAGAAGAAATAGCAACAATTGTTTCCAGTGGTAAACCTGAGCTCGGGATTGTCCCCAACGTTGCCCACCGGAAACCTTCAATTACACCTACCATCGGATTCATCGCGTAAAGCCACTGCCACTGCGTGGAAACCGTACTGGTGGAATAACCCACCGGGGAGATGAACAGCAGCAGCTGTGTCATTACCGGTAAAATATAGCCAACATCTCGATAAAGAACATTTAAGGCGGATAGCCATAATCCCACGCCCAAGGCGGTCAATAAAGCCAGCAGGATAACCAATGGCAACGCCAAAAGATTGATGCTTGGCATCACATCCCAATACAGCATCATACCAATTAAGACAATCAATGAAATTGCGAAATCAACAATACCGCCTAGTACTGATGAAAGTGGGATAACCAGGCGTGGAAAATATACTTTTGTGATCATGGCTCGATTTGCCAGCATCGAACGCCCGGCAGAAGAAAGCGCTTTCGAAAATAGACCCCAGGGAAGCACAGCAGCATACCGGAAAATAGGTCCGGGGAGACCGCCTTCGGTATCCATCCCGGCGAATTTTCCAAAAACAATTTCTAAAACGATCATATTGATGACCGGATTAATAATTGCCCAGGCCGCGCCTAAGACTGTTTGCTTATAGCGAACGAGGATATCACGCCAGGTGAGAAAGTAAATTAACTCACGATAATGCCACAAATCGCCCAAATTCAGCGCGATCCAGCCTTTAGACGGGCGTAGAATAATCGTATCCGTAGGATTTTTAGAAGTCATTGCCATATTGTAATGATTTGCAAGCGAATTACGCGATTTGATCTTGGTTTTCTATAAACCACTCAATAGTACGTCGCAACCCTTCTTCAAAGGGCATCTGCGCCTTAAAGTCAAAATACTTTTCAGCACGAGAGACATCCAGGCCGCGCCGGGGCTGGCCGTTAGGCTTGCTGGTATCCCAAAAAAGTTCACCTTCAAAACCAGTTAATTTAGCAACCGTTTCGGCTAATTCCTTGATACTGATTTCCATCCCAGCACCAAGATTTACGGGTTCGCTGCTGTTATAGCGTTCAGCCGCCAGCACAATGCCACGGGCTGCATCACCCGCATAGAAAAATTCACGCGTTGGAGAACCATCTCCCCAAAGCGTAACCACATCATCGCCGCGCTGCTGGGCAGCAACCATTTTACGCACTAATGCTGGAATAACATGGGAAGTCTCCAAGTTGAAGTTATCGCGCGGACCATAGAGATTAACTGGCAGCAAATAAATGGCATTGAAATCATACTGATCACGGTACGCCTGTGCCTGCACTAACAGCATTTTCTTGGCTAAACCGTATGGGGCGTTGGTCTCTTCAGGGTAACCGTCCCACAGGTTTTCCTCTTTAAAAGGCACCGGGGTGAATTTTGGGTAAGCGCAAATCGTACCAACAGCAACAAATTTCTCTACCCCACGCGCCCATGCCTCATGCATCAGGGGGACACCCATCATCAGGTTTTTATA
>JBDLJO010000414.1:0-1592 GCA_039714275.1 Chloroflexota bacterium | reverse complement strand
CGGCTGCAGCCAATTAGATTGGACATTCCGGAAGACTATTGAGAAGAACCCATCTCGAGGATTATTGATATGAACCAAGTTATATTTATCATGACAGACACCCAGAGGACAGATATGCTCGGTTGCTATGGCAGCCCGGACATGTATACTCCCAGCCTGGATAAACTGGCCAGACAAGGTGTGCTTTTTGAGAAGGCCTACACTTGCCAACCCGTATGCGGCCCGGCCCGAACGGCGCTGTTCACCGGGTTATGGCCGCACACTGCCGGCAGCTGGGGCAATAATATGCCCCTGGGTGACAATGTTTTAACTATTGGACAGCGAGTGCAGGCTAAGGGAATCCACACCGCATATATTGGCAAATGGCATTTGGATGGCAGCGACTACTTTGGGCTAGGGCGTTGCCCTGATGGCTGGGATCCAGAATACTGGTATGACATGCGCAACTATATAGAAGAGCTTTCCCCCGAAGACCGGCTGCGATCCCGCTCACCAGAAATCAACCTTGATCCAGATTTAACTGAGGATTTCACCTATGCCCACCGGTGTTCGAACCGGGCAATAGATTTTCTCTCTCAAAAAGCTGAAGACGATTTCCTTATGGTGGTATCATACGATGAACCGCATCATCCCTTTGTTTGCCCCAGACCCTATTCCGAGATGTATAGAGATTATAAATTCACCAAGAGTGAAAATATCTGGGACACGTTGGAAGAGAAGCCAGAACACCAAAGAGTCTGGGCTGGTGATAAGCTCAGTGAAGATAAAGATGCTCTGGAAATTAATCCAGCTGACTTCTTGGGCTGCAATTCCTACGTGGATTACGAGATTGGGCGTGTGATCAAGGCTATTGATCAATATGCTCCTGATGCCCTGGTAATTTACACTTCTGATCATGGCGATATGCTGGATTCTCATAGTATCGGGGGCAAAGGTGCAGCAATGTATGATGAGATAACTCGGATACCATGGATAGTAAGGTGGCCTGGTAAAGCTCCAGATGGATTTGTTTGCAACCAACCAATTTCACATATTGATCTCGTTCCCACGATTATGGATGCTCTGGGATTGGAAATCCCCAAGCCGCTGCAAGGCCGCAGTATGTTGAAAACCTTCCAGAACCCTGAGGCAGCGACCAACGATACCATCTTTATTGAGTTTGCCCGATTCGAAGTAGATCACGATACTTTTGGGGGGTTTCAACCCATTCGAGCGGCATTTGATGGACGCTTCAAGCTGGTCATCAATTTGTTAACGACTGACGAATTATACGATCTAAACAATGACCCCGAAGAGATGGCCAATTTAATTGATTCGGAATCCCATACTGAAATCCGCAACCGCCTTCATGACGAAATCCTTGAATGGATGAACGCCACCCGCGATCCATTCCGCGGATACTATTGGGAGCGGCGTCCCTGGCGGTCGGATGCACGACCTGCTACCTGGTCATACACCGGGATGACCCGCCAGCGAGAGAGCGAAGAATCCGAACCTCGCCAACTCGACTACATTACCGGGTTAGAAATGGAAGATGCGGTTCGCAAACAATTAAATCAGATTCCGCAGGAAATGGATTAGGTTGATGAAGA
>JBDLJO010000413.1:0-1597 GCA_039714275.1 Chloroflexota bacterium | reverse complement strand
TGGGTTTGACCGGCGTAACCGTCATTGTGGGCGATGGTGTGATGGTAGGTGTAGGTGTTGGGAGTTTGGCAAAATTAGCCACAACCCACCCAGCACAATAACAAGGTAAGGTCATCAGGGTGATGACAATGAGTATGAGGCGCAATCGCGCTCGAGGAGATGATGTTAGCAACATAGCGGCAGCAAATCTTTGTGGCAAGGTATCAGGTACTTATTCTTAAATAACATCCTAGATGATAACATCAGCACAGATGAGAAGCAAGGAAGGAGCAAACAGCGAAAAGGCTACATAAAAGATGTTTTTATACCTGGAATCAGGAATAAATAGGTTAGCTGCTGCGGGCGGATGCGCGGCCATTGGTATGTAATCAGTCAGACTCTCCCCAAGAATCTCTTGATAGATTTGGTGGTTGAATTCGGGTTTCAGGTTGTGTACAATGAGAGAAAAATCTAGGAAAATACGGAGAGCTTATGCACTATCGACGGTTGGGACAATCGGGTCTAAAAGTGAGCGAGATATCCCTGGGAGCCTGGGTAACTTTTGGTGATCAGGTTGACCAGAAACTAGCAAAAAAGATGATTGAAGCCGCGTATGATCAGGGGATCAATTATTTCGATAACGCCGATGCCTACGGCAATGGGGATGGAGAAGTGCTGATGGGCAAAGCGATCAAAAAAATCCCGCGCGAGGCGTTGGTGATCTCCAGCAAGGTTTTTTGGCCGACGATGCCCGGCCCGAACGGGCGCGGGCTTTCTCGCAAGCATATCAGGGAATCGATTGACGCCTCGTTGGGGCGTCTGGGCACCGATTATGTAGACCTTTATTTTTGTCATCGCTACGATCAAGATACGCCGATCGAGGAAGTGGTATTCACGATGAATACCCTGATCCAGCAGGGAAAGATCTTGTATTGGGGTACATCGGAGTGGAGCGCGGCACAAATCTCGCGTGCGGTTGGGACTGCCCGTCAATATAATCTGATACCCCCAACAATGGAACAACCGCAATACAGTATGTTCCATCGTGAACGGATGGAAACTGAAATCGCACCCCTGGCTCAGGAACTTGGGTTGGGCTTAACCACCTTCAGCCCGTTATTTTTCGGCATTCTGACCGGCAAATATCAGGATGGAATCCCCGCTGAAAGCCGGGCGTCTTTAGACAGCATGGCCTGGATTGAAAATTATCTAACTCCTGACCGGTTAGCCATCGTGGAAGCTATCAGCCGGATCGCTGCGGATTTGGGGATGACCCCAGCCCAACTGGCGATTGCCTGGATCCTGCGCCGCAAGGGTGTGAGCAGTGTGATCACCGGTGCGACCAAGATTTCGCAATTGGAGGATAATCTGGGGGCCGCAGAAAAGGTGGACCTATTATCCGATGATGTGATGGTGAAGATCGACGAGATACTAATTGATCATAATGAGGGGTAGGAGCGCGGTGTAAAAAAAAGGGTCTCCTGGCAGGAGACCCTTTTTTAGTTAAATGTCAGGAAAATCAGCTTTCGCCGCGTAACTGGGCGCCCAGCTCACGCTCGAGGCGTTTGACGATCTTGTTACGCAGTTTGGCGGCATCTTTATCGGTGAGGGTGCGCTC
>JBDLJO010000412.1:0-1611 GCA_039714275.1 Chloroflexota bacterium | reverse complement strand
ACCGCCATCGGTTCACCAACATTTAATACACCGCGTGCGAATTGAATACCAGAATTCGTCAAGCCGCTTTCCAGAATTCCCACAGATTTGGGGATTTCAGTAATTGCTTGCTCTGGACACACCAGGGTACAGCTGCCGCAGCCATGACACAATTCTGGAAATACCAGGGTCTTGCTGCCAAGCCTTACGATGGCGTGAAATTCACAGACTTCAGCACAGCGGCCAGAACCGGTGCATAGATCGGCATTTACCTCTGGGATCAGTAGCTCAGCTTGTTTTTGCTGATCAAAGATAGGCCGTAAAAACAGGCCTGCGTTGGGGGCTTCGACATCGCAATCTAAACAGCAAACTGACTTGCCCGACTCCGAAAGTGCCGCTGCTAGGCTTGTGGCAACCGTTGTTTTTCCTGTGCCGCCTTTTCCGCTGGCAATTGCTAGGATCATGCTAGGCTATGCATCCTTAATGATGCCGGCTGGGGCCGGTAGCAGTACTGACTTGGGTTAAGTCACCAGCCAGGAATTTGTCGAGCAGCTCTTCCGGGGTGCCGTTATTTGCTTCAAATCCTTGGATTCCTGCCGCTTCAAGAGCCGTAAAAGCCGTTGGTCCATACTTTCCGGTGATCGTTGCCTCAACTGCATTGTCAGATAAAAATTGAACCACCTGAGCTCCAGCGCCACCGTGTGCTGCTGCCGCAGGGTTTTCTACTGCCTCCCAATTGCGGGTTTCAGTATCAATCAATACAAAGTATTCACAGCGTCCAAACCGGGCGCTGAATTCCGAATTAAATTTTCCGTCATGTGAAGAAATCGCTATTTTCATGTTAATCCTTATTTGTAAATTACCAATAGCTTCTAAGATTATTCTCGTACCATCATGCTTTCGCATTTTGGACATTTTTGTTCGTAGCAGGGGTGTCCAGTTTTATGTTCAACCTTTTCACCGCAGCTTGGGCAAACACAATGATTTTCAGTGAGCGTTGATTCGGCCCTTCTTTTTTGGCCAAATCCAAGTCTTTGTCTTCGCCCGTTTCCTTGCCCTGTGCCTCTACCGCGTCCGCCGCGTCCAGGTCCACGTCTCAATCCACGGTTGGCATTATTGTCTGCCGCGTTATTTTCTTGACCCTCGATCTGGTACCCTCTTCCACGACCGGTCATCTCGCCTTTACCGTCTGGTCCTGTTCCGTCTCTATTTGGCATATTAATCTCCTTTTACTGTACATCAGAAAATGTTCTGAGTGCTGTTGATTTGTTTAATAGGTTTTCACTTCTTTAAATTTTCCTGGTCATAAGCTCGCAGCAGGTTGTCAATTTCATCTCGCCTGTGGCGCAGAATGGTGATCAATTCATCTAAAAAATCGCTTCCTTTTGGCTGGATTTTATAGACTCGCCGCTGGGGCCCCCGGCTTTCTTCGCTTAAATGGGACCTTAAAAATCCTGATGATTCCATTTCTTTCAAGGTTCGATAGATCAAGCTGGGATCAACTCGATCGGGGTTAAAACCAAATTCTCCCAGTCCGTCGAGTAAAGAGTATCCATGTGCATGATCACGTGCTAACATGAACAGCAAAGCAGGGCGTAAAAAACCCATGATTCCCTGCCGTCTCCTTCCCCT
>JBDLJO010000411.1:0-1626 GCA_039714275.1 Chloroflexota bacterium | reverse complement strand
CGCGGATTCTTTGAATGGGAATCTCCACCGGACGAAGTATCGGCGTAAAAATATGGTTGACAAGCCAACCCAATACGCACGCCAAGTGATCTAATTGTAAGTCTGCAAAAACTATGGAAACAAAGTAAATTTATAAACATGATTATGGGCAGCAAAACTTTAGTGAATAAAATTGCTGAGCACTTCAAGATCATTCCCAGCGTAGAAGCAATTGCAGTTAGCGGTTCCCAAGCTGGCGGTGGTGTAGACCAACATTCGGATATTGATCTTTACGTCTACTCAAAAGAAATTGTTTCCTTAAGTAAACGTCAAGCAATTGTAGAAAAATTAGGAGCGAGTAAAGCTGATCTGAATCTTAGTTTTTGGGATCCAGGAGATGCCTGGTTTGATTTAGAAACAGGTATTGAAATCGATGTGATATATTGGGATCCAGACTGGATCGAAGGACAATTGGACCGTGTGCTTGGCGCCCATCAAGCAAGCATGGGATATACAACGTGTTTTTGGGGAACGGTAATGAACTCGCAAATATTATTTGACCGTAGAGGTTGGTTTGAAGCGCTGCAAGCAAAAAGCAATCAGCCCTACCCCGAGCCATTGAAACGGGCGATAGTAGCAAAGAATCACCCAGTGCTGCGAGGTGTAATTCCTTCATATTATGATCAAATCAAGAAAGCACTTGATCGCCGGGACCTGATCAGCATAAATCATCGACTGGCAGCATTGTTTGCAAGTTATTTCGATGTGCTGTGCGCGCTAAATAAAATTTTGAATCCTGGAGAGAAGAAACTCATCCAGTTTGTGACGGAGCATTGTGCCAAGGTCCCAACAGCGCTTGAACAACAGATAGAGAATATTTTAGAGTCGGCTGCTACCGGTGAACCTGTTTTATTGCGGCAGTTGGATGAATTATTAAATAATCTAGATGCATTATTGGTTGGGGAGGGGTTTGATCCCAGCAATACTTTGGCAGTGGATAAAGAAATTTGATAGACACCCGCTGCACGACAAAATATTTACTAAATTTAACCACCTTAACTATCGAAGTGAATCACGGTGACGCCGTCTCCGCCATCCGAATTTCCCCCGGCTTCAAATTTACGCACCTGCGGATGGCCTTTTAAGGCATCTCGTACAACCTGGCGCAATCTTCCAGTCCCTTTGCCGTGAATGACCCGCACCCACGGCAGGCGCGCCAGAAAGGCCTGCTCGATATAGCTGCTAAGCTTATCGAGGGCATCTTCGGCACGCTGGCCGCGCAAATCCAGCTCAATACCCGGGGAGGGGTGATTGGTTTGAATCGTAGTAAGGGGCGGCTTTTCCCTGACCCTCGGTGCTGCTTCCGGTGTGGAATCTGATTCTCCAACCAGCATTAACTCGCCCAGCCGGGCGCGAATCCTTAGAACCCCGATTTGAACTTCGGCATCCTCCTCGCCCAACGCGGTAACGATGCCCTGATTGCCCAGAGTGCGCAGGGCAACTTTGGCACCCAGACGGATTGGACCGCTGGGCTGGACCACATCTGGTACCCGCCGCTCGACCGGTTTTTCCACTTTAACCTCGAGTTCCTCAACCTGTTCTTCAACCGCCTTGAGCGCCTCCAGCGGTTGATGGTGGTCTTTTAGA
>JBDLJO010000410.1:0-1636 GCA_039714275.1 Chloroflexota bacterium | reverse complement strand
CTGAGATTCAAAGCAGGTCTATGATTCAACCCCCATCTGCCCGGAGCAAAAAGCCATTCACCGTAATGATTGTCGATGACTCGGTCAGTGTGCGCCGCGTGGTCTCAAATTTGATAAAAAACGCTGGGTGGCATTCCATTACTGCCAAAGATGGCCTGGAAGCATTGGAAATGATTTACAGCGCTACTCAATATCCTGACCTGATTTTGCTGGATATTGAAATGCCTCGCATGGATGGTTACGAATTTCTTTCTGCCATCAGAGCGCAAGATGATTATCAGCATATCCCGGTGGTGATTCTGACCTCACGCTCGAGTGAAAAACACCGCGGTAGGGCTCTTGAACTTGGTGCTTCAGCCTATGTTATTAAGCCATATCAGGATGAAACATTGCTCGATATCATTCGTCAGCAAGGGCAAGATCCCCAGGAAGCCGCATCCGCATAGGTAGTTGCCCTCCTACAAGCCATTCTTTAGCAGAATACATGCACCGCGCTATAACGATCATCAGGCAGTCGGCGCTATCAATCAGCTCACCAACGATATGATCTATATCATGTAGTCATGTAGCCTAAGATCAATCTGTTCTTAGGCTATTGTCCCAGCCAAGGAAAAGCCAGTGCAAATAGAATGCTGCCCACGGCACAAGTAGCGAATGCTACTGGGAGTCCGCGCCGACTCCACAAGGCAGGGGTTATGGGAGTTCGCGTCCGTTCCGATAGAGATACGATAATTATATTAGCACCAGAGCCAATGCTGGTGGCGTTCCCGCCGAAACCCGCTCCAAAAACCACCGCCCACCAAAGCGCGCTCACATCAACTCCGACCGCGCTCAATCCTTGTAGTAGTGAAATCATGGCAATGGTGACTGGCACATTATCCACCAGGGCTGAGAGAATAGCCACTACCCATATGATGACCACCCCTAAAATCAATGGCTGTGTCCGGCCTAATTTGGCTAGGGCGGTGATGATGGGGGCAAATGCCCCGGCATCTTCCAGTCCCCCGACCATTATGAATAGACCGATGAAAAAGAGCAGTACGGACCAATCAACTCGCTTTAACACTGTGCGTAGATCGGGTCGAACCCATACCAGGGCGGCTGCTGAAGATGAGAGCGCGATGAATGCTGAACTGAGGCCTAGTTTATGTTGAAAAACGAACATCCCGATGGCCATTCCCAACACGATAAGTACACGCCGTACCGTCACACGATCCTTCAACGCTGCATCAGCGTCAAGCGTCATCACAACATCTGGATTTGCAGGACGCTCAGATAATTCTTTCGAGAATAGAATACGTAATAAAACCAACGTCACCAACGCTGCTACTGTTACAATTGGCATGGAGTGGGATAAGAAGTCAGTGAAGCTGTAGCCTGAGGCTGATGCCACCAGAACACTGGCAGGATCGCCAACCGAGGTGCCTACATCGGCTGTATCAGAAAGCAATGCCTGAGCCATTAAATATGGTATTGGATTGAGCCCAAGAAGTTCTGTGATCAGAATAGTTACAGGTCCCACGAGTACAACTGTTGTCACATTGTTAAAAAATAACGATACGAAAGCAGTACCCCCTCCAAGCAGCAGCATCAATCGCCATGGATCTCCACGCGAGAGTTGCCCAGCCCTGACAGC
>JBDLJO010000409.1:0-1637 GCA_039714275.1 Chloroflexota bacterium | reverse complement strand
TTGGTCGTGGATCTGGCGGATGAATTCCCGGCAGCGGCCGCAGGGCGGCATGATTCGACCATCCCAGCCAACCGCAATGACTTTTAATATGCGGCTTTCACCTGCGGTGATCATGGCCGCGGCCGCTGCATGTTCGGCGCAAAAGCCCATTGAACTGCCGGTATCAATACACACGCCCGTGTAAATAGCCCCGCTTTCGGCAAGGATCGCGGCCCCCACACCGCCTGCTTCAGCGCGTTCGGAAAGACTGCGAGGGTTAAGAACCGATTTTGCACGCTGATAAAGCTGATCAAATGTTGTGGTCATCTTTTTCCTTATTCAGGGTGTCGATTAGTATAATGTTAAGTGTATTTGACACTATAATAAATGTTAAGAACACTTAACATTATGGATCATGAACGAGTAGGAAATCACATAAAAAAGCATCGAAAAAACCTGGGGTTAACCCAGGCACAGTTGGCTGAATTGGTCGGGGTTGCCAGGGTATCGATCATAGCGGTTGAAAACAGCCGCTTCCTGCCCACCATCGAAACCGCGCTGCGCATCAGTAAGGCGCTGAATATGCCGATTGAGAGCATATTTTGGCTGAAGGAGAATAGACAATGAAAAAGGAATATATGCCTTATTATATTTCAAGGTTGATCCTTAGTGCCATTTTTGCCGTCCTGGTGATGGGATTGAATGGGTTGAATTGGATGGTGCTGCTGCTGACCATAATATTCTTTGGATTCTTTATACTCTATTTGCACAGTGGTTGGTATCGAATCGATTTGAAAAATCCTTACTTTCCGTTACGCCGCGACTCTCACGGGGAGCTTATTCAAAGAAAAGCCCTCATCGCGGCTGTGGTCACGGGATTAGTTATCTATTTGATTTTATCCCAGCTGTCGGAGTTTTTTGCAGAAGTACCTTCAGGAAGTGTTGCCTTACCCATTGGCATATTGGTTTATTTTCTAACCCAATTCATTCTTTTTGCCAGAGCGTGATCTTATTATGCACGAAAAACAGCAAGCAATGAGAATTCAGACAGCTATATTATGTTCAACTCTATAAACGCCGTTGAACAGCGGCCGCGATCTGTTCCATTAACCGGTGATCTCTTTTTAGATCAAACTTGATCGAGTCCCGGTATGCTTTATCGTAATAATAGATCGGTCCCCGGCGCAGTTCTTCGGGTTCCGTCATGTAGCGGGGAAAAACATGGGCGTGCAGTGCGGCATCTAAATTGCCCAAAATCTCGTAGTTGATGCGGTAGGCATCGGTGACTTCCAATAAGGCATCACCGAGGATAACCATATCTTTTAAAAAGCGAGTGCGCTGTTTTTCATCGAGATCATTTAGACTTGGGACAACAGGGTCTGGTAATAATAACGAGTAACCAGCTAAGAATTGGATATCCCCAAGTACAATCCATCCGGATGGCACCCGGGCGATGACAGTGAGGTTGGTTCCTGCTTTAGCGTCGGCAACGCGTTGGTGGACGAGTGTGGTCATTTTATTTCTCTGATGATTTTTTGTTCACAAAAGCATCCATTTGTTTTTGTTTTGCCAGCCTCTTTGCATTTAATTCTTTTTTATTTTGCACAGCCGCCCTGGCAACTTTGAAATAATAGAATGTGATGCCCAAAAACAAAAGA
>JBDLJO010000408.1:0-1648 GCA_039714275.1 Chloroflexota bacterium | reverse complement strand
TCATTCATAATAGGATTCAGGCAGTTAACGCCAAACCGAGAATCAGTATCATGCTAATTCCCAACATCAGACTTCTAATCATTTTAGATTTGAATATCATGTTTCAACTCCTTGTTTAGGGTTAAACGGTAGTATCTATCCCCACAGTACTTGCCCGAATAACCAGTTCTGGCGTAATTACTGTCTCATTGCACATGTCAGTATCGTCATTGATGCAATTAAGCAGCGTGGATACCGCCTGACTTCCCATTTCCAAACAAGGCACATGACATGACGTGAGCGGGGGAGAGACCAAGGAAGCCAGCATGGTATCGTCGTAACCGACAATCGCCAAATCTTTCGGGATGCGCCGTCCGACAGCCGCGCAGGCGCGCAGTGCGCCTACAGCGATCAAATCGTTGAAGCAAAACAGGGCTGTTAGTTCTGGATGGTTGGTGAGTAAAGAATGAGTCGCTGCCTCGCCGCCGGCAGCTGTAGGAATACAGTTTTGCACCCAGCCCTCCTGACGTTCAATGCCAGCTTCGATTAGGGCCTGTTCATAACCCTGCAAACGTTTGGTACCGCTATATGAAGTAGTGGGGCCGGCTAAAAAGCCAATGCTCGTGTGGCCAAGTTGTAGCAAATGCCGCGTAGCCAAATAGCCACCCAAAACATCGTCCACCAAAATGGCTGGTACCGTTCCATTTACAAAACGCCGATTGACAATCACAGAAGCCCGAAAATGAGTGAGTGCTTGTAGGAGAGGAGCATCATCTTGGCGGAGACCGCATACGATCACACCGTCTACATACCTCTCCCTCAGTGTCTGCAGCACCTCAAGTTCACGCGAAGCATCTTCACCCGTGTTGCACAGCAAAATGCTGTAATCACGGGCATATGCGACTTGTTCAATTCCTCGGGCAATTGCAGAAAAGTAAGGGTTGGAGATATCAGGAACCACGAGGCCGATAGTGGCTGTGCGGGCGGTGGCAAGACTTCGAGCTATGGGACTGGGGCGATAATCCAGCTCTTGAATAACTTTCAAAATACGTTCAAATGTTTCAGGAGCCATCGAGTTTGTGCGGTTGTTCAAGGCGTTCGAAACGGTGCTGGTAGATACCCCCGCGGTCTGAGCGACTTCTGAAATGGTAACCCGTTTATTTTCTCGTTTTCGAGATGGTCCCATATAAAACTCCTGTGGTAAAGAACGTGGCTAGATGCAAATCTAAAGCGCTTTAGTAAAGCGCTTTAGTAAAGCGCTTTACTAATATAGCATAAAACAAGTTTCTTTGTCAAGCGCGTTTTGCTGCTGGAGCTAATACTTCAGTCCAATTTTGGGATGGTTATATCTTTTATTACGGCGTTTCATCAAAATCCAAATACAAGCGATATAATGCCGGTGAAGGTAGCAGTTCCTCAAAATCATACCAGTCTGCTATCGCGATAGTAATTCCATCATAAGCTGAAAGATCCCGAAAGACCGTCTTTACTGTCCGCTGCACTCAAGGAAGTGGCAGGACTATGAAGACAAGAGCGAGACTATAATTATGTGTTTATACCCTGCGCCCGATTGAATTTATCAGCTTTTTTTTAGCTTGTGCGTAATATTAACGGTTTCCACTTCCAGACAATAAACGTCTATTATCCCCCCGTTGTCCCGGGAAACGAT
>JBDLJO010000407.1:0-1649 GCA_039714275.1 Chloroflexota bacterium | reverse complement strand
TCATCCAAATGAACGACATGCCCGGCACTGCCGCCCTCTTTTAGAGGTTCTTCGATAAAGCGCGGGGGCAAAGTATCATCATCTTGAGTAAAACCAGCGCCCAGGTTGTAGAGCCGTTCCAAATTCCAGATGCGCTCACCAGCTAATTGCAAATCTTGCACTTCATATTTTATTCCCGTCACTGAGGTCATTAGACGGGCAAAGAAATCCTCCCCAATTGCAAAATTGACAAATTTACACATGCCAATCGAATCAATGACCGCGTTGGTGTGCTGCATAACGATCAAGATTCCTGCCTTTCCTGATGGCGCGTGTCGATCCAACATTTTGGGTGCACCCAGCAGTTCCGGTCCGAGCATATTGCCGCGCAAATGACAGGCGCCTCGGTTTGAGGTCGCGTAAAGCAATCCCTGACCCTGCATACCTCTCGGATCATAAGCTGGAAACTCCAATCCTTTCACCTGCATTGCAACCTCTGGCATATCATATTCGACAGCGAGCCGCTTTGATCCAACTGCAATTTCACCACCTAGTCCCCGACGGTGGGCTATATCTTCAACGGTTTGTAACAACAAATCAGCACGCCCAAAAGCAAGCTCTGTATCCAGCTTTCCACGTTCCGCTAATTCCATTGCACAGGCTATCGATGCGCCGCATGAAATGGTATCCATGCCAAGACGGTTACACAGGTAGTTAGCTTCAATTATTGTCTCAAAATCATCTATTTCTAATGATGAACCAAGCGCGTAGATCGTTTCATATTCCGGACCCTCCCCTTTTTCGCTGCCGGTTTGGGTGACACGTTTGCAGCCAATTGGACAGCTCCAGCAGGCCCCTCGCTTGACCAAAAATTCGTCTCGCAACCGCTCACCAGAGATTTTTTCAGCATGCTCATATCCCCCTTTCTGGAAATTACGGGAGGGCAGTACACCATACCAATTCATCAAGTTGACCAGTACCGAAGTGCCAAACTCAGGCAGCCCTTCGGATGTACGCGGCGAGGCTGTAATCATTTTTGATGCCTCGTAGTTGACGAATTTATAAATTTCCTGGTCCGCAATCCCTGGCTTCTCTTTGCCGCGAGCCAAAATTGCCTTCAGATTTTTTGAACCCATCACCGCACCAACACCACCGCGCCCATAGGAACGTCCTTTTTCGTCGGCAATAGAAGCAAAAAGCACCTTATTTTCACCTGCAGGACCAATGCTCACAATAGCTGAACCACGCTCCTTGAGGGCAGTAACAGTATCTGGGATTTCACCCCCCCATAATTTATCCGCTGGATGGATTATGGCTCCGCTCTCTGATATTTCCAGCCATACTGGTGTTGGGGATATACCCTTGATTACCAAAGCATCAAATCCAGCCCATTTCAGACGTACACCAAATTGGGAACCGGTATTGGCGTCAAAAATGGTTCCCGTTAACGGAGAAAGGGTGCTGAGAGATGATCGGCCCCCAGTAGGGACATTAATCCCAGTCATCGCGCCATTGCAGAAGGCTAAGATATTCTCTGCTCCAAGTGGGTCTGTATCGGGAGGAACTTCGGTATAGACTAAATACGTTCCTAGCCCACGTCCTCCCAAATATTTCTGGAGGATTTCTTCGTCAATGTCTTCGATTAATGTACTGCCATCGCTTAAATCGAC
>JBDLJO010000406.1:0-1655 GCA_039714275.1 Chloroflexota bacterium | reverse complement strand
CGCATCTCGAAGTCTGCAAGGCCTTCGTCATATTCACGTTTGACACTGCCGTGTAGTATCTTGAGGAACTTCAGGCAGGCTTCAGCAATCTCGCGATTGCCGGTTGGGCCATGGCCGGGCACGATGGTTTTGATATCTAGCCCAAGGGCATGTTCGATTGCAGCTATCTGGCCTTTTGCGCTGAAGTCCTGTGGTCTGGCGCTTGACGGTACGCTACCGTAGACAACGACATCACCCGCGAATAACAGTTTCTGTGCAGGGTGTTCGATCATGATGTCGCCATCGGTATGTGCTGTGCCAGTATGGTGCGCCTTGTAGGTATTACCGGCCAGTGTGAGTGAATCACCGTGTTTGAGTGCTTTGTCCGGGATGACTGCCTCGCTGCCGGCAATGTCTTTACCCATTGCTGTGCCGAACATTTCCATCCATGTCGATGCCTCACTGCTCTTTAGGCGTGCGATCGATTGTTCGTGTGCGTAGATTTTTACATCAGGGTAGGCCTTACGGATGGCGGCATTGCCTAGCCAGTGATCACCATGCAGATGGGTGTTTATCACCGCGATTACTGGTTTGTCTGATATCTTGCGAATTTTTTCGATCAACATCTCGCCATATTTGAGGCTGCCGCCGGTGTCGATGATGACGATACCTTCATCGGCTATGACGATGCCCGAGTTGCTAATAAAGCCTTTGTTTTCCTTATTTGGCATACCACGTACACCGTGGACCACGTAGACATCATCAGCCACCTTTGAAAGCGTAATTTCCTTGATGTTGGTGGGTACTTTGTGGGCCAGTAGTGTTTGTGGCATCAGCACCAGCAGAAAGAGGGCAAATATGGTCTTGAAGTTCATGGCATTAATCCGTTCTGAAACAAAATCTTAATGTTGCCTATTTTCAAACAGTAGTCAACAACAAGTTGGGTCAGATGAAACTTTTAACTTGTTGGCGAAGATTGGTAGTTCCAGGTTACGATCTAAACAGAAATCAGTTTCATCTGACCCCAAACACTATTAGAATTCTCGTTTATCAAACCTGTTTACTACTGTCATACACTATTTTATGAAATACGACCTGTCCATTCTTAAACAAATTATTATCACGGCCGCACGTGAAGAGTTACTGCCACGCTTTGCTGATGTTCAGCGCAGTATAAAGATTGACGGCAGTTTTCTTACCGAGGCAGACCTGGCGACACAGGCGCGTATTTCACAGGCTTTGAAGGAACATTATCCCGATACGGCATTTCTTGGTGAGGAGATGACGGTGGAAGAGCAACATGAGCTGTTGGTCAATAGTGATTCACTGTGGTGCCTTGATCCACTGGATGGTACCAGTAATTTTGCAGTCGGTACGCCTTACTATGCTGTTTCACTTGCCCTGATCGAACAGGGTGTACCCGTGCTGGGCATTGTTTATGACCCTAATCGTGATGAGTGCTTTGTCGGTATACGCGGGCAGGGGGCATTTCTCAATGATGAACCACTTAAGGTTAAGCCTGTTGATCTGCCGTTGGCACAGTGTACCGCGCTGATCGATTTCAAGCGTCTGTCTTCAACGCTTTCGATGAACCTGGTGAACCAGCAGCCTTATGCTTCACAGCGCAGTTATGGCTCGGTTGCACTGGACTGGTGCTGGTTGGCCGCATCACGCGT
>JBDLJO010000405.1:0-1656 GCA_039714275.1 Chloroflexota bacterium | reverse complement strand
GGTATCCGGCACATAGACCTGATCAACAAAGGTCTTCATCTGGTTGATGATGTCCTGTACCTGTGACAGTTTTTTCATGTTGATGGCAGAATCTGAATTTAAGTCGATAGCGCAGGGCACACCGCCAACAACGAAATTAGGGTGCGGGTTTTTGCCACCGAAGATGGTATGCAATCGTGCGACATCGCGCTGCCATGACAGTGCTTCCAGGTAGTGCGACACGGCCATCAGGTTGGCTTCTGGTGGCAGCTTGTAAGCAGGGTGTCCCCAGTAAGCTTTGGCGAAGATGCCCAGCTGTCCGGCTTCAACAAAACCTTTCAGTTTTTTCTTCATGTCAGCGAAGTAACCGGGTGACGATTTTGGATAGTTGCTTAGTGACTGTGCCAGTTCTGAAGTAGCCTTTGGATCAGCACTTAAGGCCGATACCACATCAACCCAGTCGAGCGCATGCAGGTGGTAAAAGTGCATGACATGGTCGTGGATGTATTGCGCACCGTTCATCAGGTTGCGGATCAGGTCGGCATTTTTTGGTATTTTGTAGTCCAGTGCATTTTCTACAGAGCGAATAGAAGCAAGGCCATGTACCAAAGTGCAGACACCGCAGATACGCTGTGCAAATGCCCAGGCGTCTCGCGGGTCTCGGCCTTTGAGGATGGTCTCGATGCCACGCACCATGGTGCCGGATGAATAGGCGCTTTCTATCTTATTGCCATTCATCTGTGCTTCAATTCGCAGGTGACCTTCAATGCGGGTGATCGGGTCAACTACAACTCTTTCATTTCCACCGGATTCGCTCATGTTTATTCTCTCTTCTTATGAATTCTGCTTAGCAATAGTAGTTAAAACGTTCACTTATGGTTTCAGGTAGTCTGACAAAATTCCGTACTGCCACTTATTTTCTGAATGGCTCGGTACGTCATCAGAGTCATTGTCTATCTGTATGCTGGTCTGCGCCATCCTGCAGCTAAGTGCTGCCTGCCAGGCAGGGTTGCCTGATTTGGACTGTGCCTGCGGCGTTAATGCGGCAACAGCTGCGCGGGCAACAAAATAACCGGCCTGGTCTGTCCAGTTACCCTCCGAACCACAACGTGTGGAACAGTCCATGGTTGCTGCTTTTGCTGATTTCAGTGCATCCGATATCTCACCTTGTGATGCGCTGTTATCGGTGCCAACTTTTACCGCACGTTTTATCCTTTCATCACCACTGAGTGAAAGCACGTGTTCTACAAACAATGCGGCAACAGTTCTCTGCTGTGCGGCATCCAGGTTTTGTAGTGCTTGCCTAAATTCTGCATCATTTGATATTTGGCTCATTTCATTCTCCCCAATGTCTAGTCTTTAAAGCCATTAGTCAGCCAGATGTTCAGCAAGCGTTTCGGTCAGGCTCAGCAGCGGAATATCCATATGATAATTTTCGAGTCCGTCCTCCAGGTGAATGCGGCAGTTTGAACAGGCGCTGACGATGGCATCGGGTTTTATTTCGTCAAGCTGGTCTTTTTTGCGCTGGAAAACTTTGAGGCGAATTTCATCAGCGCGTTCATTGGTACTGACACCACCACCAGCACCACAGCACCAGTTCATCTTGCCGGTATCCGGCATCTCAACGAAGTTGTCAGAAAACATGCTGATCAGCTTGCGAGGTTGCTCGATGACACC
>JBDLJO010000404.1:0-1676 GCA_039714275.1 Chloroflexota bacterium | reverse complement strand
TCTTTGAGTGCATAGATCAGCGTGGTTAACACACGCGCACCGCTGGCTCCAATCGGGTGTCCGAGTGCAATTGCACCGCCGTGCACGTTTACTTTATCCCAATCCCAACCCTGATCAGCCAAGGCATAACCATCGGCCAGTACCTGAGCGGCAAAAGCCTCGTTAAGTTCGATCAGGTCTAGATCATCCAGGGTCCAGCCAATTTTCTTTAAAACCTCAGGAATGGCTTTCGCTGGCGCGTAAAACAAATATTTAGGTTCAACAGCCGCCTGACCATAACCGACAATCCGGGCCAGCGGCTCAACTCCCATGGCCTCGGCTTTGGCTTCGCTGGCGACCACTACAGCAGCGGCACCATCATTGAGCCCCGGGGCATTACCAGCTGTGACCAATCCGTCTTTGACAAAAGCCGGGCGCAATTTGGCCAGTGATTCAACGGATGTATCGCTGCGCGGGGTTTCATCGGTATCAAAGATCGTAACCGCCCCCTTACGTCCTTTGACTTCAACAGCAACAATTTCATTTTTGAACTTGCCCCCCTCAATGGCGGCGATGGCATTCTTATGGCTCAGATAAGCAAATTCATCCATCGCTTCACGGGTTACATCAAATTCCTTGGCAATAAATTCAGCGGCATCGCCCATACTCCAATTTTCAAACGGATCCCACAAACCATCATTCAGCAGCGCATCGGTAAGCTGACCGTGCCCAAAGCGCAATTTACCGGTGCGCGCGTCCACAAGATAAGGTGTCCGGCTCATACTCTCCATACCGCCAGTAACAAATAGATCACCATCGCCAGCACGAATGGACTGGGCAGCCAGCATAGCGGTTTTTAGCCCCGAACCACAAACCTTGTTAATCGTTGTCGCGCCCACCGTAGCTGGCACATCGGCAAAAATGGATGCCTGCCTGGCCGGGTTTTGCCCCAATCCCGCAGAAACCACATTGCCCATATAAACCTCATCAATCTCTGCAGGCAGGGGAATATGGGCACGCTCAACGGCAGCTTTAACCACAATTGCACCCAGCTCCGTAGCCGTAAATCCGCCTAAGCTGCCCTGGAAACGTCCAGACGGTGTGCGAACAGCACTTAAAATAACGGGGGAACTCGTTTTCATTTTCAACCTTCCTTTATTTAATTGATTTTTTGATTAAGATCAGGATCACCGCTATCTTGGATCCGTAATGGAAGCCATAGAATCAAAAAAGCCCGCCACCAGATACACGTTGATCCTGATTCTCAGGCTTATTAATTGTGCCCCCGCTAGCAAAATATGCTTGCCAAATCTGAAAGCGCAGTATTCTTTGAAAATATCTCTGCAATACCATTACAACCTCAGCAAAAACCATTGATTTTTCCAACACTTTGGAAATCTCCGTGGGGGTCAGGGTATATGGGGGCATTAGTATGATCACGAAAATCTCATTAATTGTAGCAGAAATTTTTAGAAAGCAAATTTGATAAGGTCAATTATCCCAATTTAAAGGATGATTATCAGCCGCGCAGCAGTACCTAACCTGGGCAGATTTTGACAAATTCCACCTATTTACGAATTGAAGATTACACCTTTTTAGCACTTGACAAATAAGAACATTTGTTCTATATTTGCTTTATCAGCACCTTTCACTCTGCGCAGACCTTCATTTTGCGCTTTTTTAGGCTCTTTTTTCAG
>JBDLJO010000403.1:0-1676 GCA_039714275.1 Chloroflexota bacterium | reverse complement strand
CCGCTGGCTTCCCAAAGTTTGGGATACATGCTGATCTCAGTAAAACCAGGAATCGTGTTGACCTCGTTTAGGTAAAACTCGCCACTTTCTTTATCCAGCAAAAAATCTACTCGGGCTAAACCAGCACAATCAATGGCCAAATATGCTTTAACAGCCATTTCCCGCATGGCAGATGCCGTATCAACAGGAATATCTGCAGGGATAAAGGCCTCGGAACGATCATCGTGATACTTGGCATCATACGAGTAAAACTCAGCAACGGGTCGAATCTCACCTGGAACAGAAGCTTCTGGTTGATCGTTTCCCAAGACACTAATCTCAATTTCGCGGGCATTGATACCCTGCTCCACTAAAATTCGGCGATCGTAGCGACCTGCTTCTAACAAGCCTTCTGAAAGATAGGCCCGGCTATGACACTTGCTAATACCTACGGATGAACCCAAATTGGCAGGCTTCACAAAGAGCGGGTAAGTCAATTCAGATTCCAAACGATCTAATACCGCGTCCATATCAGCATTGATTTGGGTCCTAGAAAGCATAATACCAGGTGCCACTGGTATATCATGAGCCTGCATAACAGCCTTGAAAACGCCCTTGTCCATACCAACAGCAGCACCTAAAACACCTGGCCCTACATAAGCAACATTAGCCATTTCAAATAAACCTTGAATGGTACCATCTTCGCCATATGTACCGTGCAGTATCGGGAAGATAACATCAAATTGCTGCGAAGGTATTAATGTCTCTCCATGCTGCGATGATTGAATGGCTAACAATCCGCGGCGGGTTGGATCGGGAAGCAGCGTTACGGGTGTCAAGTGTTCCATTTTTCCATGGACAAAGGAATCAAGTATATTTTCTCCTATCAACCAAACACCATCGTGTGTAATACCAATCTCAGTAACCTCATATTTATCTTGATCTAGAGCATTTAAAACAGCCCTGGCCGATAATAACGATACTTCATGTTCACCGGAACGACCACCAAAAATTAACCCGACTTTAAGTTTATTCATAGTAAATATATTAATTCTTGAGCGCGATCAGCGCTCCCAATCTCCAAGAAGTTCTATCTCAGGTTCCAAATTCAAATCAAATTTTTCGGCCACGGTTTCCTGTGTTAATTTTAGCAGTGTATAAATGTCCTTGGCTGTAGCTTCACCATGATTAATGAAGAAATTTGCGTGCAAGGGACTAATTTCAGCGTCTCCAATACGGGTTCCCTTCAGCCCCGCGGCTTCAATCAGACGTCCAGCATAGTCTTCGGGAGGATTCTTGAACATTGAACCCATACTTGCTCCTGGCGGTTGTGTGCGATGTCGGAATTCGGTATATTGTTCCATCTTTTGTTGTATGTGCTCAACGGTATCAGGCTCTAAGCGAAAACGAGCGGCGAGAATTATAGCCGGAATTAGATCTTGTTTCAAACGGCTAGAACGATATTTATACCGCAGGTCATCCGCAGACCAGAGGGTCCTTTGCCCACTTTGATGCAAGATTTCTGCCATAACCAAATGCCCAGCAACATCTTCGCCATGTGCACCAGCATTTCCAAAGACTGCGCCTCCCACTGTACCGGGAATACCGCATGCCCAAGCTAAACCAGCCAGGCCACGTGAAGCTGCTTGGCGAGCAACTTTACCAAAATTGGCGCCCGACTCGGCCCAAATCGTAGG
>JBDLJO010000402.1:0-1679 GCA_039714275.1 Chloroflexota bacterium | reverse complement strand
GGCTGTTGGGCAGTGCCATCGGCCTTTTTGCGGGATTCTGGTTGATATTAATTACTGATTTGGTGCATAAGTTCGAGTTTATTTCCTATATCGCTGTGGGATTAATCTATGCCACCATAACCGGATTGACCTTGATAGGCCTGCTTGCTTATAAAAATCAACACCAAGCTAATTTAACGAATGCCACCTGATCCGGGGAAAATCCTGACTTGCCTTGGGATTCGGAAATCAACACGAAAACTGCAAAGTCTGCGATCAGGGTACACAAACCGTTAGCTGGCCGTTCATTTTTCTCGCGTTCTACCTCGGTACCATTGTCTCTTGTCATCCTGTTGGAGGGAAATAATTGATATGAAAACACAATTTTCTTTACGTCAACTATCTCCACAAGATAGTCTAGCCTTTGGGAACTTGATGGAAACCAGCCCGGATACGGGTCGCTTCAGCAATGCAGCCCACTTCGAGATTGATCCGTTCGAAGCTCTCAGAACCATGCAGCACGATTTCGTCGGCGTTGTCGCAGAGACCCCCGCCCATGCTGGGATCGTGGGGGCTTGCCTGGCTCGTTTCGGACAAGCTCAATTTGAAGGTCGTTTGCGGCCTTACGCACTGATCAACAGCCTGGTTGTGGATCCAAGTTATCGTCGGCAAGGGCTAGCTTCTGCGTTGGTTGGGTGGGTGGTTAATCATTCACGAACTCACCTCGGAGACGAAGCGGTTCTCTGGGCGTTGATACAGCAGGGCAACGTGGGTTCTGTTCGTTCAGTCGGAAAGTATCTTAGACAATTCATCGGTGAGAGGATTGTAACTGCACCTTTGCGTATGCGGGCCAAATCCCCAAAACCGAGTTCGAACTACGTTGTTCGTTCTGCAAAGCCCGATGAATTCGACCAGGTGGCGAATCAATTTAACGCCTTCTATCGAGAATTCAACTTCTTTGAGCCAGCGACTGCCAGCAGCTTAGCCTCCTGGTGTGCGAGCAGCCCTTTTGAGGACCCATTTCGTCATTATTTGGTTGCCACTAATTCAAAAGGGGAGATTTATGCCGGTGCGGGAGTCTCTGAGCTGTATCGATTAAGAACAATTCATATGCATCAAATGCCGCAGGTAGTCCAATTTCTAAACACCTTCCTCCGCATTGTGCCTGCGAATGGGATCACGAAAGAACTCGTATTGAGCAAAATTTGGTTTGCCCCAGGTCATGCTCAAGCAGCAAAGTATCTGATTGAGACTATTCGTTGGAAATGGCGTAAGAAGGCAACCTTGCTCATGGTATGGGCAGACAAAAAGAACCCAGTGTTGAAGATTCTAAATTTACCCTTTTGGATGCCGGCAGGAAAAAATGCGGTTGTTATCGACAGCTCGGAAACAATACCTGAAAACCACTTAATTTACTATGAGTGAGTATGAGTCATCGACCTGCTAACATCCGCTCTAGCGGACGCTGGAGAGCGCGCCGCTGAGCTATACCGTTAGGCAGCAAATCAACCTAGGAAAACTTTGGATGAAGAGCGGTGCGAAATCCGCACTTGAAAGTTCTGAAACCTGAATCCCGGATTGCGACCCCGCCGAATCAGGTAAATAAATCGTTAGGTAGCTGAAAATGGAGAACAAAGAAAAGTGTGATGAGTGAAAAATTAGCAAAATGTAAATGGCCAAAATTATCAGAAAAATATGAT
>JBDLJO010000401.1:0-1693 GCA_039714275.1 Chloroflexota bacterium | reverse complement strand
CCTGCTGCCTCGCTGGACCCCATCGCAATTCCTAAAATGCCGTTATCTTCTAGGGACATTGAACCAGCCAACGCAGTCACATCGCCATCATTGATTATTTCCAACGGCACATTCATATCTTCATGAATGCGTTGGAACATGTTTTTGACTTGGCCAAAACGCTCCTGTGGGATATTTCGAAACAGTGACGCTACCATCGGGCGGTTTTCAATATAGATCCCCGCTGAGCTGCCCCCTATCGCATCCACGCTGGACATTTTACTTGCTGCCGTTTTCAGAGCCTTTAGAATCTCCTGATAGTGATATTCCGGGTCATCATGTTTTCTAGGCTCCCAAACAACTTCTTCACTATAGATCACTTCCCCGTCCACAACGGCACTTACTTTTCGGTCCGAAGCGCCCAGGTCAAAACCAATTCGGGAACCATCTAAATTGCGGCCAAGCAGCTTCCCGGTCTCGCGTGAAGCAGGTACTTCATCCACATCACAGGAAATAATTTCAAATGGCCGTTCGTACACCTGCTTACCCATAAAGTTACTGTCAAATTTTTGAGGGCCATCGGCTGAATAACATTTGCGGACATGTTCGCCAATGCTGTGCTGTCCACCTATATAAATTTTGAAGCCCCCACGCTGCCAGAGTAAAAATTTGACCAGGCGTTCGACAAATTGAAAATTCGCATCAGCATTTGGATGATCCTCAGGGAAAACCATCGTTTCAAATCGGGAAAATTCATCACTGCTTCTTTCCAGACCAATAACCAGTCTCTCACCAACTGACTCTACATCAATTCGAAAGTTTCTATTTGCCAATACAGCTGGACGAAATCCTTCATCCAGAGGAGGAAGAATATTTGGTGCAATTAAGTTTAGTTGCTTTGACATTGCATGTATTTTCCTAATCTTTTGTAAATAATAGGGAATAATTTTCAAGCAGCATAAAGGCAGAAGCGCCTAAGATGCATCCACGGAACTCAAGCTGTCCAATTTCAATCTGGGTATCCTTGGCAAGCCGTGTTAGAGAGGCATTAGACATTGCATCTCTAACAATTTCCAACCAGGGCTCTCCAAAACGTACAATATCACCACTCATTTCGATTTTGTTAATATTAAGTACACCCACTAAATTGGCAAGCGATTTTCCCAGAAAAACTGCGGCATCCGTTACAACCCGTCTAGCTAAGGGATCATTTGACTTCCACGCAGTCTCGATTGCATCAAGAGAAATGTTTTCGGGATACTTAGCTAAATCTGAATTGTTGTATTCAGAAACTAGATTTACAGCTCGTTTTACAATTGCTCGAGCGCTGGCAACCGTTTGTAAACAACCATATTTCCCACATCGGCAAAGCTCACCATTTTCCTCTACCACTACTACATGACCGATTTCACCAGCCCCCCCGCCATCTCCTTGAAACAAGCTGCCATTGATCAAAATTCCAGCACCTATACCATGGCTGACTGTTACAACAATTAAGTTATCTTCAGATTGATGTTTTTCACTATATACAAATTCACCAATCGCTGTTGCCTGGCTATCATTTAATACTGTGACCGGAAGTGCATATCGTGTTTCAAGCAGTTTTGCTAGATGGAAATCTTGCCAATCCAAATTTACTGCATTGACCACTATCCCTTCTCGTGTATTAACTAAACCAGGTGTACCAATCCCGATACCAACAAGTGGTTTCCAA
>JBDLJO010000400.1:0-1720 GCA_039714275.1 Chloroflexota bacterium | reverse complement strand
GTCTTGGAAATAGCCCACACTTTTGTAGTATTCAAATTGCTGTAAATCATCCGTGCAGAATTTGTCCACTTCCTTCATCGCCGCCGGATCCCAATAAGAATCGAAATCCACCAGGGATGCAAAGGCGCCTTGATCCAGCCACCCGGCTTTGATGGTTTTATGCGGTTCTTTCAAGATCGGACCTGCTGTCACCACCAGATCGCAGCCCGTCACCGCCTCTTGGGGAGTATTCACTGGAGTTACTTTAAGCCCCAGATGCGTTTGTGTTTTTTGACTGAATTTCTCAACCGCTTCGGGGAGCACATCATAGGCCAACACTTCTTCAATCGGGAAAAGTACATGCAGCGCTTCGGTATGGGTAACTCCTTGCACGCCGCATCCTAAAATGCCCAGTTTGGCAGATTCGGGTCGCGCCAGCCTTTTAGCCGCCACCGCTGAGGCTGCCGCAGTGCGCATCCCGGTGATCCACTCGCAGTCCATCACCGCCAGTGGTATACCGGTCTCGGGATCATTAAGGATCAGCAGGCCGCTGATATAGGGCAGCCCTTTTTTTGCATTCTCTGGAAATCCTCCCACCCATTTGATTCCTGCCGAATTCAGCGCCGGGATATAAGCTGGCATCGCGTGGATGAAATTATCCCCCCCGCCGGGGTGGATTCCCGGTTTGGGCGGCATTTCAACACGTCCGTGCCCCTTCTCGTAGAAGGCCTTTTCGACCAGCTGAATAATTTCTGCCATCTCCAGGTTGACAGATAGGACATCGGCTTGGGAAAGGTAGAGTATTTTATTTTCTGTCATTTTAGGGGTCCCTTACGTTTTGAGATTTTACGGTACGATGATTATATTATAGTCTGCGATATTGCTGATCTTTTTTATCGAGCTGCTCAAAACGCGCCCCTCTCTACTTTTAATCAGGTCATTTCTTCGCTTTCTTAGTTGGCTTCTTATCTTGGTCTGAGAAAAACGCCTCCGTTTGATCGCCGCCAGAAATAACATAGCTTATAGATGACCGGGCTACAAGGTTAAAGGCGTTCTTGGTTTCTGCGCTTCGGTAGCTCATCGTATTTCCTTTGGGGATGCCCAATTCCTGACCGGCCAACCATGCGTCTTGATCGGCTCCCAGGAAGGCGAAAGTCCATCCAGCTTTTTTCTTCTCATCGATCAAACTGAAAATACTTTTACGATTGAACTCTTTCGAGTGGTTTTCATGACCATCCGTTTGGATCACAACCAGAGCTTTTGGTTTCTTGCCTTCCAACTTATCTTCAAGGGAACGGATGGTTTTTCCAATTGCATCGTACAGAGGGGTCATCGCCTCAGGGCGGTAGGAATCATCGTCTAGCGCTGCAACTTTCCCTAGTTTGACGCTGTCGTAAACCACTTCGACTTTCATGCTGTTGAATTTTGTCAGCGTAAAGCGAATATTCTCTGCGCTCTTTTCGTTGTTTAAGGTTTGGATATACTCATTGAATCCGCTGATCGTTTCACCCTTCACACTTTGCATCGATCCGGTTTCATCCAATACAAAACTGACCATCATTTTCTTTTTCTTTGCCATTTCAATCTCCTTTCAAAAATTATCCCCTGTCTTTTCCGATTTAGGCCAAGGGGTGCATATATTTAGGGTTCTCTTTTTAAGTATTTTCTCGCACGCTCTCAGAAACTTTCCGCAAGCTCACTGGCTCCCTCTTCAATATATTTGACCAACCGGGCAGCGTGC
>JBDLJO010000399.1:0-1720 GCA_039714275.1 Chloroflexota bacterium | reverse complement strand
AAAACATACAAGAAAGCCAACCCGTGCTATAATTTTGCAAAACTAAACCATGAAAGAGCCAGTTCTGATCCTCAACGCGAATTTTGCGCCGATTCATGTTTGTACAACACGGCGCGCCATCGTCCTCGTCTTGACTGGAAAAGCCAGTTTAGTCATGAACGGGCGCGGCGTGATAAAAACCATTTCCAAAGCCTATCCACGTCCATCTATTATCCGATTGGGGAAAATGATCAAACGCCCCAGGCCACGCACAACACTCAATAAGCGCGAGATCCTACGGCGCGACAATTATACCTGTCAGTACTGCGGACAAAAGAAAAAACAATTAACCATTGACCATGTCATTCCCCGTCGACTAGGTGGAGATCATTCGTGGAAGAATCTGGTTACAGCATGTGGAGCTTGTAATCATCGTAAGGGGGGATATCCGCTGAGCCAGGTCAATATGAATTTGTCGCGATACCCAAAAGCGCCGCCAGCTTCTGCCCCCTACATCTTTGGAAAATATGTCCCAGAAAACCAGGAGTGGGTGCCCTACCTTCAGGGCTGGTAAAACCAATTAACTAAAGATCAATTTCCAGGAAATCTTCAGCCAGGTAAATTTGACCGCTGTAAGCAGATTCGGCCTGTGCGGTTAACCCTTTTGAAATCTTAGGGTCAACATCATAATGAATCAAGTAAAGGGATTTTGCGCCCGCGTTTTGGGCAACCTGTCCTGCTTGAAAAGCTGAAGAGTGACCAGGGAACTCACCGGCAGCTTCATGAATCAACACATCTGCATTGAAAGCTAAATCATACAATGATGGGCAGGGGGTTGTATCACAAGAATAGGCCAATACCTTGCCGCTTTTTACCATTTCCACTCGCATGCCCATCGTGGGAATCATATGACATACCGGGGAGGTATAGATACGGAAATCATCGTCATCGACAGCAATGGACATGTTATTTTCGGGCAGTGCGTGGAAGGTCACCTCGAAGAAATTGATCCATTCTTTCCAATCAAAGAGATCCATGAGTTTTTTCATACGCTCAATGGTGTGCTGCAAACCGTGGATACGCAGTGGGGAACGATGTCCAAGCAGCCACATATTCATAAGCAGCAATGGAACACCAGAAACATGATCGGGATGAAAGTGCGTGAGGATTAAATCGGTTAATTGGTGAAAATCTAAACCCACATCAGATAAGCGCATGATAGGGTTGTTGGGACAATCGATCAAAATAAAACGGTTACCCGTGCTAATGGCAAAATGTGCATTTTCGTGCGAATGATCGGCAACTGCATTGGCAGACCCCAATATTGTAATTTTAGCCATCAGATCCTCTTATCATGGCGGCGCCATAAAACGACTTGAAATTAGTCAATAATTATTCACTCGGCAATAACCAGGCTATTATGGAAGATGCGCAAAGAAAAGCAAATATCTATCCCTGGGCTTATCCCTGGTAATTCCTACAGCGCCTTAATTCCCTTCTAAACGGAGAGCAATTTCAGGTGCAAGAACAATATCTAAAACAGCAGCCCCTAAGAACATGGGAGATCGTAAACACTCCCCTGCCTCAGGTTAATATATTAAGCTTTTACGCGGTGGCGCAAGAAAATGGTAATCGCTGAGATTACTGCAACCACCAACATAAAGGTTTGATTGGCGTTGAGACCAGCAACCTGGGATGAGTCCAGGCGGACGAATTCAAGGATAAATCTTCCAACCGGGTA
>JBDLJO010000398.1:0-1721 GCA_039714275.1 Chloroflexota bacterium | reverse complement strand
ACTTAGTTTCAAACAGGATCCAACTACCATTTAGTACCGTGCATATGGCAGGCGGTGCAGTTCGCATCCCCGCTTTTCATATCGTCCCCGTCATGACAGGTATTGCACCATGAATAGCCGTTTTGCTGGTCGCTGATAAAGGAACTGACAATCGTCAATTCGTAATTTAGTGTGCCTAACCCGGCAGATGCATTGGTGAATAAATCAAACGAGTTGGTTCTATCTCTCACCGGGGATTTCACATGGAAAAGATTGGTCCCGCCGGTCACTGCCGTTGGACTGGAAACATGGCGTACATGACAGTCCATGCACTGAACAGTGATATCCAGCACCCATCCATCGGTACCAGGCGGATCTGGTTCAATACTGTTTACACCGCCGGTCTGAGCACCGTGCGTGTCATCTTTGTTGCTGTCAGCATTCCAGAAGCTAAGAACATTGATCAGACCAACCGGGCTGCTGCCGTCACTATGTGCATCAACAACCCCTGCCGGATAGCTGCCATCATGACAATCACTGCACCAGTCGGTCATAAAATCGGCACCGGTCACATAACCTGAACCTGGAATCTGCCCATCCCCAGGATCAGGGTCAGCTATCAGGGGGTTAGCTGCCGTAGCTATATGCGGATTATGACAATCCACACACTCGATTTTGGCGCCGCTCCTGGTTTGATCCGTAAGGGCAATATCATGACGGTCGTTCAAGTCAACCATCGCATTGGTACCCACTACCGCATTGGCCCAATTTGTGGTTGGAGCAAATGTTGCTGCGACATTCGATGCTGCCGGCCCATCTGTATCATGACAGTCATAACAGAATCGCTCCTCCTCCATCATTGGATCATCCGGGTCGGCATCATCCGTATAATCCCAGGGAGCCAGTATGGATACTTTGTTGGAGCCATGACCATTATCATGGCAGTCAACGCATGATCCGGTACTGGCATTGTGTGATGCATTGGTCCAGGATGCATTGTTGATTTCAACAACTGACGCACTATCGCTGAAAGGTGTTGAATCGCCATTGGCGCCGTTAGCATCGTGGCAGGATAAACAGAAAGCTTCGGTGCGGCCCGGATCATCCACGCCATCCAGAGCATAGGACGCCAGGGTGTCCACATTGAAAAGGTTAACGGTACCCGACATATGCCCGCTTTGGTCATGGCAAATTTCGCAGTCGCCATCGGTAGGAATATCCAGGTTGCTCATATGGTGAGATGCACGTTTGAAGTCACCATTTGCCCCTGTCCCATCGCCGTTGTCATCAACGATCTGACGGCGGGTACCCTGATTTATTTTATGGCAGCCCACACAGGTGCCGCCAAATGGCATGAATCCATCCAGCGTTGCCGGGTCGTTATCCATATCATGTCCGTGGCAAAGGGAGCAGTTGCCGCCCTCCTCGTTGCTGCCCAGCGCGCCGCCAGCATGGTCTCCACCCACATGCTGCGCCATTGGGCTGCCAGGATTGGCAGGGTCAACATGACAGGCCGTGCAAATACGGGTGTTGGTAGCGCTGGTACCATCATCAAAGGAGTTTGTACCGGTCAGGCTGGTGAACAAGATCGAGCCGGTGGTTGTCCCGGGTGTTACCAGCAGGGTGGTATTAACCAGGGATAAATTGCTGCTCCCGTGCGAGGCATGGCACTGTGCACAGCCAGATTGAAAGACCGCTTCCACACGTGATCCAAAATCGGTGTTGGCGTGGGTGCCCACAGT
>JBDLJO010000397.1:0-1731 GCA_039714275.1 Chloroflexota bacterium | reverse complement strand
CGTTCTTTAATCACATTGATGAACCGATGAAGTTAATGGCTAAGTTACTCCAAATGGGTAGACCCCCAGCAGATATCATGTCTATCTATGCATGAGTACTATGTCTCCTCCTGATATCCACTTTAGCCATAGCCAATTCCATGGGACCACCACAGATTTTAATCAATTCGCGCAGCACATCGCCTACACCCACAAATGGCAGCTATTCAACATCCCTGTCTATTGGCGTATTTTTGTGTTATAACATTTCAATGCGCTTGTTCTCTACACTTTTTAAGCTCCCTTTATGAATAAAATCCAAACACAAGGAGACATGGCACAGGTGTGCTGAAATTACATGAAACTAATCGAAGTTATTCAAGGCGGCATGGGGGTTGCCATTTCTGACTGGAATCTGGCTCGGACAGTATCCACACAGGGTCAATTAGGTGTGGTTTCAGGAACCGGAATTCACTTGATCATGGTTGCGCGGCTGATGGATGGGGATATCGGTGGGCATGTTCGGCGTGCTTTAAGCCACTTCCCTTTTCAAGAACCCGTTCAGCAGATTTTGGAAAAATATTTTGTTCCGAAGCCCAAAACCCCACGTTTACCATATAAACGCCCGCCGATGTGGACTCTCAATCCATCGAAGGCGCTTAATGAACTGACCGTCATTTCGAACTTTGTCGAGATGTTCCTTGCGAAGGAGGGACACCAGAACCCGGTTGGTCTCAATTTATTGGAAAAAATACAAATGCCAACGATGGCATCTCTCTATGGGGCTATGCTTGCAGGGGTTGATTTTGTTATCATGGGGGCCGGAATCCCGGTTCAAATTCCTGGTATTCTCGATAAACTGGCCAATCATCGGGAAGTCAGCTACCGGATTGACGTGAGTGGGAGTTCAGCCGATGATATTTACCGTTTGCACTTTGACCCTCAGTCTATTTTCTCTGAAGCGGTAGATAAAATCCAACAGTTAACTCGTCCTTATTTCTTGCCCATTATTTCTTCTGTAGTCTTGGCAAAAACTCTGATCCGCAGATCAACTGGCAAGGTAGATGGATTTGTTGTTGAAGGGTACACAGCGGGGGGACACAACGCTCCTCCCAGAGGGGCAATGCGCTTGGATGAAAAGGGAGAGCCAATTTTTGGAGAGAAAGATAGACCTGATCTTGATAAAATTAAACAGCTTGGACTTCCTTTTTGGTTAGCTGGTGGTTATGATACGCCCGAGAAGCTAAAAGAAGCCCAAAATGCTGGTGCCGTAGGCATCCAGACAGGCACAGCTTTTGCTTTTTGTGACGAATCGGGTATGGAAGAATCCGAAAAACGCCGGGTGATCCAAAAGGTCTTCAACGAAGATGCCGAAGTATTTACCGATCCCCGTGTTTCTCCCACCGGATATCCTTTCAAGGTTGTGCAGTTAGAAAACACATTGTCTGACCCAGAAGTTTATAATCATCGAGTTCGTTTGTGTGATATTGGCTTACTTCGTGAACCCTATAGGCGTGATGATAATAAAGTGGGATTTCGGTGTGCTGCTGAGCCAGAATCCCAATATCTAAAAAAAGGGGGGGAAAGCGAGAATTTGGTGGGACGGGGGTGTCTTTGTAACAACCTTTGTGCCAGCGCAGGATACCCTCAGCAGCGAGCTGATGGCTATCTTGAGCAGCCGCTGATCTCTTCTGGTGGTGGTCTCCAATCTCTCGGAAAGTTCTTCAAGCCGGGACATCGCAGCTATTCTGT
>JBDLJO010000396.1:0-1733 GCA_039714275.1 Chloroflexota bacterium | reverse complement strand
AGCGGGAATCCATCTCCTAAATTTCGCAATAAATGTGGGTTGACTTCCCCCCAGAATTGGGGGGTTAGGGGGGCAAAACGCGCTGCCGCATTCGCGAAGCACCATTCGTCCAGCTTGACTGCATCCCCTTGAGGGGCGCCAATCCAGTGCATACGCGCGGCTGATGGCTTACCAAACTAAATTTTACGTTTCTTTCGGCGACCAAATATGTAAACCTATCTTGCAGTATTCTTGAAAGCCCACCCCACGATACACACCAATCCCCATTTCTGATGCATGCAAGATGCCGATTTTATATCCTTGTTTCTTTGCTTCCAGTAGGGGGATCGATGTCATGAAAGCCCCAATCCCTTGTCTCCGTGCTTCAGGAAGGGTGGCAACGCTGTATATTCCAGCGACACCTGCACCAAACGCGAGCTGCGATATCGCCACCGGTTCGTTGTCTACCTTGCCAAGATAAGACAGCACTTTGTCCGAGTCAATATAATTAATAAAATCGTAGTACGCATCAGTTACGAAATCAGACAGCTCAAAAACCGCACCAAAAACCTTGCACCACTGCTTTATCGATTCCTTGCTTTCTGCTAATTCCACAGTGAGACCCCCTGGGGTTGGGATATCCTCTTTAATATTACTTAGCTCAACAGCCATACCATCGGATTGTCCTGCATTGATGAATCCGTGCTTTACTAACCGCGCTTCTAAATCAACTGGTTCGGTGGCTGGTCCAGTCCACCACATGATAGGAACATTCCGATTCTTTGCATCAGCAAGGATAGTTTGAATGGTCTCATCTGTTTGATCTGGCTTAAGCCGGGCGCGCAAGACGATGTTTATGAGCGGACTTGGAATATCTGTTATTGCCCACATTACCTCGGGAAAGTCATGGACTGCAGCTTGCGGCCATTTTTTCATTTGAGAGATTAATGAAAAAATATTTTCCTCTATGGCAGTAATCAGGCTTTCAGTAGTAATTTTTTGCGTGATCACTTTCATGCAGCACCTCCATTTCTAGAATAGGCTTTGCTTACCGATCCAATGTTATTCCCAGGTAGAATGCCAAAGTCCATTATCAATACCCCTTTAGCATGATTAAAGTATATTTGTAATTAGAGAAATTTCAATATTAGGAAATATTTCACAATATAAATCTTTTTACAGCTGTTCGTACATCGAATGAACATTCAGATACCTCGCTTGCCAGAATCAGACTCCCCCAGCATTAGGGGTTGGGGGGCTAGAGAGGGGCAGCCCCGCCATGCCCCCTGCGCAGGCATGCGCGAATGGGTGATTTCAATTGAACCCACTCGCTGCTCAGGATCATGGGGTCCTGAGAAGAAATACCGCCGCACCATTCGCCCAGTTTGTTCTGAGCCTGCTTGTCCTGAGCCTGTCGAAGGGCCGAAGCGTCGAAGGCTTTAAATAATCTCATTCTGAGACGGGTTCGAAGAATCCCTGATCAGATCCCTTGCATCTCAACCTGGTAAAAAATCAGGGAGAATCCACCCTGGAAGGGCAGGACCCTTTCATCGCCCCTTCTCAAACCAGAACAAATGTGCTATAATTGGCTTGTTCTATTCAGTTTTTAGACCATCAACGTACTGCGCATAGCCTGTTTTCGTCCGAACCGCTGGTACCTTAACAACCTCCCATCCAACGCCGCCCAATTTTTCCCGAGGAGTCCATTCGTTCCTCCAAAAAAACATTTTCGAAAAACAAATATCGAATACCAG
>JBDLJO010000395.1:0-1738 GCA_039714275.1 Chloroflexota bacterium | reverse complement strand
TTGACCACATCGGCGCCCAGGTCGCCCAACATCATCGTGCAGTAGGGTCCCGCCAAGACACGCGTTAAGTCCAAAACGCGAATACCGCTTAATAAACCATTTTGGGTTGCAGCAGAGCTTTTCATATTGATTTCATCCTCTCATTCTGTGAGTAATTATTACTAAATCTAATTCTGATCGTTTCAAAGTCTCAATAGGGAAGTATATCATCAGGGCTGAACTTGTCAGCAGTTTCTGAGCAAGATTTTTATGAGGCGTGGGTTCCTCCATATTGATATAATCATACTGGTGATATTATTTCTGGATCAGCACTGATAAAACACAAAGGAAGTAACGCATGAAAATGGTAAACAAAGATGCTCTCAATTCCGCATATCGATTCATCAAATCGAATGCTGATGACTTATACAAATCTCTTTTTGAAGTTCACTTCTTCAATGGTTCATTGGAAGATGTTTTCAATAACTTGAGTAAGTATCAAAATGACGATGGCGGTTTCGGAAACGGTTTAGAACCAGATTTCTTATTACCAGATTCATCTCCAATGGCGACAACGATTGCTTTTCAAATCCTGGATCAATTAGGGGAAAATAACACCGAGATTGTCGATCCGGCCATCAAGTATTTTGAGAATACTTTTGATCGTTCCCGCAGCGGATGGTGGACTGTCCCCGCCCAAGTCAATCATCATCCGCATGCTCCTTGGTGGCATTACGATACCCGCGAAAAATGCACCGTAATAGACAAAAGCTGGGGCAATCCTTCCAGCGAAATCATTAGCATATTGTATCAATACCGGGGAAAATTACAGGTCATCGATATTGAACCCCTCATTGAACACGCTGTTAGCTATTTGAATAAAAAAGAAGCCTATAAAAGTGAGCATGAAATCTATTGCTATCTGCGAATGTACAAAAAGCTGCCGGGAAAATATCAAAAGCAAATGAAAGGATCTATATCAAAAGCCATTAAAGAGCTGATCTGTCTTGATTCAAGTCAATGGGGTAGTTATGTTCCAAAACCATTGGATTTTGTACAGTCAAAAGGTGATCCTTTTTTTGCTGAAATTGAAGCATACGCAGAAATGAATTGTGATTATTTGGTTGATACCATTCAAGAGGGTATCTGGTATCCGACCTGGTCGTGGAATCAATATGAAGAGCAGTGGGAAAAGTCCAAAGTTAATTGGGCCGCTGTACTGACAATAAATAATTTTAGGATATTGAGCGCATTTGATCGGATAGAATAATGCCATTGTTATGATGAGAGCACGGCGCAAAGAGAGGGCCAGGTCTTCAATGCAAGTGCGCTGCACCTGATCGGAATGACAAGAAAAAAAGCGCCTTTGATAAGGCGCTTTTTTCACTGCTGATGGGATGTAGAAAATTTAATCAGTCAGAAAATCAGAATTAACAGGGCGATCAACAAGATGATGGGTAGAAAAATAATGCCCAGGACAACCAGTATGACCACCAAAACAACGCCGATGATGCTGAAGATCAGACCTAAAACCGCGCCCACCAGGCCGAAGACGAAACCGAAAATACCCACAATTAACCCGATAATTCCCTCGATGATACCCATGATCTATCTCCTTCCACAAAATACCTGTGTTTAATTCCTAATCTTTTGTGCTGCTTTGATATACGCAGGACAATGCAAGATGTTGCATAAAGACGCGATGACTGGTACAACTTAAGGGTACATTGGGTCTCGTGGAACGCCAGGGATAAAAGAT
>JBDLJO010000394.1:0-1743 GCA_039714275.1 Chloroflexota bacterium | reverse complement strand
CTTGGATCCTAGAGAGACAACCCCTAACCCTTTAGCAGCTGCTTCATCGAAAGCTCTGACAATGTTACCTGCTTTTTGGATTTCGTCAGCAGACGGGGCAAAAGCTTTGTGAATAACTTCAATCTGTCGGGGATGAATACAGCCCATGCCGTCAAAACCCAGCGATTTTGAATCCAATGCCACCTCCCGGAGGGACTCCATATCGGAGACATCGGAGAAGACGGAGTCAATCGGTTGGATGCCAGCCGCGCGGGCGGCGTTAACCAGCGTACTGCGAGCGTAAAAAGACTCCCGACCATGCTGGGTACGCGAGGTTCCCAAATCAGCGGTGTAATCTTCCAAACCAATGGCTAATGCGACTACATGCTGCGAGGCAGAGGCGATATCGTATGCATTGACCACGCCCAGGGCACTTTCAATGATCGGCATCAGATGGACAGGCCGCTTGACTTTGTGCTTGACAGCAAGTTCACGAATGCGGTTATCAACCTGCTTGACCTGATCGGCAGACTCACACTTGGGGATCAAGATCAAGTTCACGTTGTGAGGGACAAGGTACTTAAGATCATCCAACCCCCAGGGCAGTTGATTGATACGCACCATGCGCTCGGCCTGATAAAAATTGACCTGACGAAGTGCGTTCCGGACTAGGAATCGGGCTTCCTTTTTCGCAGCCGGGGCAACTGAATCTTCCAAATCCAAAATAATGGCATCCGGCAGATAAATGCCCGCATTAATCATCAGCTTGGGCGAATTGCCTGGCAGATAAAGCCGTGAACGTCGGAAGCGATCTACAGAAGTATCATATTGATTCTCAGCGATCAATTCAGGCAAGAATTCTTTATCGGTTTTGATTAGCTGATGAACAGCAGCTTCGATACGGGCTGACAATACATAATCAAGGGCGCCATAATCTTCAATCTGGAGTACAGCATTTCGAATACCGAAATGAGCCAGAACATCTTTGGCCAAAGCATTGATTGTGCTGCTGTAGAGGGCCAAAACCTTACTGGCAGTATTGATCTGATAGCCACCAGTGGAGGTTAGTTCCAGATTGACGAAACAATCGGAGCGCACTCCAATCCCTTTATTACCAGCAGTTGCTAATTTTTTCATAACGTCCTCCACACAAAGATAATACCTAAATCAAGCATATCTAAATCAAAAAAATCTGTCTAGGATGGGCATTAATAACGGTATCCAATATTATATGTTTTGATCCTGTTCAGCCTGAGCTAACTGCCAACCCGAGGTATTCTGAAAATGCTGATGCATCGCTTTTTGTGCATCAGCAGCGTTCGCCGTTTGAATGGCCTCAACAATGGGACGGTGGAGATTGGCCATCTCCTCCGCGTCAACTTGAGAGCCATAGCCGCGACGGAGATACCCGGCTTTAATATAACCATGCAGAACCTGGCGAAGATTTAAAATTAAATTGTGCAGCAAAGGGTTATTGGAAGCTTCAGCGACGGCAATGTGGAAGGCAATATCTTTCTCTACAGCCAATTCTGGTTTGATGCCTGGGACGTTGATCGCATCTACCAGGTCGACCAGATTTGCTATCTGCTGGTCAGTGGCACGTTCGGCAGCCAGGCCTGCGGCCTGCTCTTCCAGAGCACAGCGTATCTCAATAATGTGGCGCAGTTCCTGCTTTGTGAAAACCAGGTCCCAATTCAGGCGCTGGCTTAAATAATCGACGTAGGATTCGCTGACGAAGGTCCCCGAGCTGCGTTTTGTTTCCAG
>JBDLJO010000393.1:0-1746 GCA_039714275.1 Chloroflexota bacterium | reverse complement strand
ATGGGCATGGCCCATTTATGCAGTTTGCCTTTGAAATCCATCCATTTGCCAACGATCAACGTAATACCTACGGCGATCAGGGTAAGCATAATATGCAGGTGACCGATGATGGCTTTTTGCAATGCAGTTTTGTGCGGCATACGGATCAGATCTTCACCAAGGAAGGTTTCGTGGCCGTTTGCCCAGAAAGAGCCGGTCACCGCGCCCCATGTTGCAGAAACCAGGGTCGCGATTGCCATAACGAAGAAAGCCGCTCGCTCGATATCCACACCATTTTTGGTGCGTGCATAGGGTGAATCTTCGGGTAATAGATATTCTTTTTTCCACGGCCAAAGTGCCGCGACCAACAGGATACCGGAGAAGAAAACCAGCGTCTGCCCGACTAAGAAAAGTCCGTGGAAAGCGAAATTGTGGCCAAAATAACCAAAGAGCAATCCGAAGATCAAGGCAGTAAGATAACCAACGGTGATCGTACCGTTGATCATGACATGTTCATTGCGTTTCATTGGCAGAATCTCGGTCATGAAATAGACCTCGATGGCAACAATCGTCATCGCGATGGTGTGGTACAGCATGATGATGCGGCCTTCACGATCGGCCTGTACCAAATCCATGCCCAACACCTTGACGGTGATATCTCTTACACCCCACTCAACCATCGGGCCAGAAAGCGTGCCCCAGATGGCGGTCACCAGGGCAACCATGGTGATCGCCACCAATGTTAAACCCCGGGTGGAGCGGAAGAGGTAATCGAAACGTTTTGCTAAAAACTTCATAGAAAAAACTCCTAATTATAAGATATAAAAAAAACCTAGCTGCTCCGTATTATTTGCGAGTATAAGATAACACAGGGCAGCTAGAATGTCTTTATTAAATAGCAAATATAAAGGAAAAGATATTGAAAATAGAATCAGACTTCCGCAGCTTTTTAGGGTGATCAAACTGCGGAAGTCCTTATTGAAATTCAAGCTACTTAGTTTTTGATGTCTTTCATGAAGCCCCAGGCAAAAGCCAGCGCCATCAACAGGAGTAAGGCTGCCAGGATGTTGAAGACCAGTTCTGCGGTGAAGATACCAAGCAGTGGAGCGCCAAAGCTCAAGGATGCCAGAGCCAGCCCGCCGATGCCAATCAACATACCACCGATTCCAACCCAGAAGAAGCCTTTGGCTGGATTGCCCTCGCCGTATTTTTTAACAAAGAATGGCCCCAGGAAGATGATCAACCCGGCCACACTGTGGAAAATAGGAACGGCAAATTTCTTGAGTCCCGATCCGGTAAAAGCCGCGAAAGCGATGGCTAATAAACCAATCGTAGCAAACCAAATATAAGGTTTCGTGTATTTATCGTAGTATTGGCGTACGATACCAACCGAAAGCCCGAAAGGAATCAAGCTGGCAACGGTCAGCACGAATGGCGTTTCAAGGATCTTATAGCCCATGAAGATCAAGAGCACGCCGGAGACGAACAGAACGGCAAATCCCATGATGTAATAAAGAGCGTAGACTTTCTTCTCCCAGCCATAGCGTTTCCAGAAACGCCAGACCATATAGACCGCTGTTAGACCGGTCGCAAGTAAAAGAATAATGTCAAGAATGGTTGGATGAGTCATGATATGCTTTCTCCTTAATAAAGAAATGAATAAAATCGGCTTGGATGCCGGATAACGACAAATATTAGTATATAGTATTGCACAAATCTCTGGGTCTGTCTGTGACTAAAATCACGTTAATATTAACCCTGTATGAG
>JBDLJO010000392.1:0-1760 GCA_039714275.1 Chloroflexota bacterium | reverse complement strand
TTCTCTAATTACCTCATGAATTTGTATTGGTTCGGTGCGACCACGGATTTCTACCGAGCCAACATTTTGCAATTTGTAATTTTCATTTATGGCGTTGCGAGTAGAGGGACCGATAAACAGCCGGTTAGGTCGTGCTAATTTTTGCAAACGATCAGCGACATTAACCGTATCCCCAAATACAGATAACTCAACGCGATGCTGCGTCTCCATATACCCCGCCATGACAACCCCACTGTTAATTGATACGCCAACATTGACCGGATCTTCGTCTCTTCGAAACTTGGTTTCTATGGTATTGAGAATTTGTAATCCTGCCTTAATAGCTCGGTTCTCCACATCTGTGCAGTCTCCATCCATGCCAAAGATGGCCATGACACCATCTCCCAGGTACTTGTCAATCACACCGCCATACTCAAAGATAATTTTTGTCATTTCCTGATAATAACGTTCGAGGATCGCCCCAAAACGATGTGGACCAAGTTTCTCGGCCATATGTGTGGATTTAATAATATCTGAGAAAAGGACCGTCACTTTCCTTTCACTAAGTTCCGGTAGATGACCTGTTTTTAAATATTGAGTTAGTGTTGAATCAACACTGGTAATTGGTAGCAAGCGCTGTAAGAGTAGCTGCATCCTGGCCTGTTCTTTTTCCTTTGCGATTAAGCGTACTCGTTCCAGGGTCAGACCAGCCAGATGCGCAACTGCAATGGCGATATTTAGGTCTGTATTGCTTAACTGTCGCCCTAAAGAAGATGTATTATAAAGATAAACAAGGCCAATAACTTGATTTTTCAAGATGATAGGGACACAAAGCAAGGAATTTATTTTTAGCCTTCCAGCACTGGCACTAATTTTATGAGTTGAATCCATTATTAGATTGGGAATAAAAATGGCTTCTTGATTTTGTATCACACGATCTGCATAAGTGGTAGGAAATCCCAATTCAGGGATCTTCTGAAATTGGTTCTTCAAGAAAATTTTTACAACATCCACACCTAATGATCGTTTCATGAGCTTTGCGATTTCACCTAAAGCCTGGTCGATGTCGTAGACTTTACTTAAACGTCCTATGATCTCATGTAGCAAGATTGCATGTCGATCAAGCGCTTCCAGTACGATAGATTCAGTAACAGGTGTATTTCCTGCGATAGCATTCAATTGACCGCTTAGATTTAGATTGGCAAGATTTAACTCATATGGCCCCATACGAATTACATCTTCTGGATTTATCAACAACTCTTTGGATGAAGGAATCCGCTGACGATTTACGTAAGTCCCATTTGTGCTGGACAAATCTTTTAATGTCACTCTGCGCTGAGCTCGATCCAGATAGATTTCAGCATGTACGCGCGATATCATACTGCTGGTCAGATTGATATCAGAGTTTTCCTGTCTACCAATTTTAGTTACCCCTGGTGTTATTTTATGTTCACACGGTTCAGAAAATGGTGAACGAACAGTGAGCAACCTCATACATCCTCCAAGCCTTATTTAAATCATAATACCGTTTGTCATTAACATGCTTTATATGATGCAAAATCCATGCCAGCGAGAAAATTTCAAGCTGTTCGTTTTTAAAATGATGATCACGGATAGCCCAGTGCTCTGCTCATTATTGACAATCAACGGGACAAAAAAAGTTTAATATTCAATCCAATGATATGGTAGAATAACCCCCGTCCTGCCCCCATAGCTCAGTGGATAGAGCGTCGGCCTCCGGAGCCGAAGACCTGCGTTCGAGTCGCAGTGGGGGTACACAC
>JBDLJO010000391.1:0-1766 GCA_039714275.1 Chloroflexota bacterium | reverse complement strand
TCCACCTCGGTTGGGGCTGCTGCACTGCTTGTGGCCGTGGCATCGATTTGTGGTTCAGCGTCCTTTGTTTGAAGTTTACGCCAACCCAAAAATGCCGCAGTGATCACCAGCGCGACTGCCAGCCCATTGACCAGCATGGTGGTTATTTTTTCTTTAGATAAAGATTTACCAGACATAATTTAATTCCCGTTCGGTGCGGGTGTACTTGGTTTGGCATTTTCCACGTAAGCCTGCCGCAGTTTGATGGGGTTTTTTTGTTTAGTGCGTATCTTTTGGTTGAGCATTTCAACCAGGAAAGAGAAGCCCATTGCAAAGTAGCTGTAACCTTTGGGGATGTGGAAATGCAATCCCTCGGCCACCAGTGAAAAACCAATCAGCAGCAGGAAGCTGAGGGCGAGTATTTTTAAGGTCGGTCGTTCATTAACATAGGTGCTGATCGGTCCGGAAGCAAAGAGCATGATGCCCACGGAGATGACCACTGCAGCGATCATGATCGCCAATTCGTCTGCCATACCCACAGCTGTGATCACGGAATCTAACGAAAAGACGATATCCAACAGCATGATTTGGAAGATCACAGCACTGAAGGATGCTTTCACTTTCGCTGAAGATTGGCCCTCATGGCCTTCAAGTTTCTCGTGGATTTCAAGCGTGGCTTTTCCCAGCAAGAACAAACCGCCGATCAACAGAATTAGGTCGCGTCCAGCAATCCCAAAATGGCCAATATGGAAGATGGGCGTGGTCAGTTTTACCAACCAGGCCAGGGAGAAAAGCAGCAATATGCGCATCACCATAGCCATGATCAGACCCAGCTGACGCCCGCGGTCTTGTTCCTTTTCCGGGAGTTTGCCGGCCAATATGGAGATGAAAATGATATTATCAATGCCCAGCACGATTTCCAGCAGAGTGAGGGTCAGTAATGCGATCCAGCTTTGAGGGTCAGCAAGCCATGCCATAAATTTCTTCCTTTTGTTCCGTTGAGAGGTTTCTGACTCTCTGTGAATAACGGAATCAAGGGGTATTTCTCGTCAAAAGCACAAAAAAATACCCCAATCCACTCTTTTCTCGGGTAATACCCGCAGATTTTTCAAATATTATATCGGGCAAGAGTGTATTATAAAATGGTGGAAATGGCAAGTTTCGGAAAAAATGCCGAAAACCTCAAATAACTGATAGAGACCCGGCAGGTTTCCACCAAAACCTATCAGTTCAAACCCGTTTTGATTATAGTTCACACCTTGGATGGGTTATACTAATATCAATACATGCTAAATCTTTGGAGTCCCTATGACCAAGACAGCTGATCTGATCATTATTGGCGGCGGCATTCACGGCGCAAGCCTGGCCTTTCACATGGCGAAACGCGGCCTGAAAGCTTTGGTCCTGGAAAAGAACACCCTGGCCTCCGGCGCCACCGGGCGTTCGAGCGGCCTGGTGCGCATGCATTATGACCTGGAACCTGAATCGCGTTTAGCCTGGGAGTCATTTCAATATTTCCGTGATTGGGATGCCCGGGTTGGCGGCGATTGCGGATTTGAGCGCACCGGGTTTTTACAGTTTGTACGACCCGATTATGAGGAGCAACTGAGAGCCAATGTCGCCATGCACCAGCGCATCGGCATCCCCAGCATCTTGATCACGGCGGATGATGTCCGCCGCCTGGCACCTCACTTCCAGGTTGATGATATTAAGATTGCCGCTTACGAACCTGAGTCCGGGTATGCCGACCCCAGCGCCGCAACCGCGTCTTTGATGAATGCCGCCCG
>JBDLJO010000390.1:0-1768 GCA_039714275.1 Chloroflexota bacterium | reverse complement strand
GCATCCCAACACGGTTAATGAGATCCTCTTGGATACACGAAGCTTCTTTCGATTTATGGTACGAAAGGGCATTCTCGAAGAAAACCCGTTGAAGGACATCCCCAGACTTCCCAAGCGCTATTTTGTGCCTTTTGTCTTCTCACAGCAACAAACCCAGGCGCTCATGAAAACTGTCTGCCAAAACATCCGCAAAAGTGAAACGTATTTTTTATTGGACATGGCCAAATACGTGGCCATCGTAATGCTGGCACGCTGCGGCATGAGAATAAACGAACCCTTGCATCTGCGTGGATGTCATTACCGCAAAGAAGAAGGAACGGTTTATATTAAAAGAACGAAGTTCCGAAAGGATCGCTTGATCCCGGTTCCCAAAACCGTATTGGCTGAAATAGAAGACTATCTTACGGCACGAAAAAGTTTACGCGCCAATGACCAGAATGAGTACCTTTTGGCCGGCAGAGATCATGCACCATTAAACGATAATAGTATCCGACGCGCCTTTCACCGGGCGGTGAGGGAAATGGGTCTTTACCAACCCAAGCAGGTCAGCGGCAACGTTACCTTCGGTGCGCCTGTGCCGCAATCCTTGCGACATTCTTTTGCCATCAACACGTTAAATAAAATCAAGGCACGCGGCCAATCACCACAACATGCACTGCCGGTGTTGGCAACTTATATGGGACATCGCAAATACCAGTATACAGGTGCCTATCTCAAAGTAAAAGACGCTGAACACCGCATGGGATTACTCGAATATACCAAATCACGGGCGGTAGTGAAATGAAGCTTACGACGTGTTTACATCAATTTTTTAGCAACTATCTTCCGCATATAAAAGGGGTGAGCCAACATACAATCAGAGCTTATCGGGATGCATTTACACTCTTTATCCCGTTTGCCGCCCACAGACTTAAGATCAAAACCGGATCGCTAATGCTGGATCATCTCACACCCGATATGGTCCTTGCCTTTTTGGTTGATCTTGAGCAGAAAAGACAAAACGCTCCTGTCACCCGCAACCACCGGTTGGCAGCCATCAAATCGCTGGCAAAGATGATCCGCTTCATGCACCCTGAAAAAAAAGATGTTGTAGAAAAAATCCTGGCGATCCCTCAAAAACGATACCAACGAAAACTGATCGGCTTTCTATATCCGGATGAAATTTTTAAGGTCATGCAATCCGTGGATTTATACCCAAAAGAAGGGTTCCGTGATTACTGTCTTTTGGTTTTGCTCTATGACTCTGGTGCCAGAGCCACCGAGGTTGCGACATTGAACCTTGACTACTTCAACCCAGAACAAAGAACCCTTGTCATACTGGGAAAGGGAAACCGCTTTCGCCAGATTACACTTATGCCGGAGACATGTATCCTGATTAAAAACTATATCGATAAATATAGAAAAGAACCCAAGCCGGCGTATCGCCACAGGCTGTTCATCAACCAACGCGGAAAAGAGCTGACGCGACATGGCATATACCGTGTCTGTAAAAAATACCTGACCGCCGCTTTACCACAAAAACGCCTGAAAACGCTAAGCCCTGTCCACAGCTTCCGCCACTCGTGTGCAGTCAATATGCTCACGTCCGGATCTTCCCTAACGGATATCCGAATCCAGCTCGGCCACGAAGATCTTCAGGCTACGATGGTATATCTTCAACTGGATCTAACGCACAGACGAAAGGTCCAAAAAAAGTTTGTTGAATTTAACCGGTCGGTGTTAATCGACCATCCCGAAATCGAAGCATTATTTAATGCGCAAAATAAGG
>JBDLJO010000389.1:0-1775 GCA_039714275.1 Chloroflexota bacterium | reverse complement strand
AGCCTTGATCGCATCTTTTTGCGCCTGGCTTAACGTACCGCCGGTCAGCTTCTTATCCAGATACGGCATCACAGCATCCACGGCTTTTGCCTGGTATTCATCGAACGCAAAATTGTTAATGTCATTGTTAACCGCTGCCAGGACTAAAGCGTACTCCCGATCATAGGAGATCTCGAATCTATCTTTCGGCCGGCTACCATTGGCTATCGTGTGTGAGTTTTTCTCAAAGTCATATGCAATCTCATACACTTTGTTCGCCATATAGGTAATCCCTTGCTCATCGATGATCTGTATTTCTGGCGAGACCAGATCATTGTTTCTAAAGTAATCATCTACGGGTACAAACGCATTATCATAGTAGTTAAAGACGGTTGGAGAGCTCAAAGGGCCCTGGCCCAGGTTGCCCTGAAAATCAGATTTGAATCTGTATAATTGTCCACTGTAATAAAGGGGAGTCTTATTTACATCAAAGGCTCGTAAAAACTGTGTGTATGCCAGGATCGGCTCTTTGGCTTTTTTAGCGACAGTCGCATCTATTGTTATCGCTTCTGTATCCAGCAAGATCGCACGTACCACTGCTTTAAGGTCGCCTTTGACACCACTGCCATTGTCATTAAAGACGGCAGCAACTCTGCCAACATAACCCGGCGTCGGGTTCGATTTAACCAGACGCATGATCAGGTGTTTAGAGATAAAGGGTGCCATATTGGGGTGAGCCATCAGCATATCGATCACATCGATCATCTCCTGAGTTGCATCACCGCCGGTGATGACCTGGGTACCTTGCCCGCTTAGTGTCACCTCTTTATCACCATTATCGTGCCAGGCGCCATTTTTGATTTGACAGATCGGACGGGTAAGATCCGTTTTCGTCCTGGCGTATCCAGCACCACAACTACCACCTTCATACATTCTGCCCCATCCGGTAAAGACCCTTGCCAGTGCTTCGACATCATCACCATCATAGGTAGGGATAAGTTCACCGCTTGCATACATCGGGCTACCGTCCATATTCATACGATGCAGACCGATGGTAAAGAGCTGCATCAACTCTCTGGCGTAGTTTTCGTCCGGTTGGATAGTCTCTTTATCTCCCCTGCTGCCGAGGTAAGTCAGCGCGTTACACATCGATGAAGACAATGAGACATCGATCAGCAGGTCTCTGTAGTTTGTAAAGGCATTCTTCGCCAGGATATCGTAGTATGTTGCTGCCCCCTGTTTGGTACCACCCATAACAAGTATTTGTGAAAGTGCATAGGCAACACGCTGACGCAGCTGATCGGGTGCATGCAGTACGGTCTCAAACCAAAGTGTTTTAAAGACAGCCGGTCCGCTGGTCATCACCTCCACCGACGTATCATACATACTTGCTCTTGGTTTTGTATATTCCGCGATAGTGGCATCATTGTAACCGTAATACACAGGGTCCAATACTCTGGCCATCTCTATAAAACGTTCAAAATAGGTTTTATGGTTGGGGTTTGCATCGGTATAGGGCTCATCATACGCTGATGGGGCATTAAGCTGAGCGTCTATCCAACCCTCTACACCCAAGCTAAGCAGCTCGGCTTCTTCTTTCTCAGTCGGACCAAAGGTAGTCTGTAATAATAAGTTGTGCACCTGCTTGCTGGGCTCTGAAAGCGGGTCATATGGATCGGTACCCATATTAGTTTCACCGGTATCACTATAGCCGTCATTATCATCATCTATGTCGATAACATCTGCAAACGAATCCGCGTCCCAGTCAGCTGGTTTTGACATCGCATCCGCAGGAT
>JBDLJO010000388.1:0-1811 GCA_039714275.1 Chloroflexota bacterium | reverse complement strand
CGCGTCCCCAACCACGCCCCAAACTTCGCCAGATAAAGTACCGCCTGGTAGGAATAGGTATAAATGATGATCAAAATCACTACCCCAAAAGAGATCAGACTCAATTTTGTAGATGAAAACAATGTTGCCACTGCATAGATCAAAAACAGATACCCAATCAACTGCAGCAGTGGGCGCGCGGATAGCAGCGCATGCAGCATATATACTTCCAGTCCTTCCCTGTCCAGGTCTCGCTTTTTAGTCATATTCTCACCCTGATTTCTTGATGATTTCTGGATTAGATACCTTATCATTTTTCACAATAAAATCCGCTTTCTCTTTGGGGCTGCTTTCTACAAAATAAAGCATCTGCCCGGGGATATAGCGTTTCTTATAACGTTCCCTTACCAATTCTTCATTCCCCAACAGCGGCACGTCCCGCTTTATCGCTCTTGCTGTAGATTCATCAAATTCAATATCAACGAATATTTTGATATCCCAATACGCATACATCTCCGGACGCAGCAAAAAAACACCATCAAACAACAGGATCGCATCTGACCGTGCTTTTTGGAAGTCCATATTTATGGGTCTGTTTTCTTGATGATCAAAGACTGCCTTTTGGTATGTTAATTTCCCATCAGGACCTAAGGGCTCTAATAATACTTTTTTTACAGCTTCATAATCAAATGAATCGCGATAATACCCTTCGGCTGAATCCTTCCCCCGTTGATACCTGATTTCCCGAGGATGGTGAAAACCGTCGATGGAAGCTCTTATCACCGATCTATCCATTTCCTCCAACCGCCTTCCCAGCTCATCCGCCAATATGGTTTTCCCCGCCGCATCGATCCCATCAACCGCCACCCGGACTGGATGTGGTCGCACCAATCCAGCAGTCTCCGCCGCCAATAGATCAATAAGATTTTCTCTTTGCATCTTCATACTTCTATCCGATCATGGATCCCTTGGGTTGGTGGATTCTTGGCGCCCCAAAGCTTCTTCTCTGCCCATAATACCGATCTTATCATCCATTATAGCGGAATATCAGCGTTAAATAAATCCGGTTTTGCCCGTCCCTGTACTGAACACATTTGAGGATTTCCCTTCTCAAAACAGAACAAATGTGCTATAATACTCTTGTGTAACTCCGTAGGCCGACGTGAGCAGTATATGCGTCGGCCTTTACGTTGCGCTGCTCACGGCCTGCGGATAAAGTACCCATACCACCCTGGAGGGAATCATGCTTCAAACCTGCAGCAATTGTGGGAAAACCGGACATAACAAACGCACTTGCAGCGCACCTCAAAAAGAACTTACCCGTCGTAAACGCGGTGCCCCACTTGGTAACACCAACGCCCTGCAGCATGGTTATTACTCACCGCGCTTTAGAAAAGGCGATCTTCAATCGCTCTCCTCACTCGAAGACCATCTTGACGTTACCTCCGAAATCAAGGTCTTGCGAGTCGCCATAGATCGTCTCGCTGTCATGCTCGATTCCCAACCCGACATGCCTCAAACCATTGGCTTGTGCAGCACCATGACCCATGTCGCCAGCCGCCTCGGTCATTTAATAAAACTCCAAAAAATAATCGACGCCGAGCGCAGCAATATCGACCCCATGTTTCGTGAAGTACTCCTCGAATTCGCCGAAGAACATGATCTTGATTGAACTACAATGCCGCTCAGATTCTCACCGACCATCCCTCGCATTTCCCAAACATGGCATTTGTTCCTAATTGATTAAAACGTTTAGGTTTGGCACTTTAACATCAGCTCCCCCCTGCACGCGCAGGCGTACTCCCCCCAGAATTGGGGGGTTGGGGGGGCAA
>JBDLJO010000387.1:0-1820 GCA_039714275.1 Chloroflexota bacterium | reverse complement strand
ATCCCATGAATCACCAGCATCAGACACACAGCAAGCAGCGTACCACAGCTGGGTCACTGCCATGGCAGACCTGCCGCCATTGAAAACATTGCCGCTGCCAAATTCAGGGCTTTCGGCCAGTGGACCACTAGGAATGAAAGGCTCATCGCCATACACGCCTTCATAGTACCATCGCCATGCAGCTTCCCATCCTGCGGGGATATCTGCTGTGTAGGCACCAGCTTCGCCTGCAAAGGGAAGGCCGGGTTCAGAGAAGGTGCCCATAACGGAAGGCCACAAATGTGGCCATGCATAACCAACCTGAACGATATTATCACGGTCAAAGCCATCATCCAGGGGGGTCAAGCCATTGATATCTACTGTCAACAACTTGGCGACTTCAGTGAGGGTATCCCAGGACCATTCCACTTCAGAGCCATCAGGCATTACGTACTTATCGCCAATGCTCTGGGGTGGGTAGTTCAGGCCAGCTTCATCAAACATCTCTTTCTGGTAGAACAAAGCTGTGGGATAGACTGCAAAGGGCAGGCCTACCTGGCCTTCTTCGGTCTGGAAGAACTTAACCAGGGCTTCTTCAAATTGAGTCGTATCGTAATTAGCAGACTCAATCAGGGGGGTCATATCCAGAAACTGTCCGTAGAACCAGTTTGATCCGGCAATGCCCACCGGACCAATGATATCAGGACCAGCATCCGCCGCGATCTGGGTCGATAGTGTGTCGCGGGCCTGAGCGTTAGGGACAATTTCTAGAATCAACTCGATTCTGTCTTGTGATTCATTGAAAGCCGCCACAACAGATTCTTGTGCAGCAATCTGGGGTTCGTCAGTACCAGTACCCAAACCCACAAACCAGCGGACCTGAACCTTCTCTGCCGGTGCAGCAGGTTCCTCTTCTACTTCCTCAGCTTCTTCAACTACCTCAACTACAGCTTCTTCAGCTTCAGGAGCTTCTTCTGCTGGGGCCTGTTGGCAGGCTGTGAAGACAAATGCAGCAATCAGCATCAGGCTAATCACTAACCACAAACTTTTCTTTCTCATTTTTATCTCCTCTATCGTGAAATAAGACTTTGATATTTTACATACATTACTTTTGAGATTTCAATCACCTCCTTCCATTTCAAATTTCTTTACATCACACTGGTTATCAAGCCTCTAACATCTTGGGCAAAACGCTCTATATGCCCAACGACATATTCTTGAATATCCAAATCAGAATTTTTGATCAGGGGGGTTAAATTCATCGCATACGCTAAGCCGGCAGCACTATCCACGTCATGAGAAGAAAAATATGTAGCATTTGCTACACGTCTGCCCATAGTTGCCAGGTCGTAACGCTTACCACCACTTATTTGTGAATCAAACACCCCTAACAACGCGGCTTGAAGATTTTCTTGTGACGAAACATCCAACACAACTTTCTCTTCATCCATTAGCCAATCTAGGCTTCTCCATACTTCACAACCATATAAATGGTTTGGCCGCTCAAGTTCAGGCAAACTTCGAATAGCCCTGATCACTTTTACCGCCACACCAATATGGGTTGGATGTTTATCAGCCAAATTATGCGTGAAAACTTTCTTAGGTTGTGTCGCTTTCAGTATAGCAATAATATCCTTTACAAGACTTGAGTCGTGCCCATTTTTGACGGACTTACTAGGGTGATCTAGCATGACCTGAGCGGAAAACTCTCCAATAATCGCGGCTTTACGTTGTTCCTTAAAACGGACAAGTCGCATTTCTTCATCACTGTATTTTTCATATAATCCATTGCGCGGAGATCCACGACCGTCAGTGACAACTACACCAGTAAACCATTTGTC
>JBDLJO010000386.1:0-1832 GCA_039714275.1 Chloroflexota bacterium | reverse complement strand
ACATCCTGGGAGCATCTTTGGGCGCCAGATATTGCCGATTTTGTTTTTAACTTATTCCCCAGAGTTAGTAATCTACAAGATACAACCGTCGCCCTTAAAGAGTACCTGGGTTTGGTGGTGTACCGCTGGCGGGGTTGGTTGTAGGAGATGATCATGGAAAAAATAGTCCATATCTGTGGATGCCCAGATTGGTTGAGCGCACAAGCAAATGGCGCCTACCGCGCCGCTTCTCTTGATACGGAAGGTTTTATTCACTGTTCGCGCCCTGACCAGGCGTTGAAAGTGGTCAATATGTTTTATCAAGATGCGCCCAATCTATGTTTGTTGTGGATTGAACCCGAAAAGCTCAATGCCGAACTCCGTTGGGAAGCTGCAGATGGTGATCAATTCCCCCATTTATATGGGGTCCTGAATTTGGATGCTGTGATTGCTGTTTCAGATTTTACCCCTGACGCTGATGGCGTTTACCGCACACTGCCAGAAATTTAATCGATACAAAAGACGATTAACTGACCTGGTCCATGCATACCCAGGGTTAGTGTCATCTCAATATCAGCAGTACGGGATGGACCGCTGATCAACGCTGTTGAAGATGCTAATTGAACCTCGCGCAAAGCTAAAATCTGGGCGAGGTTTTTATATATTTTATTGGCGTACAATACCGCCAAATGAATTTGGGGCAGCAGTGAGGTTTCCTGGGGACATCCTGGACTTACAGGGATTGCTAATGTTCCTGTTTCTGCAACTCCTGCCAGCGCGCCTGTTAATCCTACCTGAACATCTGGCTGCAGGCCGTGTTTGATGTTGATGCCTGCCTGCCGCAGTCCGTTGGCCAATCCTGATGGCAGCGCGCTGTCTTCACAGGCGGTAATGGTGGTGATGTTTTGTGAACCAAGAAATTCCAATATATTCGTGGTTAGATTTTCTGCTGTACAATGAATCAAAGTTCCATCGAGGGCAAAAAGCTCATCTTTGAATTGCTCGGTCAGCGTCCTTTGATCTGCCGGTAATTCGGGTTTGGAGATGGGGGCAAGATTCTCCACAGTTTGGGGTTGCGGATGATAAGGCTCCTGGATTTCTCCTGATTGCTGTTTTGTATGTTGGTGAGAGTGAAACCGCACCCTAAATGGCTTGGCAGCAGGGCGGGGGAAATCTTTGGCGTAACCCCATCCAGTGAAGGATGGAAGTCGCATCCAATTATTCTTGGGAGACATGATGCGGCTGAAAAGAGCTGCCAGTTTTTGTGCCAGCCGGAACCGCCAGGGGTTTGTAGCAAACCAACGGAATATGTGTAATCCACCACGAATGGGCATCGAAATTTGTTCACCGGATCTTTGATTTGCTCGTACCCGCAGCAGCATGGAGGGCAGATCAATATTTGCCGGGCAAGCCTCTTTGCACGCGCCACATACTGTACAGGCCTGTGCTAAGTGACCAAAGTCAGATTGCCCAAATAAACCAGGAGAGATTACCGATCCAATGGGTCCGGGGTAGGTTGTAGCCTGCCCATGCTGTCCGACGTAGGCATGGCCACCAATTTCACGGAAAATGGGGCAGGTATTTAAACAGGCGCCGCAGCGGATGCACAATAAAGCATCGTTGAGGGGAGAGCCGCGCAAATTACTGCGCCCATTATCAACCAAAATCAGGTGGCGTTCACGGGGATTATTGTCGGGATCGGGAGCGTTGATCAACTGCGTATAAACTGTTATTTTTTGTCCTGTTGCCGAGCGGGGCAGTACGGAGAGTGCCAAGCTCAGGGCATCCATATCGGGAACGATTCGTTCGATGCCCATTAAAGCAATATGGACTGGCGGCAGGCTGGTGACCAT
>JBDLJO010000385.1:0-1840 GCA_039714275.1 Chloroflexota bacterium | reverse complement strand
CACAACCCATTGGGCGAACAACGCTCCGGTATCTAACTCACGACCGCCAATAAAAACACCCATCCCGATCTCCAGATCATCCAGCGACTGGATACCTGCACGACCGCGCAATCTGGTTTCATCAGAGGTTTGGAAAAGGATCGTTCGTCCGGCCACGGTTTGAACGGTAAGGGAATGATCACCCAGCGCAGTGATTCGCCCTCGAACCTTGAGCTCAAACTTAGGCAGATCACCTTTCTCGCCGATGGCGATGCGGGTGACCAGGTGCACCCCATCCTCGGGTGGCAAAGCACCCAGCACGGCCACCATATCAACCTGCATATCGGCTAAACTTTGGATCTCATCCTCTGGACTGATGAACTGCGTATTTTCATCGACGGCAAAGGTAAGTTGATCTCCCCGACGAGTGTTCAGCAGAAAGGTTCCAGCTGAGGGGTCTACATCCGTAACCGTACCCGCGAAAGGCTTTGGTCTGGGGCCCGGGCGGGTGATCACAGCTGTAGCCAGCGCCGGACCATCGCCATCAGGCCTGCCAGCCGCAATCACCGGCTGGGAAATACGCAAATCCGTCAAACCATCCGCACGCCCGATAAAGCGTGTCTCTGCTCCAACAGTAAAGGGAAACGTTCGACCGTTCATCGTGAGCAAGGAAAAGGTATTTGCATTAAGATTGATCTCACTGACCTGGCCGCGGGCACGGCGATCAAACCGGTCCCCGGGGGAGAAATCATCAGGTAAAAGCAGCACAAATTGCGCCCTGATTTGCTGGTCACCACCGACCTGCCCCCGGACAGCAGCTTTACCGCCAACATCCAGTTGGTCGAAATCTGCAGGGCCGGTTTTCAAGTCGCGGTAATGGGTATCTGGATCAACCATAAAGGTGATTTCTTCGCTGCCCTCTTTCACCGGCTGAACGGTGAATGAATTTTCACCCAGGGCCGTGATCTGCCCGTATACATGCAGATGCTTAAGCGGGGGCGGATCGTCAGCGGCAAATGCGGCCGTACTGACCAGCAAAGCCAGCACCAGGGCAAAGACGATGGGGACGGTTAATTTCTTGATCATGAGTTACCTCCAAACAGTTATTTTCATTTACGTTGGTAGGATGATAAATCAGCGATATCAACCCGGTATCAAGAGATTGTAAAATCCTGGTAAAAAGAAACCCTGATTCATCAAAAGAATCAGGGTTTAGCACGATTTTCGGGTGATGCCCAATCAAAATCAGGCGAAGATCAAAAATTCAGGCTTCCTATCCGTCGTCGGGAAAAATGATCGTTTCTTTACCCTCCAGACGATCCTGGATGCGCTGCACCACGATATTGAGGTGTTCCTGCTTGTGGACAAAATCCAAATCATCGGAGCGGATGGTCAGGACCGGGCAGACATTGAAATTATTCATCCAATCATCGTAGAAAGATTCCAGCAGCGTCAGGTAGTCGGCGGTGATGCCGCTTTCCATTTCGCGGCCGCGTAAACGGATGCGATCCATCAATAAGGGCACCGGCGCTTTGAGGTAGATCAGCAGATTGGGTGCCGGCAGGCTGGTAGTGATCAGGTCAAAGACCCGGCGGTAGGCCAAATAATCCCGCTCGCTCAGGTTGCCGAGATGGTGCAGGGCCCGGGCAAAAATATAAGCGTCCTCGTAGATGCTGCGGTCGGCAATCGCCGATTGGCCAGTATCGGTTAAATCCAGGTGCTGCTCGGCCCGGTGCCCGAGGAAGAAGACCTGCAGGTGGAAAGCCCAGCGGGCCATATCAGCATAGAAATCGGGCAGATAAGGGTTATCAGCCACCGATTCAAAGGCGGTCCGCCAACCTAAACGCCCCCCCAAACGCTC
>JBDLJO010000384.1:0-1840 GCA_039714275.1 Chloroflexota bacterium | reverse complement strand
ATCCTGTTTCCATCTTATAAAAAAAGCGGCGCTCTTTCAAGTGCGCCGCTTTTGAAATCGATTTAGTTAGGTGCTTACCTCAATCGGCATCCGCGGCTTTGACATCGGCAATCGCCTTATCCACATTGACGAAAGGCAGGATGATCAAGCCGGCTACAAAGAAGAAGATCAACGAAAGAATAGCCGGGCGCAGGCTGCCAAAAGCCTGGTTCATGACGCCAAAGATCATCGGTCCGATCCAGGAAGTACCTCGCTCACTGATCTCATAAAAGGAATAGTACTCCGCTTCCTTGCCGTCCGGGATCATCTGTGCAAAGAGGCTGCGGCTGATGGCCTGACTGCCGCCCATCACCAGGGCTATGAAGGCGCCCAAAATCCAGAACTGCAGCACGCGGGTTTCACCGTAAAGGCCAAAATAGGCAAAGGTGACCACACCCGACCAGATCACCAGGCTGAGGATGATCGACTGCTTGGCGCCCATCCATTTGGCCAGCTTGCCCCAGAAGAGCGCCCCGCCAAAGGCCACAAATTGGATCATCAGGATGATCATGGTTAATGTGGTCTGGTCAATCTCGATGCCGCCGCGAATAATGGGGGCTGCCGCGAAAGTCGCCGACACCGCAATCACCGTTTGGATGCCGTCGTTATAGAGGAAATAAGCCAGCAGGTATTTGAGCGTTTCGGGGAAATTCTTGATCTCTTTGATTGTCTTCCCCAGCTGTTTGATGCCCACTTTGACATAGTTCTCACCTTCGGGAAGCTGCCGGGAAGCCTGACGGGAGCGTAAGCGTTTCCAGGTGATCAAAGCGAACCCCAGCCACCACAGACCGGCTGATGCCAGGTTGATTCGAATGGCCAGGCCGGTTTCAACACCCAGGTCTTCATGGAACATAAAGAAAGCTAAGTTGAAGATCAATAGCAAACCGCCGCCCAGGTATCCCATCGCCCAACCATAGGATGAAACCCGATCGCGCTGGTCTTCGCTGGCAATATCGGGCAGATAGGCGTTATAAAAAACAATCGCCGCACCGAAGGCCAGGTTGGCGAGCATAAAGAGTACGCCGCCCAGCCACCATACCGGTTGGGTTACAAAAAATAACCCGACGGTTGCTAACGCACCCAGCGTAGCAAAGAAGCGCATCAATTGTTTGCGCAAATGGGAGTAATCAGCAATCGCGCCTAAGATCGGCAGGAAGAGCACCTGCAGCAGCACCGAGAAAGAAACCACATAGGGTACGAACGAATCCGGGGCAACCGGGAATCCCAGGAAGCGCGCCATGCCATCTGCATAGGGTTCAGCCGCTGTGGCTGCCAGGGAAGCTAAATATGGTCCCAGGAAAACGGTGCCCACCGTGGTGCTGAAGGCGGAGTTAGCCCAATCATACATCGCCCAGCCAAAGATCTCGCGCTTATCATTAACCTTTGCAGAATTCATAATAGCTCCATTATTTTAAAAATGTAGGGATATAAAAAGGAAAAACACACCAGATAGGGAATGGTTGCGGATGCTATTATAGCATCGGGAGTTATAAAATATATCTAGAAGTACCTACAACATCAGAAATTCCCCAAAATATGATCGAGCGCACACCTGGATTTCTTTCATCCCTCTCTAAGCTCACCATGATAGAATTATGCCCATTATGTCCAAGCTTTGGACCCTGTTTCGGCATCCGGCACGAATTATCCTGCTTGCATCTGCAGTTATCTTCTTTGTTCAGCGCGATGCGTCAGCGCCAGGTCTCTTTGAAGATCGCGTGCGAGCCTACACCCGTGAGATCGAGTTTGTCCACGAGAGCTGGATGTTGGATGCCCTGCAAATTAAAGCCGGGCAGATTGG
>JBDLJO010000383.1:0-1848 GCA_039714275.1 Chloroflexota bacterium | reverse complement strand
ATTCGATGGGTACTCATCCGTGATCCCAATGGGAAGTTCCAAACAAAAGCCTTATTGTGTACCGACCAGTCTGCTGAACCTGTACAAATTCTAAAATGGCTTCACTGCAAGAAGAGCGGTTCCTGCTGCGCGAAAAGAAAGAAGCTGAGAAAAACAGGACGTTTTTGTCGAAAAATCAGAAAAAGAAAATCAAGCAAAGAAATCTGCATCTCATATCGCCAAATTCTGCGCATATTTACATGTAAAACGGAAGCAATCATCATTGAAGTGACGCGAAACCTGCCTTTCACAGGCAATTTGCCCGCGGAAAAAGGTAGTTTTGCAGACCGCATCGTCGCTTCTATAGCGGCTCTGGCATTCCCTTTCTCTTTTTTGTATAGCGTGTAGTTCCTACGTCTCTTCGCAGCTCTTAGTTCTTTGGTTGTGAAAGAGAGCAGATAATTGCGATCTCTTTTTTGTGGCTTCGCTCTGCACATCCCTTCTTTTTGGAAAGGGCAACCGACACAAACTTCAGCACGAAAACGTCCTTGCCAACCTGTTGTTCTGGCTCGACTTACCGACAGGCTTTGTCCGTGTGGGCAAGTAATTTTCGTTGGTTTTCCTTCTTCATCTTGCGCTATCTCAAATTCGGATAAGTGGAGTTTCTCCGGGTTTCCTTTTGCCCCACGAATGGCTGTTTGAACGATTTCAACCGATAAATTTTCCGAAACAGGGTCGCTCGCCTCACCACCATAGCCGCCATCTAGATAGATTTTCTCTACATTTGTACGCTCTTTCAACTCAGGTAAAATCTCCGCCAGCATTTTGTCGTCATCTACATTGTTGGGCTCAACTTGCACAGCTGTGACTAACTGGAGATCGTTCTCAGGGTCACAGGTCTCGGTAATATTGGCGACATAGCCTTGATAGCTTTTCCCTGCTTTTTTTCGATAGCTGGCTTCCAGATCATCGACTGATTGCAGACTGCCTGATGATATTTCTTCTTTCTCTTTGAGCTTGGGTTCTTTTTCTGCCAACTTGAAATGTTCTGAGAAGAGACGTGCCAAAACTTGATAAGTGTTCTCTTGCGCATAAGACCCTTCTAATTCTTCCAAAAGAGAGTGCATCGTTTTGCCAACCCGATCAAGATGAGTGCTGTTCGCCTCGCTGCCTTTCACTTTGTAGCCATATTGATCCGAAGAGCCTTTGAGATAGGGAGCATAGAATGCTGCCAAACGAGACTTATCCGCTTCGCTCAACATCCTGTGTGTGCGTTGGATACCTTCTACCAATAAGCGCAAACGGCTTGAGCTCACGATATTGCTCGCTATCTGTGTCGAATCCATCCGTTGGATACCCGTAGCGATGGATAACGCAGCAATTTGGGCATCCGTTATTTCTCTAAAGGCACTCGCCAATAAATCCTCGCCCGTTTCGAGATAGTAGCTACTCAATCGGTCTCGAAAATAGTAGAGTGTGCGAATCGCAAAGAGTCCATCTCCCAAGTTTCGATATCCCAAAGCATAACGTACCTGAATATCAAAGAGAAAATGTTCATACAGTTCTTCATCACTCCAACCTTTCCCCGACTTTAGGATTTCCAGACCGACCAAGACATTGATCGGAACATTCGGGCGCGAGCCTGTTTCTGAATATAAAACCGAAAAAGCATCTTCTGCTATCCGACAGAAAACTTCTCGATAGAATGTGCCTGCCCATGAGTTTTCCAGCATGAAGCGCTGCTTCTCAGGGAGTTCCGATACCGTGCTGAACATTTCTGACTGTAGGTGGTCTTGGTTTGCTTTGAACATGAAGCGATTATATTAAAGTTTCCGAAAATGTGCTGATGCTTTTTGCAGTGAAGTCAAT
>JBDLJO010000382.1:0-1880 GCA_039714275.1 Chloroflexota bacterium | reverse complement strand
CCTTCGTTAAGCCATTTTGGAAGGTTGGCATAGCCTTCCCCCAATCTTTGATAAAGCAGGACATGACTCAGCTCGTGAGGAATTTGACGTTTGATCTCTAAGGTTTGTGATGGACCCGGTGGAATAGACACGGTGATCACCCCGAGGTCCGAGTTGGCATGTCCGGCAATTTGATTCAGCACCTGGTTATTGATCGCCAATGTATCCTGCATTTCTACTGTGCTGGCATAAATATAGAACCTGATTTTCTCAGATTGGGGTACATGCAGGTATTCACCAATCCCAGCCAGTCCATCGTAAGCAGTATTGATCACTTGTCTGCCAAAATCATCATCGCCCTCATACCAGAAGATTTCAAATTCACCAGTACTTAGCGACTGCCACTCGAACCGATTATCGGTGTAATCGAAATAGAAGTGTTCACTGGTGATCAGGTCGCCGTTTTCCAACTCAATTTGAAACCAATAGCTGATTTGCGAAAAGACATCTATGGGGTTTGCTCTTAAATCCAGGGTATAAAGGATTTGATTGGGGGGATTGAACGTTACCTCACCAACCGAGTTGGGATTCTCGGTCTCCTGCTGTAGGAATACCTCTACGTTCTTGATTGGCGTCTCCGATGTGGCTTCTGCCTCAATATTGATCTGCTCCCCAAAAATAGCTTCCACCTGCAGGATCGCCACCTCAACCCGCGCCTGACCCCGCGCCTGGTTGCTGAACCCCAGGCTTATGGCAAGCATCAGCAGATAAATCAACTTGCGGCGCATTTTATGCTCCCAGATAGGCTAAAAGTGGTGTCAGTGTAAAGGGACTCAGCAGCGTTGTTGTGAACACAACCGTGGTTACCAGGGTTGGTTTGATATTGTACTCGGTGGCCAGCACGATGGTTAACACCGCCGTAGGCATGGACGCCTCAATAATGCCGGCTTGATAGGCTGTACCGCCCAAACCGAATAAGGGCGCTGTCCCGATGGCTAAGAGCGGTGCCCCAATGATCCTCATGCCGCCCGCCAGCGCCAGCGCTTTCCACTCCCAGGTGCGCTGCATTCTCTGAAGCTGCAGGCCCAGCACCACCAGCATCCCGGGAATCGTGGCATCGGAGAGCAGCGAGGTCGTGCGCTCGAGAGGTGTTGGCAGCTGCCAATCCAATATAACAAATAAGAATGCAATCAGCGCCGCATAAATAGTCGGGACTTTGGTCAGCGATCTCAGCGTCTCTCGCACGTCAAAAGCGCCCAGTGAAGCGATCGCAACGCCCCCCGTATAAGCAATCAAAGCCATCGTCACAAAAAATATACTGGCGTGGGCAAGTGCTTCTTGACCAAAGGCAAAGGAAGTTAAGGAAAGCCCAAAATTCCCGGCGTTCATAAAAATGGTGGTTAACAATACCGCGGCCGTAGTTTTCCGATCTAGCTTAAAGATTCGCGTGATCATCCATACGATCAGACCGATCAGAATCATTTGGGCAGCCGTAAATCCCATAATTTGGAACATTTCGCTGCCGTCTACCTGACTGTGGACCAGCAGATCGAAAAACAAAAAAGGACTGAAAATATAAAAAACCACTCGAGAGATCGAGCGGGGATCAATATCAAGCCACTGTCCCAGAAGATAACCGCTGGCAGCAATCAGCAGAATGGGCAGTAAATTATCGAAAAAGAGCGCCAGTAATGTGATCAAGGATGTTTTTTCTCAATGGGATAGTTTTGTTAATCTTCGTCGTAGAAATCGGCCTCGTCCTCAAAATCTAGCAGCCCGAAGAGATCGAAATTATCACTGGAATCTAAATTGTCCAGAGCATCTTCAATAAAGTCAGTTTCGTCATCATCATCCGTTTGATTCAGCAGGTTTTTTAACGCTTCCCCAACGCCCTCACCGCC
>JBDLJO010000381.1:0-1882 GCA_039714275.1 Chloroflexota bacterium | reverse complement strand
TGAAATGGATTATTTCAGCACCTCAAAAGGCTGATTTAACCTCTTGAGGTACTTTCAACAGTCGTTTCTAGTAAATATCGTGAACTGTATTGTAAACGTTAAACTTGCCTGTGGGTGTAATCAGGTCGGGGATGCGGCCAACTTCTTCAAGCGAGGCATCATCATAAATCACGATTTCGCCTGTCTGACCTGGTTGGTCGGCATTACCCCAAACACTGACCCAGATCTGGGTACCATCCATATTGTATTCGAAATGAACGGCGCGACCGTAGTCAGAAATTTCCCAGCATTTGTGTACTTCAGTTGGGTTATCTTTTGCGATCACACAAACAGTACGTTGAATATTTTCATCCGGGTTGAGGACGTGGTCCGCCCAAATCCACGGGCTGTTGGGGTGGGTCTTGATGAAGAGCCCGCCACCGCCTAATAATGGAATATTACGGACTACTTTCCAGGCACTGTCCGGGTTATTCTCGGGATCGGTTCCGATGGCAATTAGAGACCCTTCACCGAGGTGAGATGTGCTCCATACCGGACCAAATTCTGGATCAATCCAGTTTGCTCCACGCCCCGGATGCGGCGTTTCAGGTGTTTCAACCAAAGCTGCCAATTTTCCTTCCAGGGCATCGATGACCACAATTGTATTGGCTTGATTGGCTGCTACCATGAAGTAGCGTTGGGATGCATCCCAGCCGCCATCATGCAAAAAGCGTTCTGCCTCAATCATCTTGATGGTTGGATTGGTAGGATCAGCATAATCTACCAGCCAAACCTGCCCAGTTTCTTTGATGTTGATGATCCACTCTGGTTTGAAGTGGGATGCTAAAATGGCTGCCACACGTGGTTCAGGATGGTACTCGTTGGTATCGTAGGTGTAGCTGCGAGTGCTGACTACCTTGGATGGTTCCAGCGTTTCCCCGTCAATGATCACAAAGTGCGGCGGCCAATAACAACCCACGACGGCATATTTGTCCGTGAAATCTCCCAATTCGCCCTTATACTTACTGACTTCGACCGAACGGGCATCGTAGCAAGTTTTAACTTCAGCAACAACATCAGGAACTTCCATCCAGAGATCAATCAAGGCCAATTTGCCATCACGACCGATGGTGTACACGTATCGACCCGTGGCCGACATGCGTGAAATATGGACTGCGTAGCCGGTATCGACCGTGTTGATAATTTCAAAGGTGTCGCCATCGATGACCGCTACCTGGCCGGCATCACGTAAAGTGACAACAAAGAAGTTTTCCCAATTACGATCATGTTCAGGTTTTGTTGGACGTTGATTCGTAGGGACTGTCACATTCCAAAAAGAATTCATCTGCTCAAGGGACATTTCAGCGGGCTGAGGCGGCTCATTTTGTATGAACTTGGCCATTAATTCAGCTTCATCTTCAGACAAGATGCCCTGTTTTCCCCAATCGGGCATACCGCGCGGTGTACCATTGAAGATGATGGTGGCTAAACCTACAGTACCTTTGGGAAGTGTATTTTCGGGAGTCAGGGCCGGGCCCGTGGCGCCAATTCGCAGCACGCCGTGGCAACCCGCACATCGATCAAAGAAGATCTGGGTAGCTTTTTCAAAATCTTCGTCTGAGAGTGTTGGCGCTTCCCCGACTACCGCAGGTGCTTCAGCCGCAGCAATTTCATCATTAGGTAAGCTGGCTAAGTACTGCACAGCAATATCGAGCTCTTTAGATGATAGTAAATCGACCAGGGAGGCTGGCATTTGACCGCCCATGCAGGCGCCGGTCGGGCAATCAGGGGCAACGTAGATATCTGGTTCGACAATAGCCTCGCGGATATATTCCTCGGCACTTGCGGCGGCTCCGGTGTAGTCAGCACTTTCGAGATGTTTTGCGGCTAACTCGCTCATGCG
>JBDLJO010000380.1:0-1882 GCA_039714275.1 Chloroflexota bacterium | reverse complement strand
GGCGTGTCTTGCTCATCGATCCCATAAACGCGCATCGACTGTTTGAACAGCATCCCGGTAGCCGATTTCAAAATATCCGGCATATCTTTTTGCCCCACCATTTTTTGAGCCAAAAATACGAAAGTATCTTCCAGGCGAAAATCGGAAGATTGCCAGTTGCTGATCGGCATACTGCCAAACACCAGGGTTTCAAAAGTCCACCGCACGCCGTCTGTTTCTTTCAGAACGTCTTGCTGGCCGGTGATCTCTTCTTGCTGTTGTTGAAAATCGCTTCGTATTTCTTCTGACCTGAACATATCCGAGAAATTAGAGCTTGTGGTGCTTACACCGCAGATGTCACTTATTTTTTGAGCCAATTCCTGTTGCTTTTTTTGGCCGCCTGAATAGGTTCTTCGCAGCGGAACCATATCCCCATTTTTGAGTTGGAATTCCACACGATAGGTATAGCTGTCATCCTCGCTATCGTATTTTTGTCCAAGCCTGATATTGGCAATATCCCCGATCGCCATCTTTTGCACTGATTTTTTATAAAGGGAACGGCGGGAAATCAGAAGGGTATTGGTCGGCCGGTCGGCTTGGATCACAAGCGCGGGTACTGCAAGCAGTACCAGACCAACAACAGCCAATATCGCTGCAAAGACCCATTGATCTGGATTGCGCAGGTAGGTGAAAGCTGCGCCGCCCAGCATAAGCACAGCAAACCCCCAGGACATCGTCGGTTGATCTCGAATAACGGAATCAGACGGTGAAGAATTCATCAGCATACTCCTTATTTAATGAACATTAAATTTTTTTATCCCAATGTTGTGAACCCTTGAATTACATTATAATGGAAAAATTGCTCAAATAAAGAGCCTATTCAGAGACTCTGATCGAAGCCATGGCACACCGAGTGTCGTATGTTTTACCATGACCTTTGGGGTATATTCCATGGCGTATCTTAATCAAGGATCAATTTACATGATTCTTTAAAAAAGGAGCGATATCATGAGATCAAAATGGTGGCTTATCCCGGTATTGATTGCTCTGCTTGTTCTTCTCGTCTATATTTACCCCGTTCCCAATAAACCCTTCACTGCCCTGGCAGGCAAAGTTGACCCCGAAATCGTGGACTCACTGACAGCTTTCCGCAGCGCCCACGTGCCCCAAAGCCTAGATGTTAATAGTACGACCTGGGAATTTATTGCTTTTGGGGAGGGGGATGGCACCATCCTTTTCTTGCATGGTATGACCGGCGCCGCCGATATTTGGTGGCAGCAAATGGACGCTTTGAGTGCTGATTATCACGTCATTTCTGTGACTTATCCCCCCGTGGATAGTCTGGCCGAGATGAGCCGGGGCGTGCTTGCCATTCTGGAACATGAAGGTGTGACCCAGACCAATATCGTTGGGTCCTCATTGGGCGGCTATTTGACCCAGTATTTGGTCGCCCAGCATCCCGACCTAATTGCCCGCGCAGTCTTCGCCAACACCTTCCCGCCCAACGATCTGATCGCCGAGAAGAATGCTACCATTGGTAAAGCGCTCCCTTACCTGCCGGAATGGGCAATCATGGGTGTCTTGCGCGGCAGTTTTGAAGGTGATGTTTATACCGCTTCAGGGAATTCGGAGCTTGTCCTGGCCTATATGCTCGAGCAGTCTTACGGGCGCATGACCAAAGCACAGGTTGTCGGCCGCTTCCACTGTATCGTTGACCCCTTCGTACCCCCGGATATGGACGCCTTGGGTATCCCGGTCATGATCATCGAAGCAGATAACGACCCCCTGGTCGAAAAGGTTTTGCGCGAGCAGCTAAAATCCATCTACCCCTCCGCACAGGTCCACACCCTCCACGATCTTGGTCACTTCTCGTACCTCAATGATCCCGAGAATTACACCGACC
>JBDLJO010000379.1:0-1910 GCA_039714275.1 Chloroflexota bacterium | reverse complement strand
GTACCTTCCTGCATAGTCGCCCCAATACTTTGGTAGGACCATTAATCCGCTTGAAAAGCCGCCTACCAAACCCAGGATCAGGCCCCAGGTTGCGCCGTTAACCAATCCTTCTTTGCCAGCCACAAGGTAACCAAATACACCTAAAATTATGATCGCTAATCCAATAGATAGTATTAAATTGCGTAGAAATACGATGAAAAATTTTTTCCAGTCCATAATAAGCTCCCTATCAAGGTTCAAACCGTCTATGGATTGAAAAACCAATTACTTGGTTTTATGAAATGGTGCGCTTCCATTATATCAGTATTGAGCCGCTGCCCGGACCGTACCCCACCTGTCCTCTTTTACCGGCCAGCCTCCCCCTGATTGGCCTGCTGTTATAGGATTTTTGTCGCTAATCCTCACCGTCATTGACTACCGCATCAACCTCAATTTCGATCAACCACTCCGGATTGATGAAAGTGGTAACTTGCATGATCGTATCCACCGGACGAATATCTTTAAAATATGTTCCTTTGACTTTGGCAACTGCCTCCCAATCTCCGATCTGCCTCAGTAAAATTCTGGTGCGCACAACGTCCTCGAGACTTGCCCCGGCATCCTCAAGTGCTTTTTTGATGATCTCAATGCACTGTCTGGTTTGTTTGGCCGCATCTCCTACCCCAACCGTTTCTCCATTCTGGCCGATGGGTGCAGTTCCCCCAACAGCAATGAAATTGCCCACCCGCACAGCTCTGGAGAATCCTATGACCGATTCATATGGACTTCCGCTTGAAATATTTTGTCTGGTCATTGTGTTCTCCTTGAATGAACTGAAGGTCCTGTTATCTGCTCTGAGTTCAATATCTTGCTGCCAAATTCACCCCTTGATTTTAACGTTTTCAATTTCACCTACTGGAAGCCAGTCATCCATATTTCCATAATCACTCTTGTCAATCAGAAACGGTTCAATCGCCTTGGCGTCTGTTATTTTAATCAAAACAAGGTATCTCTTTCCCGCCCATCTTTTGAATTGTTTGCTGGTAAGTTCTAATTGACCTTGATTTTTCTCTACCAGGGAAACCGATTCCTCTGTGGTCATCTTCTCGGAGTTGATCACGCTTTTTACTTTCGCTCTCGCTTGGATGAGACCGCTGCCGTCATTTTCGATTAAATAGAGCATATCCTCATGGTTTACTCTGCCATAGGGCAGCTTTCTTCCCGCAGCCCCTCGAATGATCATCGTTTTCTTCCCGGACAGTATTTTTCCTAGCTCGCCAGCTTTTGAGTCAACATAAACGACGTGATCCATATCCTGCTCCTATTAAAAATCGCCATCCACGCTTCATTCAATTATGGCAGTTGGTTTTCCACCAATGTCACATAAAAGAAATCAACCGGAGATGGTCCTAAATAGCGGTCGATCTTATCGATCATATCTTTGGGCAGCAGCGGTTCTGCCACCAGCACCCCATCTGCGTTTTGAATAGCCGTAAAATGAACCGGGTAGTGGTTGATATCCAGCAGCATCCCATGATGGACACCTGCCGCCAGCATCGCATCCGCCAATGCCGGCATGCTCAGACTTGGGCCGGCGAAATAGTACAGGGTCTCAGCCTCCTGATCGAGACCAATACCGGAACGCCGGGTCACGATCTGGTTGCTGATCGTCCCGCCCCAATCCACAATTGAATCGTTATGCACCAAGGGTGATATCTCACCATCGTCAATGATCAATCGACAGTTCTGGCGCCATGCTTCCAGGTCGCTTGTCTCATTGATCTCCTCGCCCCAACTTCCGATCTGCACCTTGCCGCTGCGGTAAATGCCCACGGTTGCCATTTCGTTCATCGGCGGCAGGGCTGTGATTCCATCTGCCATCGCCCCGTAATAGCCGTTCACCGCTCTGAACCCACCGTTGAAAGCCGCCA
>JBDLJO010000378.1:0-1922 GCA_039714275.1 Chloroflexota bacterium | reverse complement strand
TAATCGGGTAGGAAGCGGCAAAGCCGCTGTCCCCCCACACCACCCGGCATACGTTCATTCGTACCAAGGCGGTTTCTATTAATTTTCTCATCTCATTCTAGTATAAAGCGATTGTACACCCAGTTGAGCAAACCATTTGATATTCATTCCATGGTTAACTGCTAATTTGTTAGACATAGCCCACCAACCTTGTGAATACATAACTACGTTCCAACTTTTACTTTCGGGTAAATTCAAACTGCGAAGAAACTTATAAATTGTATATCTCCTTCCACATTGTTTTAACCGGTAGCATCGTAGTTTACGTCTTATCCACCCGTCAAGGTCACGGAATGTCTCCAAATAACAATTAGCGAGCTTAAAGTAATTCGACCATCCAATAATCACCGGATTAAGTTCCCTAATCAAAAGCTCGAACTTAACTCCACGGTTACGTTTGGTAATCTCTTTTACTTTGGTTTTGAGGCGTTCGATTGATTTATCTGACACCCGGACTTTTCCGCCTTCCATTACTGTATAACCTAAAAATTTAACCGAAGAACAGTGCCTGACACCACTCTTTGCCTGGTTAACCTTAAGTTTTAGTTTGGATTCAATAAACCGGGTAATTGACCGCAGTACCCGCTCACCTGCTTTTCGGCTCCCTACGTAAATGTTACAGTCATCGGCATAACGACAAAAGCTAAGACCCCTTTTTTCCAGTTCCCTGTCTAGTTCGTCCAATACAATGTTGGACAAAAGCGGGGATAAAGGGCTCCCTTGTGGTGTCCCTGATATTCGCTGTTCCACCAGTCCGCCTGTCATAATGCCTGCCTTTAGATAAGAGTGTATTAGGCGCAATAACCTTTTATCCCCTATCCCTTTACTCAGCCGCTGCATTAAACGGTCGTGGTTAATCTTGTCGAAAAACTTCTCCAAATCGATGTCAACAACCCATTGTTTACCCTCGCTCACGTATTGTGAAGATTGTAATATGGCCTGATGGGCATTCCGACCCGGACGAAAACCAAAACTGCTTTCACTAAACCATGCATCATAATAAAGGTTAAGTTGCTGATGGATGGCTTGTTGGACCAAACGGTCTTTTGTCGTGGGAATGCCAATCATCCTGACTCCACCATCTGGCTTCTTTAGCTCTACCTTTCGGACAGGCGACACCTGGTAACTTCCTGTTAAAACTGACTTTTGAAGTTTAACTAAGTGCTTCCCCAGCCATTGGCCAAGTTCTACAACTGACATCTCATCTATGCCACTACCCCCTTTGTTGGATTTTACCTTTCGGTGTGCCTTGTCTAAGTTCCCATAACCTACAACCCTTTCTAAAATGTTTTGAGTTAAAGTGCGCCTTTGTTCCAATAGAGAAGACAAATCAACTCCTAATTCAGAAGAAGTCGCGATTCCGTCGCTAATCCCCAAAATAGGTTCGCCCATAGAAGTGAACAGTTTTAATTGTTCCCCCTCTTTGTTTTTCTGTTGCGTGTTGTCTTTACTCATCTTTACGCGTCTTTAATCGTTAATAAATTCAGGCCTTCCCGTTGATTGGGTAACGGTACTATGCCTTCTGCTGACTTCTCTGCACATTCGCGTTCACGTTCCCGCTGCTGCTATCTCCATTATTTATGAAAAACTTGCAGAGACCTCCCGGGGTAAGCTAATAATCTTTCAGCTTGACATGAGGAATTTACTCCTTCCCTTTCCGTATGACTATAGGGTTACGTGATCCAAAGCTCACTTTCCCAGAGAACAAGCCTTATATTCCCTTTCTGTTCGTCATATCAAACTTTTGCCTTCAACTTCCTTCAGATTCGTGGTCGCCCACGACACCCTTGTTTACGGCTATAAGATTCCGGTCATCCGGCTCTTTAAGGACTTTGGGAACGTTTTCCCAGCACCCGTGAGATCATTAGCATGCCCGGCACACT
>JBDLJO010000377.1:0-1926 GCA_039714275.1 Chloroflexota bacterium | reverse complement strand
CTGCTGATAGTGGATCAAAGGATTTGAAACAGCAGATAAAGACTTAAAGATGAACAGGAAAACCGGAAGAAATGACCCTTGTCCATGTGGAAGTGGCAAGAAATTCAAAAAATGCTGCATGGAAAACAACCATGCCACCGAAGCAATATCCTGGCAGGATAGCGAAGGCTTCCACTTTGCCGGGAAAGGCAAGGCACTTTCACAAGAGCAACTCACAAAAATGACAACAAAATATCAGGAGAATATTCGTAACTCTCCGTTGTGGAGAGAAATGGTCACTGAATACGGCAAAGAAAAAGCAGAGGAGTTACTCACACAATTTGAAGTAAAATCAGGAAAATAATTAATAAAAAAATGGGGAGCCCCAGCATTCAGGACATACTGCGGGAATACTATCCTGAGTATGAACGCCAATACCCGGTAGCGGACGCTGTCAGAGAAGCGGTCCATGCCATGCTCAGCTGTAGAACCGCTGTATTGGGTGGACATAAACAGCAATGCCCCGACGGGCACTACACCCGCATCTGGTACAACTCCTGTAAACACCGCGCCTGTCCTCAGTGCGCTTACCTCAAAACAGCCCAATGGCTGGAAGCACAAAAAGCAAGACTGCTCAATTGCGAGCACTACCACGGCATCTTCACCATTCCACATGATTTCAATGCGCTGTGGCTCTGCAATACCGCTGTCATGGCAAATTTACTGTTTAACTCTGCAAAGCACTCACTGCTGGATCTACTGGATGATCCCAAATACCTCGGCGCCCGGCCAGGCATCATCATGGCATTGCATACCTGGGGGCAAAGCCTGATATTACACCCGCACATCCACTGCCTGATTACCGGCGGTGGTCTGGAAGGCCAACAGTGGAAAGCGACAAAAAACGGTTTCCTGGTACCCGTCGTTTTACTCATGGAAAGATTCCGCGAGCGATTGATCAAAGCACTGCGGCTTGGCCTCAAAAAAGGCACACTTTCAATCCCTGAAGGAGAGACCCTCGAATCCCTGGAAGCCAGCTTTTGTAAAGCGGAAAAAACCAAATGGAATGTGCACATCCGTGAGCGTTACGAACATGGTGAAGGTGTCGCGCATTACCTGGCCAAATACCTCCATGGTGGTCCCGTTGGCAATTCCCGTCTGCTTTGCGCTGAAGCAGGAAAAGTGACATTCAAATACTTCAACAATCATGACAAAGATGAATCCGGTCAAGGCAAAGCGGATACCATGACCCTGACAGCGACACAGTTTTTGCAACGGCTGTTTCTGCATGTCCCGCCACCGAGGATGCACACCGTTCGTGCTTACGGACTGTATGCCAATGCCCGGGCCGAACGGCTAAACTACTGTCGTGGCCTGCCCGGACAGGCCGCGGTTGAAAAACCGCACAAGCGCGACTGGCAGGATCATTACACCGACAATGACGAGCAGCATCCTGAATGCTGCCCGGTGTGCAACAAACGCCTGGTGCGGGGAGCGATAATTCTGCCACAAAAAAAGCACGTCAGGCCGACAGCTTTACACAAGAGCGGTGTCCCACCACCGCCAAAGCGGCAGTACAGGCAGGCCGCATGAAAAAGTTACCAAAACGCCTTGAAACAGACAGGGCAAAGCACCGGCTTGTCCGCTATTTATCAATGACGCCTTTTTCCGGCTCGTATTCAGAAATATCCACCAGGGGATATCAAATTTCCGGCGATTTCATTGGAGAGGCAATCCAGCAGGACAGAAATCAAAGCGATTCAGCCAACACTGGATTTAGAAAAACACTCTACAATCTCCATAGAATGACGGGATATAGCCAATACAGCTATATCCGTTAGGCCGGAAGTCCAACACGGTGATAATACCGACAACCGGCGATCGCAGGTTCTTCAACAGTCTCTCTTTACCAACCAGCATCATGGCCTGATAGACTGCACTTCGAAA
>JBDLJO010000376.1:0-1928 GCA_039714275.1 Chloroflexota bacterium | reverse complement strand
ATGATGGAATAGGTTTGCATATTTCCCGAAGACGAAGCCCGAATGCCCGCGGCCAGAATTTCGGACAAAATACTTTCGGGAACGGGGTCAGGCTTATACTTGCGAATTGAACGATGTCGGTGGATAGTTTCAAAGATGTCCATTTTCTCTTCCTATTTTTTCTAAAACGGCCAGACAACCGGCATTAACATCATCACAACCGCCAGCACAACTAGTGTTAGGGGGATGCCAATTTTGAGATAATCCGAAAAGCGATAACCCCCCGGCCCCATGACGAGTAAATTGGCGGAATGTCCAACCGGACTGAGGAAAGCAGCCGAAGCGGATACCGCCACCGTCATCATCAGCGGGTAGGGCGAGATACCCATATCGCTGGCGGTACTCAGCGCTATCGGTGCCAGCAAGACGGCCACTGCCGGGTTGGGCATGAATTGTGAGGTCAATGCGGCCAGAATGAAAAATCCCGCCATCACTGCCTGTGGACCCAGCCCACCGATCAACCCGATCATACCGTTTGCCAGGAATTGAGCTGCACCAGTTTGCTCCATAGCGATGCCCATTGGCAGCATACCGGCGATCAGGAATATTGCTTTCCAATTGATAAAGCGATAGGCTTCCTCCATTGTCAGGCACTTGGTCAGGATCATCATAACCACACCGATAATTGCAGAGATGGCAATCGGGAGCCAATCAAAAATAGCCGGGATCAGTACGACCCCCATTACAAAGAGTGCCGTAGGGATTTTTTCCAGGTTTGGAGATTCCTGAGCATCCTCGGTCAGCACCAGAAAATCAGGCTCGCTGCCTAAAATTCGTAAACGCTTGCGCTGGCCGTACAATAAAAGCGCATCGCCAAATCGTAATGGATTATCACGTAAATTGGAACGATGCGCACGTCCATCACGCCAGATCGCCAGCACGTTCAACCCATATTTAAAGCGGAAGTTCAAATCTCTTAGCGTTTTTCCTGCTAGCGTAGAAAATGGTGAGAGAACAGCTTCCACCAGACCAATCTCTTCCGATTCCAATTCCCCCAATGCTGGCAGGGGTTGGCTTTCGACCTCCAGGCTTTGCAGCCCTTCCACCAGCAGTAAATCACTCTTTTTGCCCTTGACCAGCAGTGTATCGCCGATCTGCAGTTTTTCATCAGGAGCAGGCATCAAATGGGTCTCTCCTGTACGGATGATGCCCAACACGCTCAGCCCATAAGAATCTCCCAGACGGCTTTCAAGGAGCGTATTTCCAATCAGGGCACAATCTTTGGGGACGTGGACGATCATCAAGCGCTCTTCCAGGTGATAGTCAGCCAGTGATTCTGGTGAACGAAAATCCAAATCGGGAGTATTGCTAAATTCATCCAGTTGTTCACGGTGACCCTGAATCAGTAATACGTCATCCCCCAACAATGGAATCGATTCCAAATTGGTGCGCAGTGGAAGATCATCTCGCAGGATGGCAAGGATCACGACCGCGTAACGCTGGCGAAAATCAAGCTGTGTTAACGTCTTCCCGATCAAGCTGGATCCGGGTAAAAGCCGGGCCTCGATCACCTCAATATCCGCTGAAACCAGGCGCTCCATCGTAAAGCCATCTTTTTCCAACGAAAGGTGATTCTTGGTTTGCAGTTCAGAAAGATGCTCAAGATGCCCTTCTGCCAGCAGGCGGTCATCAGCTTGCAGTGTAAAAGCCGGTTCAGGAGCAAGCTGGGTGTGTCCTTCGCGGATCACAGCCAGCACATTTAACCCCAGCACAGCCCCCAGACGACTTTCGTCCAGCGTTTTGCCGTGCAGGATTGATCCTACTGGCAGATGCAGGAGTACCATGCGTTCGTGCAATCCGTAATGCGATTCGTAATCCTTCTTGCTTGCCGAGGAATACTCGCCTACTGGGTCACGACTTGGCAGCAATCGTCGGCCAATCAATACCAT
>JBDLJO010000375.1:0-1939 GCA_039714275.1 Chloroflexota bacterium | reverse complement strand
TCACTGCAGAATATGTTAGCATGTTTCATGCTACTTGTCCATTGGCTTTTTTATGCAGCTTTTTCATTTCTTGTATTTCTTGTACACTTGCTTTTGCATGCGCGCCTTAAAACATATGGGCTTTTCCTTCCCATTAGGGAACTTTTACCTGAAATTCCCAGTCTTTTTCATGCTGTTGAGCATTCATCATTCTAAGAAAAGATGTTATGTTCTTCCGTGGCTTCCAGCCCCCAATGATGGGTAGTAGAGCTCAGTAGCAATTTCGTTGGGCATGGGTTCAAATCCCATTCTGGTTACAGCCACGCAAAGACTTTTTCTCTTACTACAAATGTTTGCGTGAGGATAGAACAGGAAAAACTGTATAACAAAGGTAAAAGAAGTTTGCAAAACGACCTAAAAAGGTTCTGCCGCTTCCTGTCGTCTTGTGTAGAGCAGCACATGGCAGCAGGATCGTCGTATGCACTCAGGCGCGCAGAATGGGGACACTTTCGCAATGCGCTTTAATGCACAATGCCCCGCAATTCCCACACTTCCTGGGTAGTGGGCACACGAACCAAACATGCTAGGCTAGAGAACGACAAACGACCGAAGGCAAAGCAAAGTCTCCATCAAGCCCTGGAGAAGTCGGCTGAGTGGCTAGAGGATCACTTTTATGCCTGCAACACTCTTGCAGTGTAGGCGTTTAATTGTCCCACGCAATTGACTACTCTGCATCACTGGTGTGGGGCTACACAGAGACGGATGAGGGCAGAGACTTGTGTAGGCGGCCCCCTAGCGTCCTCGTGCGGAACCACTGGCCCTATGCCGCGTGGGAGTTGTTATGGCGCAAGGGCTCAGGGCGTGCTATAAGTGGCTCTTGCGGTATAAGTGCAGTTTGAATAGTTGTCATTCGAAATATTCAATTGCTTATTTCTTATTCTTGCCTTACTCGATTTTGATGATTCAAAAAATGATTTGGATCACAAACAGGCAAAAATGCGTACGAAGTTTGTACATTGTGATGTACATGCATGCAAAGTGATGTACAAAGTTTGTACATTGTGATGTACAAAGTTTGAATGTAGTGATGAATGATGTTTGTACATCATTACGTACAAAGTGATGCATTGTGCATATTTGTGCGGCGTGTAGTCTGTACACCATGCCGCGATGTGGCAGAAAGTCCCATGACAAAAAGTCCCGCGACAAAAGGTCCTGCGGCAAAAAGTCCGCGGCAAAACGTCTTTGGGGCACAAAGTCTCGCGGCAGAAGGCCCGCGGCAAAAAGTCCGCGGCGAAAGTTCTGCGGCAAACGGTCCTAAACCCGCCATACGTGCCTACTGTGCTATAAGCGCCTCTTACGGTATAAGTGCTCTCTGAGGTAGGAATTTGAAATACTTAATTGCTTATTTCTCGCGCCTGCCTTCACCGATTTTGATGATTCAAAAAACAACTTGGATCGGAAACGTGCGCTCTTTCACGCAGTCGACACGAAAAGAAGCTTCAAGCATTCAGTCGTTTTGTTTTTAAAAATATATCAAAAATTTAGTGGTTTTTATTTAATAAAATTCGTCAAATTCAAAAAATAAAAAATTTGAGAATTTGCTCATCGAGTTCGCCCTGCAAACTATCTGTGTGCCAAATTTCAGCTCAATCGGTTCAGCACAGCTTCCAAAACTATCGTTTGGAGAAGGAGAAGGAGGAGAAGGAGGAGGAGGAGAAGGAGAATTGTCAGAGTTATATAAATGTCTCTAATTCAAAAAGTGCTTAACCGATTTCGCTCAAAATTGCAGAGGTTAAAGGGACCTACTATTAGATTCTTGCTGCCAAGTTTCACCCAAATTGACGTTGGCACGGTGGAGTTACAGCACTTCGCGTTTTGCAAAACGCGCATTGGGCGGATTCAAACATATTATGGAAGGGCGCTGACGCGCCCTCCATAATATACGTTATGAAATGCA
>JBDLJO010000374.1:0-1944 GCA_039714275.1 Chloroflexota bacterium | reverse complement strand
TGTGATGATTGCGATAACTTTTTTGAAGAGTTAGTCAGCAGCGCCAGTTCGGTGAGTGAGGTCTCCTGCCCAGGGTGCCAGAGCGATCAGGTAAAAAAACAATTTTCTACTTTCGCGTCCAAAGCGAGTGGAAACAGTTCTACAGCGATGAGTTCAGCGCCAGCATCATCCTGCAGCACAGGTGGTTTGTGAGGTTTTTAATACCGTCAACCGTGGGTTGACTTTAGAACAAAATCTGGTGATCCGCGCCGTGATATTGGTGGGTTTCGATGATCGATATGATAAAATCAAAATCAAAACATTTGGCCACAAGGAGACATGAAAAATGCACGAAAAAAGCATGGAACTGCTTAATAAAGCCGTCGCAGATGAGTTAGCCGCAGTTCACCAATATATGTACTTCCACTTTCATTGTGAAGACCAGGGCTATGAGCTCCTGGCCGGGCTCTTTTTCCGCACAGCAATTGAGGAAATGACCCATATTGAACGCTGCGCCGAACGCATATTATTTTTAGGCGGTGATGTGGAAATGGTTGCATCGATGGAAGTTCAGAAAATCCAAGATGTGAAAAAGATGCTCGAACTATCCCGGGATATGGAAGTCCAAAGCACCAAAGACTATAATATTTGGGCGAATGAGTGCTCTGCAAATGCAGACTCAGGTACGCGGAGAGTCTTTGAAGGGCTGGTGGACGACGAAGAGCGTCACGGCGACCAGTATGCCACAGAAATGGAAAATATCGAAAAATTTGGGGAGAGATATTTAGCACTGCAGTCGATTGAGCGCAGCAAGAATATTTCTGCCGGTATGCCGCAAGATTAATAAAAAGCAGACCATCACGAAAGGCAGGCTGTTTAAAAATACAGCCTGCCTTTTCCATACCATTAAAATCAAACCCAGAAGATGAGCGGTCAACAAGTCAATAATCCACTGCACGGCATTACCCTGAAGCAGATCGTGACCAGCCTGGTGGCGCATTACGGTTGGGAAAGATTGGGTCAGCAAATCAACATCCGCTGCTTCACCCACAATCCTTCGGTGAAGTCTAGTTTGAAATTCCTGCGCCGGACTCCCTGGGCCAGAAAAAAAGTTGAAGAGCTGTACCTCGATTCAGAGATAGATAGCGACCTCTAGACATCCCCGCTGCTTGGGAAACCGCATATCATGACTGAGAAAGATTCCTATCAAGAGTTTCTAGAAACCCTGCCCAAAAAACGCATGGGGGCGGGATGCCTGATCTTTGATTCGAGAGGGCGGGTGCTGCTGGTAAAACCCACCTACAAACCGGTTTGGGAAATACCGGGGGGTGTTGTTGAACTTAATGAATCGCCCAAAGCGTGCTGTCAACGTGAAGTTATCGAAGAAATAGGACTGGCGGTGCCTATTGGTCATCTGCTGGTGATGGATTACAACAGTCAAAGTGGTCAAAAAACTGAATCGCTGATGTTCATTTTTGACGGGGGTGTCTTAGGTGAGGGTGAGATAGCCAAAATCCGGCTTAAACCCGATGAACTGAACGAGTATGGTTTCTTTTCTCGAGAGTCCTTACCAACAGAAATGACGCAATCGCTGAAAAATCGGGTGCTGGCGGCATGGCGGGGTAAAACGGATGGCGGTGCTGTATACCTAGAAAATCAAATCACCAAGCAATAACCAATAAAGACCAAGGACCGAATCATGATCATAGAACCAAAAAGCCGGCTGGTTTTCATCGGAGATTCAATTACGGACTGCGGCCGAAAAAGGCCGGTTGGAGAGGGGCGGTTTAATCAGGCGCTGGGGGATGGTTACGTCAGTCTCGTTGATGCCGCGCTGACAGCTACTTATCCAGATTATGCGATCAAGACCATCAATATGGGCATCTCAGGAAACACGATTCGTGATCTAAAGGCACGCTGGCAAAGGGATGTCCTGGATATCAATCCGGATTGGCTGGTGATCAA
>JBDLJO010000373.1:0-1945 GCA_039714275.1 Chloroflexota bacterium | reverse complement strand
CACGCGCTGGCAAATCAAGCATTGAGCAACGAAATATCTGGCGTGACAATCTGGCACATCAATGCCGATGAAGCCAGCTTGATAGACTATGATATGAGCTATAAAAAGGATGCGCAGGATCTAATCTACGCGCCGGATGCTTATCGCTCATCAGACCATGATCCGGTCTACATCGGGATGAATGTCTGCGATGAAATTGCACCAACGCTCGAAATCAGCCTGACACCAAACAATCTGTGGCCGGCAAATCACAAGTATGTTGACGTAACCGCTACTGTTGTTGCGACCGATAATTTCGATCCTAACCCCACAGTTGTGCTGCTCTCCGTCACATCCAGTGAAGCGGATGAAGGCCTCGGTGATGGCGATTTCCCAGATGACATCGTTATTTTGGATGAATATACCTTCCAGATACGCGCCGAACGATCCGGGAAAGATGGCGAAGGGCGGACATACACCTTTACCTATCAGGTGACAGATGCCTGCGGCAATGTGACCATAGAATCTGCTACGGTATTGGTCCCATTTAGCCAGAAGAAATAGGACAATACTGCTATAAAAAAACTGGGTGCAGACAACCAACTGCACCCAGTTTTTTTTAAACGATTCGCACAAAAAGAAATCTGATCATTTTCTAACTCTGATTTGATTTATATTTAGATCTATTTTATCAAGTACGATTCCAGTCATATCTTCAGATCAGAATGGTAGAATATAAAAATGGATTCCCAAAAAGAAATATATATCAGCGTGGATATCGAAACATCTGGACCAAATCCAAACGATTATGCAATGTTGTCGATAGGCGCCTGCACAATCAAAGCGCCTAGAAAATCTTTTTATATCGAACTCAAGCCGGATAGGGATGAGTTTACAACGGAAGCTCTTGGCATCAGCAATCTATCATTAGAAAAATTGAAAAATACTGGAATTCACCCAAAAGACGCAATGCAAGATTTTTTGTTATGGATAAGGGATGCTGCACTCGACAATTCACAACCAGTGTTTACAGCTTTTAACGCCCCCTTTGATTGGATGTTTGTGAATGATTATTTTCATAGATATTTAGGACATAACCCATTTGGACATAAAGCTCTGGATATAAAAGCGCTTTATATGGGGCTACGGAAAACAAAATGGATGGAAACTTCTTATAATGGCGTGATATATAATTTGGGCTTAGAGACAGCACTTACTCATCACGCACTTGAAGATGCAATTCAGCAGGCAAATATACTCGAATTACTACTAGATGAAACCCGAGGTAATTGATCATGTCAGAAACTAATCAAAATGACCTGAATAAAATAATTGAATCGGCTCAACGACTTGGTGTGGAAATTGATGAAGGCGACGCCCTGCAGTGGTTGGCAGCGATCTCAGCGCAAAGCCAATCTGGGGACGGTGTAAAAATGGATGAGCGCACCGGCATCTTTGGGCACAGTATCAGCTTATTGGATTTCGACGACTCGGATCTGGCTCATTTCCGAGAGATTGGTAGATTGGTTGAGTTTGAAGACATCCCTGGCCAGGTTGAAACTGCGCTAGCCTTATCCGGGTCAGCAGCCCAGTCAAAGATCCAGACCTATCCCGGCGATGCAGATTATTTTGAGCGGGTAAATATTACTGCACCCACAAGAGATAAAGCCTGTAAGATCTTAGCAAACCTGATGCGTGATAAAGCACTATCAAAGCTAAAGGGAGAAACCTATCAATTAATAGAAGTAAAATTTGGCTCTTATCCATTTGATTTTTATCGCGACGGGACATTAAATTCAAAAGATAACCCTATCGCCTGGTCTCCGAAAGGTATCCAAGATAGAAAACTAGTTGGAGAGACATCAGATGGCAAGTATGCTGAAATCCTATGGGATGATGTCTCCCAGGACCCAGGATGGTGTAAATTGGATTGGGTTGTGGCTGATCCGGTGCGCAAACAACTGGT
>JBDLJO010000372.1:0-1950 GCA_039714275.1 Chloroflexota bacterium | reverse complement strand
CAATATCACTTCCATCAACCCAAACCACCTTGATGCCATACAGCGGGGCCACTTTTTTCATGAAATTATAGGAATTCCCATAGAGCATCTTTTGGGTGATAACCGTGCTGCCAGCTTCCAGACGGGCCATCAACGCCGTGGAAATTGCCGCCATGCCGGAGGTAAAAATTCGCCCTTTGACCAACTGATCCATATCTGTGTCGGGGTTGGCTCTCAGCAGGTCAATGCCTTCCAGGGCGGCTAATTTGCTCGCCAACTGCCGGGCATTGGGATTATCGGCGCGCGTGTAACCATAGCCATCACTTTTGCCAGCAAAGATATCGGCACCCGTTTGAACATCCGGGAACGCAAAGGTTGATGTTTGGTAGATAGGGGCAACGTGGGCATAGTGGGGGTTGTCTCTTTCAGTGAATTGGGTGACCAGTGTTCCGAGGCCAAAGTTGTGAGGGTTCTTTTTCATTTGAATTGTTCTCCAATAACGCGGACTTCTGCTTTTATAGCCCTTTCATCCAGGATGGTAAGCTCCCCGTCCTGCATGTGGATCACCCCATCGATGAGCACTGTATCTACATCAGACTTGTTTACCGAATAAACCAGGTGGGCATATATATCGTGGCAAGGGGTGAGGTGGCTTTTATCAAAATCAATAATGGTAATATCTGCCCGTTTACCTGGTTCCAGTGAACCAAGTTTTTTATCCATCCCAAAAGCCGCGGCACCATTGATGGTCGCCATTTCCATTGCCTGCATGGTGGTGAGCAGTTCAGGATCTTCGTGAAACCCTTTCTGTAATAAGGCGGCTGTTCTGATCTCACCTAATAAATTCAAATCGTTGTTGGATGCGGCGCCATCCGTACCGATGCAAACATTGACTCCGGCGGCAATCATATCGGCGATGGGGGCAATGCCAGAACCCAATTTCAGGTTGCTTTCAGGGCAGTGGACCACGTTTGTGCCGCTGTCACTCAGTAAGGCAATTTCTTGATCGTTCAATTTCACACAGTGCGCCAGAACCGTGTCGGAATCTAATAAATTGTAGGAATGCAGTAATTCAATCGGTGTTTTGCCATACTGCTCCTGCACGTCATCTACTTCTGCTTGATTCTCTGAAGCGTGGGTTGTAAATGGGACACCATACTCCCCCTTAAATTCAAATACCTTATGCATCATTTCTGGGGTTGTGGTGTAGGTGCTGTGAGCCTGAACGATGGGGAGAATAAAATGATAGCCCTTGATTTGTTCTAATACCGTCTGGGCTGTGTTAATCATTTCATCAAAATCTGGAGCACCAATACCGGTAATGGGCGGACCGGAAATCAGACGAAAACCTATTTCTTCTGCCAGATCAATGGTGGTCATGTAATGCCAGTACATGTCGTGGACACTGGTTACGCCGCTGCGAATCATCTCAGCAAAGGCCAGCAGTGATCCAGCGCGCACATTGGTTTCGTTGAGGACCGACAGCTCATATTTCCAGACTCTTTCCAGCCATTTATGCAAGCCTAAATCTTCCACAAAACCACGAAACAAGGTCATAGCAATATGACTGTGCGCATTGATCAAGCCCGGGATGATGACTTTGCCCTGGGCGTGGATTGTTTTACGCGCTTGATAAGCGGGGGGTAATTCTCCGTCTGAGAATACGGCTTGAATCTCGGCGCCAGAGATAGCTATGGCGCCGTTCTCAATAACCCGGCGCTCTTTGTCCATTGTGACAATTTTTCCCCCGGTGATGAGTAAATCATATTGTTGTACTGAGTCCATTTGTGTGTAGTTCCGAAAAATATTTAACTATGTTTTGCTTTAACTTGTATTCAACATAAATTTCGGGGCGGGATTTACCCGCCCCGAAAATAATATACTGAGAGACTGTGGTGATTAGAGTTCTTCTTCGGCGGTAAATTGTTCACGCCCAGACAGCATAAAGCTGGCAACAAGAATCAGAACCAA
>JBDLJO010000371.1:0-1950 GCA_039714275.1 Chloroflexota bacterium | reverse complement strand
ATGCCTTATGCAAACACGATTTCCACAATTCAATTTGTCGGCAATTTACTCGGCGACTTGGTTGGCGAAACATTATCTGATGAGAGGATTACTACGAGATTATGACAAAGAAAAAGAAAACCAAAACGGCTGCGGTTAAAGACGAAGCGGTTATTGAAGAAGACATTCAGATCGAAGACCAAAATGATCTGCCCGAATCGGGTGATCAAGATGCCCCTGAGGTCGTTATAGATTTATCTCCCGAGCAGATCGCTAACCTTCAGGCTTCCCTGGAAGAAAGCGAGTCCAAATCAGCCGAATACCTGGATGGTTGGCAGCGTTCCCGTGCTGAACTCACCAATTACCGCAAACGCGTTGAGCGTGACCGCATCCAAAATCGGAAAAATATTACCGGCGACCTCATCAAACGCTATTTGCCAATAGTAGATGATTTAGAGCGTGCTTTGACCGATCGCCCGACTGATGAAAATGGGGCGCTTTGGGCTGATGGTGTTGAACTGATCTATCGCAAAATGCTTAATCTTTTAGAATCCGAGGGTGTCATCCCCATGACCCCCGAAGGTGAGACTTTCGACCCCAACCTGCATGAAGCTATCATGCAAACCGAAAGTGACGATCACGAGAGTGATCAAATTATTGAAGTCCTGCAGCGTGGCTATATGATTGGCGAGCGCGTACTGCGCCCGGCTACGGTCAGGATAGCTGCATAGGTATTAAAAATTATTTATAAAAATCAATTAAATTGTGATAAACAATTTTGGAGGAACAAATTATGGGAAAAATCATTGGAATTGACTTAGGAACAACCAACTCCGCCGCCGCTGTTGTTGAAGGTGGTGAACCGGTTATCATCCCCTCTGCGGAGGGCGAACGTTTGGTGCCGTCGGTTGTTGCGGTTAATAAAAACCACGAGCGCTTGGTTGGTCGACCTGCTCGCAACCAGGCTGTGGTTAACCCGCAGAACACCATCTTTTCGATCAAACGCCTCATGGGCGGGAAGTATAAAGATCCCGAAGTGCAGCGTACCATCGGAATGGTGCCTTATGATGTCACCAAGGCATCAAATGGTGATATTCACGTCGAACTAGATGGTAAGGATTATTCCCCACCGGAAATTTCTGCCATGATTTTGGCTAAGATTAAAACGGACGCCGAAGCCTATTTGGGCGAAACCGTTGATCAGGCCGTAATTACCGTGCCGGCTTATTTTAATGATGCCCAGCGTAACGCCACCAAGGATGCTGGCAAGATCGCTGGCTTGGAAGTTTTACGCATCATCAATGAACCAACTGCCTCATCGCTGGCCTACGGTTTAGATCGCAAGCAAAATGAAACCATCGCAGTTTATGACTTGGGCGGCGGTACCTTTGACATTTCCATCTTGGATGTTGGCGAAGGCGTTTTCCAGGTCAAATCCACTGCTGGTGATACCTTCTTGGGTGGCGATGATTTCGATGAGCGCGTGATCACCTTCTTGGCAGATGAATTCAAAAAGGATAACGGCATTGATCTGCGTGAAGATCGCCAGGCTCTGCAGCGCTTAAAAGAAGCTGCCGAAAAAGCCAAGATCGAACTTTCCAGTCTGCAGCAAACCGAGATCAATCTGCCGTATATCACCGCAGATGCCTCCGGCCCCAAACACCTGGTCCTTAAATTGACCCGTGCCAAACTGGAGCAGTTAACCGCCGACTTGATTCAGCGCTCAATTGCCCCTCTCCAGCAAGCGTTGGATGATGCTGGCATGAAAGCCAAAGAGATCAACGAAGTTGTCTTGGTTGGTGGTATGACCCGTATGCCGGCTGTCCATGATGCCGTCAAGAAATTCTTTGGCAAAGAGCCTCACAAGGGCGTTAACCCCGATGAAGTCGTTGCCCTCGGCGCGGCAATCCAGGGTGGTGTCTTGGGTGGCGATGTCAAAGATGTTTTGCTCTTGGATGTCACCCCCCTGAC
>JBDLJO010000370.1:0-1955 GCA_039714275.1 Chloroflexota bacterium | reverse complement strand
CGCTTACGCGCCCGCATCGACAACTTTTTGTCGATAGTTATGTAAACACGGATACGGATGAACGCGGATGGAAGAAAGTAGTTTTTATCTGCGTTCACCGTATCTTCTCAATATTTCGGGGGAAAGGAGAATTTATGGAGGCGTGGGGGCATGAACAGGATAAAAGGCAGGGGATCGTTGCCGAATCATGTCCGCCAAATTTGGTAACGTATAGCTTTCAGAAACCCGGTCATAAATGTAGGCGTAGAAACTGACCCCTAACTTCTTGGCTGTTTCTGCCAACGTCATAAAGGTGTCCCACGCCTGTACACCCTCTTTTGTTCGGGGACCAAAACTCACATCCCGCTTGCGTACCCGTTGGCGTGCCCCCAATTCTGCTGGATTATTATGCAACGGTATCTCTGGATATTCCAGAGCCAACAACAATTCTTTTTTCTTGGCTTTGGTTTTAGCGATCCGCTCGTCTAAATTGTTGTAACCGGTAACGGTGCTGAACAGAGTGTCAAATTTCTGACGCAATTGAACAGCGTCGGTCTCGTTGGGCGTCGCTCGGTATTGTTCTAATTCGGTATAATACTCCCAATACTTGCCTCGAAAATCAGCCAACAACTTTTGATGGTATGGTACATGAGGGGTCAATTTCTTGTAATGCCGTCCATCATGAATCCAGCAAAGCGCTTGTTCTTTGCTCAACCATTTGAATTGCGGCGCGTCGTCGCTCATCAATACTTCAAGAACCGGCATCGTCGTTTGGGCATGGTAAGCGGTTAATGCAGCCGCTTCCAGCACTCGCGCTTTTTGTTGTTTCCCTAAACGAGCTAAATCGGTTGCTATCCATTCCTCAATACGTTCATGGGCCAACCACTCATTTTGCGGCCATTGTTCAATCAGACGGCGTGCCCATTTTGGTGTTTTGAAGGTTTCCAGCCATTGCTTTGTGTAACTGTTGAGCAAAAATTGCGATTCGGACAGATTTTGAAGCACGTTAATGATGGTTAACCTGTCTTTGCGTGGTCGAGTGAAGTAGGCGGTATATAACGAATTCCCCACGATATGACAATACTGGTTCTCTCCATCTACCCGTGTACTGGTATCGTCAATATGCTGATAACGACCGCTCTCCATCCCCGCCCGATAAATCTCGTCTTTTTCGGCGTGCCACACCTCTTTCTTCTTGATTAGGAGATTGGAGACCTGTCCATCTGATATGAATATCCCCATATTGGACAAAAACTCTGCCACTTTCGATTCGGTCATATTGGAGCCATGATACAGCGTCATAATCAATGACCTGACTTGCGGCCCAAATTCCCCTTCGTAGCCGGTTGGCAAGGGCGCGATCCAGGTTTCTCCTGTTGACGGAGAGTAGTACTTTTCTTTTTTAAAACGGATGTTGTTCGTTTCAATTTTTAGGTCTTGTATTACAACCGATTCGTATCCTTTGAATTCAGCATCGTCTGGCAATTTGCTTTTGTCCACAGACAGAACCTTTTCATCGTCCACCTTGATCTTGTCCAACTTGCTCCCTTTCTTCCATTTCTTTGGCCTCCGCCGTTCTTTTTCTGAAGAATGGTCTTTTTGTTCCTCTTTTTTCTTGCTGGGCTTGATGTCTGGCTTCCCTTGCTCTCCCTTCAATCTGTTTATTTCGTCTCGTTGTTCCTGTATTATTTCTCGGAGTTGGGCGTTTTCCTGTTTGACTTCTTCAACCAGATTCAAAACCAGAACCAACGCTTTTTGCGCTCCTTCAAGGTCTTGTATTTGATTTGGATCAAAGTCAATCAGCGTCATTTTGTCTCTTTTTTGGGCGGTTTGTAACGGTTGGCTTATGATAGAATCATATTTGGATTTTGTCTACCACGATTTATTGAGAAGATACATTTGTTTCTCCTTAAAAACTTAAAATGGGTAATGGTCATCATGCTGAGAAGCATAGCGACGGGGATTAAGAAAATGAT
>JBDLJO010000369.1:0-1979 GCA_039714275.1 Chloroflexota bacterium | reverse complement strand
TTGTGCTCTTGGTTATTTCCTGGTTGCGGCAGAGAGATCAGGATTTGCCGCGCGAGAAATTGCTTATCTGGGGGTTTGGTTTTGCTTTGACGCGTGAATTGATCATGCTTGGATTGACGATCAGGAAAATTACCGGCTTCCTGGACTTCGGCGGCGAAGATATTTATTTTCACCCTCTAGAACAAGGTCTGGAGATGACCTCGGTGGTGGTTGTTGCCGGAGGTTTCTTGCGATTCGCATTGCAAAACGAACGTTTATCTCGTGCCTACCTGCGGTTTGGCATCTCAACAACCATTCTGACAATGGTGGTGACTTTTATCACCTGGCCTAGATTTGCTTTCGCAAACCCTGGTTCTCATTTCAATGAAACACCGGAATCCCTGGTTTTTCACATCCTTTCTTTTTGCCTGATTACGGCTGCGATCTTTATCTTGATCTGGGAACGCGGTTGGCTGCAAAAGGTTGTCAGTCTCGCCTTAGGTTTTCTTTTCATAAGCGAGGCCTTGCTTTTATTAAGCTATACATCACATAACGAATATAGCTGCGTCCTCTGTCCCGTGAGCAATGCTTTCCATATCATGGCCATACCCATCTTTGGTTTTGTGTACTTGAAAGAGATGGCCATTGAAAAGAAAAAAGCTGAAGATAAATTGCAGAATTACCGCAATCACCTTGAAGAACTGGTTCACGAGCGAACAGCCATGTTGGTTGCTCAAAATGGGATTGCGGATTCCTTGAGTCAATCACTTGACCTGGAGACAATCCTCAATTTGGCGCTCGACAAGATCATCCCCGTATTATCTATGGAATTGGGATTAGTATTTCTTCTAGACCGGCAACAAAAGGTATTAACCCTTGGGTCTTATCGTGGTCGGCTGTCTCAAGATGATGTGGAACTATGCATCAAAGAAGAATGTATACTTGAAAAAATAGCCATCAAAGCGATTGATGAAAAACAAATCATTATTCAAAATTTGTCCAACCGATCTCAGCACAAATATACTCACATTGAGCGGGAGAAAATCAAATCACTGATTAGTGCTCCATTAAACTTGAAAAATAGAATTGTCGGTGCTTTAACGCTTGGATCGAAAATAACAAATCCATTAAATGAAACAAACTTGGAATTGTTGGGAGCTGTATGTCATCAGATCGCTATGGCTGTTGAAAATGCACACTTATTTCAGGAAGTTGAAATTTGGGCCAAAGAACTTAGCACACTCCACAAAGCCAGCGTCAAATTAGGCTCAACACTCGATCAAGAACAAATACACCAGGAGATTGTCACACAATCTGCCAAACTGACGGGCTGTCAGATGGCCTGTATTATCCATTGGGAAGAGCAAAATGATAGGCTTGAAATTATTTCGAGTACTGGGATAAAACCAGGAACTGAAGACCTCTTATCAAGAAATTTTCCTGCTTATAGTCTGCTTGATGAATTGTGCACAACGGGGAACTCTATCGCGATCAATGATATTCAGCAGGATCCCCGAGTTCCTGAAGCCTGGAAACGGGCATTAGATTTTCGTTCCCTGTTATGTGCTCCGATATGGGGCATCAATGGTCCAACTGAATTTCTTTTCATCATGGACCAACGTGAAAATAAAACCTGGCACGCTAAAGATGTTGAACTTGTGGAAAGCTTTATTTCTCAGGCCGCAGGCGCGCTGGAAAATGCTAATCTCACCAAGCAGCTAGAATGGGCAGCAGCGCTCGAGGAACGTCAGCGCATTGCCGCTAATATTCACGATGGCGTAGCCCAAATAATTAACCTGATTGGATTAAAAGTCGATCAGACGGTCGAATTAATCCCATCAGAGTCTGACGTAAAATTATTAGATGCGCTGGGAAATATCCGTGAAATTGTTGGTCAAGCTTCGATTGAAGTTCGCAAATCAATTACCAGCCTTCAGAAAACGCCCCAACCAAGAAAATCACTCCAGGAAATTATCACATCCTTGGCTGAAAAACAATCA
>JBDLJO010000368.1:0-1980 GCA_039714275.1 Chloroflexota bacterium | reverse complement strand
TCAGGATATTTACCATTACCCGAGCTAACCGTCACGGGTGCAATATCATAATCGTTGATCAACACAATTCCGCCGGCATGCAATCCGTTTGCAAAACGCATAGCCTCCAATTTTTCAAAAGCTACTAAAATATCCGCTTCACCATTGGGAATGATCGGTGAAAAAACTTGTTCCCCCCAACGCACGTGAGATATAACACTGCCTCCACGCTGCGACATACCATGCACTTCTGCTTTTTTGCAATCATAGCCTAGCCTTACTCCCAATTCAGCAAGCACATTACTTGCCAAAATAGTCCCCTGCCCTCCGACTCCTACAAGCAATAACCTAATATTCATCATTTTTACCTCGGCTTTGTTAATATTTCGACGATTATTCTTCTAAAGCCAAAATCTGCTCTCTAAACAATATTGCATCCCGCGGACATACTTGCGCACAAATTTCACATCCCGTACAAAGCAAAGGATCAATATCTGCTAGTGGGCGCTTGTGTTTTGGATCTAAAACATCAGATTTTAGAATCGCAGGACATCCGATACGGAAGCAAATAGTGCAGCCATTGCAGTCTTCAGATATCACTTTTAACGGCAAATATTTCTTGCGCTCTTCTGGAACCAGCACACAAGCCTGATCGGTAATCAATACCGCTGGTTTTTCGTCTTTTAGCCATGTCTTTAATGTGGTCTCAATAGCTTCAACATCGTATGCACTCACTCGCTTTACCGTCTTTATCCCGATAGCGCTTATGAGTGCTTCAATGTCCACATCATGCGTTGTTTGGTTTTGAAGAGTCAATCCCGATCCAGGATTCTCTTGCTGCCCTGTCATGCTCGTAATCCGATTGTCCATAATAATGGTAATCACATTGCTTTGATTATAGGCTACATTAATTAGTGCTTGAATCCCTGTATGGAAAAAGGTTGAATCTCCAATTACCGCAATATGTCGCTCGCTATCTCCAGATTTAGCTCCACCATGCGCAACACCAATACTAGCCCCCATACAACCGCATGTATCCATTGCACTCAAAGGTGGTACAACACCTAAGGTATAACAACCGATATCCCCATTAACAGGACGCTTAAGTTTATTCAAAATATAGAATGTACTACGATGAGGACATCCCGGGCACAATACTGGCGGCCGTTTTGGCAAATCTTTTGTAAGGGCAATTTTATTTAATTCTTTTTCTGGCGCCGCGATGGGAACCGATTCGTATTTTTTTGGTATTTCAGTATCGTGGATTAAAAGTCCGGCCTCAATAGCATGCTTTCGTACAATCTTTGGATTTAATTCTCCAATCAAAGGGAATATTGATTTCATATGTGGGTACTGCCCACCAGACCATTTTTCAGGACGGTAAAGTTTTATACCCATCAATAAAACCTGTTCCTCAATGAATGGATCTAATTCCTCTAGCACAATCAATTTATCTACCCGCATGGCAAAATCGCTGATCATTTCCCTAGGTAGCGGAAATGACATTCCCAATTTAAGAATACTCGCATCAGGGAATACTTCTCTAGCAAACTGATAAGTAATACCATTGGTGATAACTCCTAATGCTGTTTTTCGCATTTCAACTCTGTTAATTTCAAACGATTCTGCGAAGTTGGCAATATCCAATAATCTTTGCTCAATGACAGGATGCCTACTTCTAGCGTTATCAGGAACCATGACATATTTCTGATGGTTGCGTGGATATTTACCTGGTTCAGGTGCCTTGAATTGCTTAGTGCTAGTCTCAACCAAAGAACTGGTATGACAAATTCGTGTTGTCGGGCGCACAAACACAGGAGTATCAAAACGCTCACTCAGCTCAAAAGCTGTCCCGATCATATCTTTTGCTTCCTGACTATCAGCAGGATCAAGGCATGGAATTCTGGCAAATTTGGCATAATTACGATTATCTTGTTCATTTTGCGAAGAATGCATCGCCGGGTCATCAGCAGTGATGATCACTAATCCAGCTTCAATACC
>JBDLJO010000367.1:0-1982 GCA_039714275.1 Chloroflexota bacterium | reverse complement strand
GGTGTAATAAAACGGATTGACCCCAGAAAAACGCCGGCCAGACCAGCCAGGGCGGCTGATATTCCAAACGCCATCATATAAAGCCCCTGAATGTTCAAGCCTATCAGCTCGGCGGATTCACGGTTCTGGGCTACGGCACGCATAGACAACCCCAAATGGGTTTTGTGCAGAAAAAACCACAGCATCGTAATAAGCACCGGGACGAGAAGGATAATCAATCCCTCATGGGCTGAAATTGTTACCCCGAACAACGATACATTGCCATCGATGACCCGGGGCAGCTGTTTGGATCTGCCACCCCAGAGAAGAATGGCTGTATTTTCCAGCAAAGAAGAGCCTGCAAGGGTAGTAATAACGGCCAGCAGTACAAGGTTGGCTTTTTTTTGAAACGGCCGGATAAGAAATATTTGAAAAAGGATACCAATACTGAAAACAGACACAACGGCAGTAACAGCGGCCACAGTCAAACCCAATCCCCATCCGGCGGTATCTGCAACCTGCCATGCGATATAGGCACCTGCCGAGATAAAAACCCCATGTGAAAAATTAAAAATACCCAGCGTGGTCCAGACAACGGCTAATCCCGTTGCCATCAGAGCATAGAGTGAGCCTAAAACCAATCCGCTGGCCAGGGTGTAAAGAAAGGCTTGCAAAGTCATGACGGCCTCTCATTTCCAAAGTACATATCCATAATTTCGTGTTGATCCGGCATATCTTCTTTGCGTATTGGCGCAGAAATATTCCCGTGGTCAAACAGATATAGTGTATCTACCGAATTCAGCAATAATTCAATATCCTGCTCCACCAGGATAATGGGTATGCCTGATTCTGTAATGGTCTTGATCGCATCTTTTAAATGGAGTTTCACTTTGGGTGCCAGCCCCAAAGTGGGTTCATCAAGAATGAGCAACTTTGGCCTGCCCATGAGTCCGACTCCTATGGCAACCATCTGTCGTTCACCTCCTGATAAAGATTTTATTTTCTGGTCATGCCGTTCACCCAAAATGGGGAAAAGTCCTTTTACAAAAGACAGGGTCTTCCCGGTTTGAAAAGTTGTGCCTGAGACACCCCCTGCAAGGGTCAACGTTTCCTGGATGGTCAGTTCAGGAAAGAGCAAATTCCCTTGCGGCACCTGGATCAGACCCTCTCCGACCACTTTTTTAGGACTCATTAGCGGGAGCTGTAACGCATCATAATTGAAATTTCGGCTCACCCGGTGCCGGTTTTTTTCAATGGTATTTAATTGCCTCCCCAAAAATGTAATGCTGCCTTCCCATGGGTCGAGAACGCCGGACAATGTTTTTAAAAATGTTGTTTTCCCATGACCATTGGGGCCGAATAAGCCGATATTTGTCCCGGCTTTCATTGTCATGGATACTTTTTGAAACACCCGGACCGGGTCATATCCGCCACTAAGGCCGGTTACCTTAAGAAGTGGTTGCATTTTCTTTTCCCTGATTGCCTAAATATGCTTCGATTACGCTTGCCTCTTTAATGACTTTGTCCGGTTCACCCATACTGAGCATTTTGCCATGGTTCAGAATCAACAGCCGCTGGGAGACATCAATAAGCAAAGCCAGGACGTGTTCAATTAACAAAATGGAAACACCGCCCTGATTTATCCGGATAATGATCTTCTTCAGTTTTTCAATTTCTGGTTTTGTTAAACTGGAAGCAGGTTCATCAAGTAGAATGAGACGGGGAGAAAAGGCCAAAGCCCCGGCCAGCATCAATTGCTTGCGGTTGAATAATGGCAGGGTCTCTGCTGGGATATTGTGCATTGTTTTGGGAAAACCCACAATATCAAGAGCCTGCTCTGAAAGCATTTCATTTTCCCGCTGTCCGGCCGCAGTTTTAGAATGTTCAATTGCAACCAGAACATTATCAAACGCAGATAAACCCGGGAAGGTGGTTTCCCTTTGAAACGTTCTTGTCAGGCCCATCCGGCAGATTTGATGGGGAGGCATACGGGTGATGTCATT
>JBDLJO010000366.1:0-1996 GCA_039714275.1 Chloroflexota bacterium | reverse complement strand
GGACCCGACCGTGAATTTGCCGAATGGGCAAAAGCCAAGAAACTGCGCTGGATTGGCGTAGACTGCGGCAGCGCGGATCATCCGATGAATACCATCATCCGGGATTGGATGCCGCGTCAGGCCCGGGAAGCAGAACAAGTATTCCAAAAGAAATTTGGCAAACCCCTAGGTGAAGTTTTTGATGACAGCAAATACCAGCTGATGCATATCGAGATGTTCCCCCATGGGATCATCCATGCGGAGTGCCTGGGCGGGGATATTGACCTGCTGTTGAACGAACGGGTACAGATCGGTTTCTTCCCCTGGCGCTTTGTGGATGGAGAGGCCAGCATCGGACGCTGTGTAGCATTTGTTGATGATGATCGTTATGATGCTTTGATGGCCAAAAAAGAAACCATGCCAAAAACCAAGCATGGCGATGCCTGCAATCCTGCGCACGTGGAAAGCCTGGAGAAACTTAGCCGGCAAAATATGGCGTGAGATTAAAATTAGTCACGGAAACAAAGGATTGATAAATGGATAAATTCGACATCTTGATCAAGAATTGTCAACTGCGCGGTCAGCCAGAAAATCGTTATGATATCGGCATCCAAGGGGGCAAGGTCACTGCGCTCGCCGAAAACCTAAATGGCGATGCTGAAACCATGATTGATGCCCAGGGCAACCTGGTCACCGAAGCCTTCGTCAACACGCATCTTCACTTGTGTAAGGTCTACACCTTGCCGATGATGGATGAGCTGGCTTTACAGGATTACCACGCTGCTGACATGGGTAAAGCGATGACAGCGATTGAATTAGCTGCCAGGGTGAAGGAATCTTACGATGAGTCCTGGATCATTAAAAACGTGCGCAAAGCTGTAGCCCTATCAGCCGTTTATGGCGGTACACATATTCGAGCTTTTGCTGATGTTGACAACAAGGCCAAGTTGATCGGTGTAAAAGCCCTGCTTCGGGCCCGGGAAGAGTTCAAGGATATCGTCGATATTCAGGTGGTGGCTTTTGCACAAGATGGCATCGTGCGTGAACCCGGGGCGGCTGATCTGGTTCGCCAGGCGATGGCCTTGGGTGCAGATGTGGTCGGCGGAATCCCCTGGATCGAGTTTACCGACGCGGATATTGCCGAACATGTCAAAGTTTGTTATGACATCGCCGAGGAATTTGATAAACCGGTCTCGATGCTGGTTGATGATGCCGGCGACCCTGGTCTGCGTTCTTTGGAATTGATGGCCCTGGAAACGATCAAGCGCGGCTGGCACGGTCGTTCTTTGGCGCATCATGCGCGAGCGATGTCGATGTACCCCAAACCTTATTTGCAAAAAATTGCCGCTTTATTGAAGCAAGCTCAAATGGGCGTGGTCAGCGACCCGCACACCGGTCCACTGCATGCTCGTGTGCGCGAACTGCTTGAAGAAGGGGTCTTGGTTTGCCTGGGCATGGATGATATCTCCGATGCCTACTATCCCTACGGCCGCAATAATATGTTAGAAGTCGCTTTCCTGGTTTCACATCTATTGTGGATGACCACCAGGACCGATATGGAGACGCTCTACGATATGATTTCTACCAAAGCGGCGCAATGCATTGGTCTGGATAATTTCGAAATCAAAATCGGCGCACCCGCCAACATTGTCGTGCTGGAAGAGCCCAATGTACTTGAGGCACTGCGCAACCATGAAGCACCGGCCCATGTTATCAGCCACGGCAAGATGGTTGATCAGGGAAAAATGAAGGCTATTACAAAGACCCAGGAGTGGCCTTTATAATCCCAAGCCCGAACAATCCATGGTAAGTGTGATTGTTAATTGAATCAACCCGTTACGCCTAAATTTTAGTGGAAAAGGTTTTGTCCTATGTCCGAATTGATCCATATCGAACTCACGGTAAATAACGAATCCGTCCAAGCGGAAGTATCACCAACGCTGAGCCTGATGGATTTTTTGCGCAACTATCTGGGGTTGACCGGCACCAAAAATGGCTGCAACAGCGGTCACTGTGG
>JBDLJO010000365.1:0-2004 GCA_039714275.1 Chloroflexota bacterium | reverse complement strand
TTCGATAAAAAATCGCGTAAACGCACCTGGCAAAGCACAACGCGTTTAACCTATTTATATTTAGCCGCCAACACCCTGGCTGACCGTCCCGATGAGGGCACCAACGAGCGTGTTTTAGCGCACCTTGAAGGCGCACAGCAGGCGATCTATGATGCTTGGGGCTCCAGCGAATTAAAGCGTTTGGAAAAAGATCAACTCCTTGATTTGGATGCCGATTCACGCGCCAGCATGGAAAAAGCGCTGAGTGCTCCAGTCTTTGCCGATGTTAAGGATCACCAACTTCAATCCTTGGATACGGATCTTCAGGTTCAAGTCGCAGATGAATTAGGGCGTCAAGCGTTAACAAAAATCTACCGCGAGCTTTTGCTGCGTGTGATCTCCGGTTTATGGATTGAATATCTAACCCAAATGGAAGCCCTGCGGGTTGCTATCGGATTAGAAGCCTATGCCCAGCGTGACCCCCTTGTGCAGTATAAAAACAAAGCCTTCGATATGTTTAGACAACTGCTGCGTGATATGCGCACCAGCATGGTCACCCGCATGTTCACCTTCCAACCCAGTGATGCCAGCATGGTGCAGGCTGCAACTGCAGTCCAAAAAGGAGCGCCGGCAGGAACTTCGTCATCGGCACAAAAGCCGCCCAGAAAAAAAGGTAAAAAACGGCGCCGGCGCTAGAGAAGTTACGCTGGGAAACAATTTTATTTGATATCGTTTTTCTAAATACTTAGTGGGAATCATACTATGGCTGTTAAGCAAGCACCGCGGCCTCTGTCGTTTTACCAGGCTTTGCCCAAAGTGGAACTTCATCGCCACTTGGAAGGTTCTTTACGCGTTAAAACTTTGATGGAGACCGCTGCCGCTTATAATATCCCTACCAACGGGATTGCAGCGCTGCGTTCGTTAGTCCAGGTTGGTGATCACGACCCCTATACTTATCAGAATATCCTGTCGAAATTTGCTGTCCTGCGTCAGTTTTATCGTTCTCCCGAGATTATTGAGCGTATTACCCGGGAAGCGATCGAAGATGCAGCTCAAGATAATGTCCGCTATTTGGAACTGCGCTTCACACCTGTGGCTTTAAGCCGGGCGGGAAATTTTCCTTTAGCTGAAGTGATCGACAGGGTTATTGCTGGTGCCCAGGCAGGACAAGATGCCTGGGGTCTAACCACCCGATTAATTGTCAGTGTTAACCGCCACGAAAGCACAGGTTTGGCCGAAAAAGTGGCTCATTTGGCCGCTGACCGAATAGATAAGCATATTGTCGGTCTGGATTTAGCCGGCAATGAGGCTGAATTCTCAGCCAAACCCTTTGTTGGGATTTTTCGAGAAGCCCGTCAGAGTGGCCTAAAGATTACGGTTCATGCTGGGGAATGGGATGGCGCCGCCAATGTTGTTGAAGCCATAGAAGAACTCAGCGCCATGCGTATCGGTCACGGTGTCCGTGTATTGGAAGACCAGCGGGCTGTGGCCTTAGCGCTGGAGCGCGCTATTCCCTTCGAAGTTTGTTTGACCAGCAATTATCATTCAGGTGTTGTGGCATCGTTGGATGCACATCCGCTGCGGCATCTACTGGATTTAGGATTAAATATTTCATTGAATGCAGACGATCCCTCGATTTCAAATATCACCCTGGGGGATGAGTTTTATCTTGCATCTGAGCGTTTAGGTCTACCACTGTCAGTTTTGGGTAACTGTATTGCAGCTGGGGCCCGGGCTGCTTTCTTACCCAAAAAAGAAAAAACGGCTCTCCTGGCCAGCATCCAAACCGAATTTTCTTCCTGGATTAATGTGGGATAATCGTTTCCTGCTTATATGAATATCAAAAAGCCCCTTGGAAGCGAAACCTCCGAGGGGCTTTAAATTTAATGTAAATGCAGATATTTGGGAAGTTTCCCTAATCCTCGTTCTCCCACTCAATCACGGTATCTTGAATGAATTTTCTGATCTCAGGGTCAGGGACGGAACCTACATCTGGGTATTGTTCTTTGCCAACCATCACCACCA
>JBDLJO010000364.1:0-2006 GCA_039714275.1 Chloroflexota bacterium | reverse complement strand
TCGCCTTCTTCAACAATATAAATCACCGGTCCAGACCGGGTTGGCTCTATTGTTGGCTCAGGAGTGTCCGTGGGCGGCAGCGGGGTGGGTGTTTGGGTAGGAGTCCCGGTTGGCGGTACCTGAGTCGCGGTTGCCGTTGCGGTTGGTGTTGGTGTATCTGTTGCAAAAATTGACGATAAGGAGATATTTGTTGTGTCTGCTCCTGTGAGCCAAAAAATCAGCACAGCGGCTCCGGCAATCAACAAAAAGGCTGCCAACGCGAAAATGAGCGGCGCTCGTCGAGAGCGCTCTTGGCTTTTACGATACGATTCAATAACATCTTTAGGTGCTTCTTGTTTCGTCATAAGTTTATCCCTGTTCTGGTATCACAAAACTATATCGTGATTCTACCATGCTAGCATGATTTCTTGAAATAATGAAATCAGGAGCTTTAGGTAACTTTAGAAGAATAGAAAAAGAATTTAAATTGAGCGTAATGGGGATAATAGCAGTATAATATTGATCATCAAATAAACTTATTGGAGAAAATTATGTCAGAAAAAACTACTTTCCACAATGAAAAAGCTGTGCTGCGTATTGCGGCATGGTCAAACGCCATTGGTTGGGCTTTGCTTGTGCTCTATTTACTCAATTTTGGCGATGATGTACGCTCGATCATAGCAAACTGGCCTTTACAAATGCCCCCTGGGATTTTTGAGCGCATTGTTGCTTATTCAGGTTTGCTCTTCAAGCCTGCTATTGCACTCTTTTATTTCTTGTTATTGCGCGGCGTATCCGAATTATTGTACCTGGGACTCGACCTGTTCTATGGTGATGTCGAAAGCGTAGAAGAAATCGACGTGGAAGGTGAAGTAGAAAGCGAAGAAGAAAACAACGAAGAAAACTGATTTATAGTTCCCCTGGTTATTTTTCGAGCCATGTTTAATAGACATGGCTCGTTTTTTTATTAAAATCCATTAGAGCATCACGCCAATGGATGGCCAAACTGCCCAATTTTGTTCTAGTGAGCGGCCCGCAAAATCCTGGTTGGCTCAAAATTTAATTAAGCCAGAGAATCAACGCCAAAGACAGGCAGCGCCCCCTGCATAGACCAAGGGCCTGCCCAGGTGATGGTTACCGGCAGTATTTGACCGCGCAGATCGTTATCAGATTCAACAAAAACCAGTTTATTTGTCGGGGTGCGCCCTCGCCAGCGGCCGCGCACTTTACCCTCAAACAGCACTTCGGTAATTTCACCAAGATAGCGGCCGTTAATTTTGGTGGCAATACCCTCTTGCAGTTCCTCTAATACCCGAAAGCGTTCCCATTTCTCTTCGTCGCTGACATCATCAACCATGCGGCGATCGGCAACCGTGCCGGGGCGCGTGGAATAGCGCGCAAGATGAGCTACATCCATTTTGAGATCAGCCAGCAGGTCATAGGTATTTTGAAATTGGGCTGCTGTTTCACCGGGGAAACCAACGATGATATCTGTAGCAATAGAAACGCCAGGTATACGCCTGCGAATATCCGCAATCAAGGCACGGTAATCGTCGGCAGTATAGGCGCGGCGCATGTTGGTAAGCACATCATCATCACCGGCCTGGACAGGCACCTCAATATGGGGCATTATTTTTGGCAGTTCGGCAACCACATCGAGCAGTTCGGGATCCATCCAATTAGGGTGTGAGGTCAAGAATCGGATGCGTTTCAACCCGTCAACCTGATCAAGAATACGCAGCAAAGCTGCCAAATTTGGTCCATCGGGTATATCGGCACCGTATCGATCAACAATCTGTCCCAGCAGCGTAATTTCTTTTACACCTTGGTCTACCATTGAGCGCACTTCAGCGGTTATATCCCCAACCGGACGACTGCGCTCAATACCGCGTTTATACGGGATGATGCAGTACGTACAGGCGTGTGAACAGCCCAAAACAACGGGGACAAACGCCGAAACCAATCGCCCTTGTTCGGCCATCGGCAGGGCCAATTCGCCATCCATAAAGGCAAACCGTCGTGAAGTA
>JBDLJO010000363.1:0-2016 GCA_039714275.1 Chloroflexota bacterium | reverse complement strand
TTTACTTTTTCTTTGGTTCTTGTACATGCTCTTTGAGGTATCTTGGCTAAGCGCCTAGGGGTTATTAGTCAATTTTGCCTCATTTTTTCGAACACTGCAGCTTCGCTATCTGCAGCTATTTTCTAACCAAAAATGGATCCAACGATCACACCGTAAAGCATCATAATGCCAAAAACGACTGCAAAAGTAAGCACAATGCTGATGAATGATTGCCAAAGTTTTATTTTGGTTAAGCCTGTCAGACCAAACATGACAGAGAAATTATATGCCAGCCAGAAGGCGATACCTAACATGCCGAAACTTGCCGGAAGAATTAAACCAAGAAGAATAATCTTGATCACAGTCCAGGTTGTGGCAGCGCCGTATACTCGTATGATTTCAGCATAAGATGGCTTCACCTTGAAAATACGAATCACATACACCATGATCAATGCACTGAGAAAGGATCCTATTACCAAACTACCAAATTCAGCAATAGCTGCATCCATCCCGGTTAGACCCATCCTACCAAAGCCGCTGGAACCGCCATTACCTTTGAAAAAAGCAATCACCGTTCCCAATATGACCGAAAGTGCAATCATCAATACAGCTGGGTTTGTGTTCTTTTCTTTACTGCATTCCTCAGCCATTTCGGATTTGCTGAACTTTAAACCGGCCATGAACAGCTTTAGTCCATATTTCTCGTTTTCCATAATAACTCCTTACCTATTAGTTTAATATCAAAAATTAAAGAGAACACCTATAGAACCCTTTGTTTTAGACTTAAGCGGTAATGATAGGAAAATTGAACACCCCTGTCAAGGATATCTATCCAATAGAGTGTGTCAAACGTAATAAAATTTGTTAGTATAAAAGGATGAATCAATAAAACATCGAAAATAATATTTTTTTCGCACGCAAATGCACAACCAGGGTCTGAAAAGTGATAGACTGTAATCCATCATTGAGTAAAAGGAAAAGTAAGATTTTCTCTGGGAAAAGCATCAATAATAGTGAGCGTAAACAATATGTCAATAATTAAAGTTATATTCATTCCCCTATCGATTGCCCTATTAACCGCCTGCAGTCTGAAAAATACCCCTACGCCTGAGCTTATATCACAATCTGATTCAGAACCAACCCCGCAATCTGCGCTTGTACCAACTGAAATATTACCAACCAATACGGCGCAAGCAGCATCGCCTACCGCAGTACCTGCAGCAGAACCAACCGAGCCATCAGGTAACCAGCCCGATGCCGATGTCATTCACGTGCGAGCTGTATTGGGAGTGAGTGGATCTTGGACTTTCTATGTCACCGTAGAACATCCCGACACCGGCTGGGACGATTATGCTGATGGCTGGGACGTGGTTGCCCCCGACGGGACCATACTTAAAGTCGATCCCGATGATTCTTTCACCCGTTTGTTGGCCCATCCACATGTAAATGAGCAGCCTTTCACCCGTTTTCAAAGCGGTATCCTCATCCCCGATGGAATTACACTGCTGACCGTGCGCGCCCACGATATCCTGGATGGCTTTGGCGGTCAGGAGATCCTCGTTGACCTCGAAGAAGACTCCGGTCCGGGCTTTGAAGTAGAACGCTGAAAATATTCTCACCTCGAACAAAAAAGAATAATCTTAATCCCCCCTGCTAGATATTCAGATGCATTTTAAACCAGATAGGGGGTTCTAATCACGCATGATGGGTTTGCTCTATACACCTGATCAAATCTTCTGTTGATGGTCTGTCAGTAGGGTCGTGGCTGCGGTAAGCCAGGCGGATGATTCCTTCCGAATCTACAATAAAATCACCCCCCATTTGCGCCGAATCGCCCTGGATGCCGCGCCACTTTCGCCCGGCAGCCAAAAGGAGCACATAGCGCCACATGGTCTTCAACCCCCACGCTCGCAGATACGATCGTTCTAACTCGTAAGCCTGGTAAACTTCCCGCTCAGGGTCAAGGATAACTCGCAGCGGAGCGCAGGTTTCTTCCAACCAGGCTTGCGCACCAGGCAGCGTTCCAAAGGTGATCAC
>JBDLJO010000362.1:0-2033 GCA_039714275.1 Chloroflexota bacterium | reverse complement strand
GACGGCACCCATACATACCATCGACACCCACGCCAACAGAAACCGTCACTCCAAACAATTTTGAGGATGCAATTTTCACCATTGATGGCGACGGCACCTGGTTTGTGATGGGAACGATCACAGAGATGGATTACGGGGATCGCGAAGCACTCCCTTGAGGGGGCAGCAAGCTTTGCTTGGTAACTGCCTGGTCGATTCTTATTGACAAAACACCATCCATATCAGATAATACGAATCAAATGCTAATTATCTGATATATAATGCGGTTTCATCATGAGAATTGATCTCTTAAAACCCTTTGAAAAGATACCTTATTTCACGATTGCTGGTTTCAAACAGGTTCTTAATGCCAGCGAATCTGACACACAGCGAGTCCGTGCGATGCTGTCGCGTTGGGTTAAGATGGGGCATATCATTCGGCTAAAAAATGGCATCTATATGACGCGGCGGTTTTTTGAACTTCACCAGAACCAGGCTTCATTCACACCTGCGGTTAGCGCCATCATTTTGCCGCAAAGCTATGTTTCCTTGGAATATGTCCTCCAGCGTGCGGGTGTTTTATCTGAAGTTACATACACCACTACCGCTGTTACCTCAAAAAATACAAAGGGGATAAAAAACCCTCTAGGCACTTTTATATATCGACATATCAAGCCACCACTTTACATAGGCTTTAATCCGGAATTTTTCTTTGGATTGATATTCAATCAGGCAACCGTGGCTAAAGCTCTTTTTGATTTTTTCTATCTGCGACCGCTGCCGCGTAGTTTACAAACACATAAAATCAATTTGGCAGGTGAATTGAGATTGAATCTTGGTGAATTATCCACAGATCTGAAAGATGAATTTGAACACTATATTGAAATATCCGATTCCCCTAAAATGCAGTTTATTCATGCTAATCTTAGGAGAACAATATGGCAACCGTAACCCAAATCCTTGAAAACACGCTGGCATCAATAGACCCTCTTTTAGCTAATGAAACCAAGCGCATCCACCTAAAGGAAACATTACAGGCCCTTGTGTTGGATTATATTTATAACCACGCTCGTTATCGAGGATTGAATTTTTATGGCGGCACGTGCTTACATGTGATCTACGACTTGAATCGCTTATCAGAAGACATTGATCTGGATAACAGCATGGGCGTTGAACTTGATCGTTTTGCAGATGATTTATTGGACCATTTTCAAAAGGTTTTGGGTTATCGAGATATTTCTTGGAAGCATAAGCAAAGTCAAGATGGGATAATGAGGGTAACGCTCCGCTTTCCTGTACTGTATGACCTAGGGTTATCTACTCATAAAGATGAAATGCTTCATCTGAAAGTAGAGATCAGTCAACATCAGCAGGTTGCTGTCATTAAACATACACCGGTGATCCATTTTGGACGCAGTTTTGTTCCATCTCATTTTTCCCTGGAAACGATGATGGCAGGGAAAATGCTGGCTTGTCTGGAGCGTAGTTTTCAGATCGGCAATACAGGGGTGGCGGTAAAAGGGCGCGATTTTTATGATTTGTTGTGGTTTATGCAGCGACGTATCCACCCCTTAGAGCAGAAATTGGAAAGTGATGGGGCAAAATCGTACACCCCAGAATCTGCTATGCTTGCATTACAGGGTAAAGTCAAAACCATTGCGCGGAAAGATTTAGAGATCGACTTGATGCATCTATTCGAGCAGCGCTTTTTTATTGAGACCTGGATATCATCTTTCCACGCCAACTTTGAGGATTTCCTGCAATATTATATTTAGATCTTGCAAATACGGTTTCGACGATTGCACCTACCTATAATGCTGGGCGTGATTCGCACTTGCTCATTTCTATAACCCGTTGCTCCGCCTCCCTGCCGCCGCTTTCCATACGTGTTGGCTATTACGAACACTTCATAGTCTAATTAATCATAAACAAAGAGACCTCCTCGACACTACAGGGCGGTCTCTTTTCTTTTAAATTACACCACACGCCAAACGCCATCTTGATAAACTAGAACATATGTGCTATAATAACATCACCCTGCGGGACAGCCCTTA
>JBDLJO010000361.1:0-2056 GCA_039714275.1 Chloroflexota bacterium | reverse complement strand
CCGTTATACATACCGCGCACCTGCGGAATGGTCATGTGCGACTCATCAACCATCAGCAAATAATCATCGGGGAAGTAATCCATCAAGGTCCAGGGGGCTGACCCGGACGGGCGCTGATCGAGATGGCGGGAGTAATTTTCGACACCCGAACAATACCCTACCTCACGCAGCATTTCCAGATCGTAATGGGTACGCTGTTCAATGCGCTGGGCTTCCAACAGCTGTTCGTTAGCTTTGAAATGTTTAACTCGTTCTTCAAGTTCAACTTCGATATCGGCAACAGCTTTTTTTGTTTTCTCGTCTTCGGTGATAAAGTGTTTGGCAGGGAAGATTTGAACAGCATCCATCTCGCCGCGGATTTCGCCGGTCAGGTAGTTCATTTCGGAGATACGCTCAATTTCATCACCAAAAAACGAGACCCGGTAAATCCAACGATCTTCATAGGCCGGGGCGATTTCGAGGGTATCGCCGCGCACGCGGAAGGTGCCTGGACGGAGTTCTAAATCGTTGCGAGCATACTGCGCTTCAATCAGCTGACGCAGCAAAGTTGTGCGGCGGTAGTTATGCCCCACAGCGAGATCAACGGTGCTGCTGCCATAGGCTTCGGGGTTGCCCAAACCATAGATGCAAGAAACCGAGGCCACAATGATGACATCTTTGCGGGAGAGCAGTGCTGTTGTGGCGGCCAGGCGTAAGCGTTCAATTTCTTCATTGATATCGGCATCTTTCTCAATAAAAAGGTCACGCCGGGGGACATAAGCCTCAGGCTGGTAGTAATCGTAATAAGACACAAAATAAGCAACCGCGTTCTCGGGGAAAAATTCTTTGAATTCCGCATAGAGCTGGGCAACCAGGGTTTTGTTGTGCGCCATGATCAAAGTGGGCTTGTTCATGTAGGCGATGATATTGGCCATAGTGAACGTTTTACCGGTACCGGTTGCACCTAGTAAGACCTGGTGACGCTGTCCAGCATCAAGACCTGTTTTTAGCTGTGTAATGGCTTCAGGTTGATCGCCAGTTGGTTGGAAGGGGGCGTGAAGTTTAAAATCCATAATATTTAGAGGGAGATTATCTTTGAAAAGGGAAAACCTAGAAAATAATTATATCGAACTTTTGTTCTATGCGCCAGACATTTAGAAAGGCTAGATTTGCAGTCTTCCATCCCCACAAATATCCCGCCTGGAGTATCGTTCGGCGGGATAAGGGGGTTTATTTAATGTGATACATGAAGGACGATACATTATGACTACGTGTTTGGAGATTTCAGCACCAGCTTATCTTTGGATTCAGATTCCACTTGCTCACGCGTCCAGAGCATGGGGAAGTATTGGCCCTCCAGCCAGGGTTCGGCTAAATCATCATAGTGTGGGCTGGCAAGCTGCCCGGACTGTCCCGGTGGATGGATGGTCACCGAACGGGAGAGATCGCCCATATCAACCACCTGGCGGAAAGTAGGCGACCAGGCCTTGTTATTATAAGGATCGTTGGGCAGCATGGCCGTCTGACAGGGCGTGTCCGTATCACCGCCAGTGGGGAAAGGTCCGCGGTTGAAAACTTGGTCAAGAGGTTTTTGCAGCCCGAGGGCGTGCTCGAAATTAACCTGGTGGATGCGCCCCCAAGTCCAGGCGGCAGGGTCGTCACCGAATTTCTCACGCAGCCAGGTAACGGTCTGTTTCAGACTTGCAATGATAACTGTCTCACGACCGCCAGCACCGCGTAACCACCAGGAATCAGGGGTATCAAGGAGGCGGAAAAGCACAACGGTATCCTTGCCGTAAAACTCATTGGCGTTCATCAACAGGGGATGGAATCCTGCGCCCATATAGCGCAAAGCGAGTTCAGGTCCCAGACCGGGTTCGAGGATATTGCGAACCAGGGAATAACGTAAGACCTGGTAAAACATACCGCCAACACTTTCTGTGGTCAGGTAACCATCCCACTCCCGCAAACCCTTCAAAGCAAGCTGGACATCCGGGTCGGGATCGGAAATATCTTTAAGGCGTGCGACCAATTCCAAGCCGGGAATTGATTTAACATCCATGTGGAATTTCTGATG
>JBDLJO010000360.1:0-2084 GCA_039714275.1 Chloroflexota bacterium | reverse complement strand
TCTCTATCTCTCCTTGCGACCCGACAGCGAGAACCATGTCCCGACCAGGATCAGCGCGGCCCCGAAAATGCCGCGCGGCGATAAAGTCTCTCGCAGGAAAAACCACCCACCCATCACAGCAAAAACCGACTCCAGGCTCAGGATGATCGCCGCTCGGGCGGGATGGACCTTCTTTTGGGCAATCACCTGCAGTGTGTATCCAATACCAACGGAGAGTATACCGGCATATAACACCGCTATCCAGGCGCCAGACCAGGCCTCAGGATTCCAATCCTCTAACGGCCAGGCAGACAGAAAACTGAGGGCTGAAGTAACTGCAAATTGGATCAAAGCCAACCTGAGGGCGCCAACACGGGATGCGTAACGATCAATGATCTGCACATGCCCTGCCCAGCAAAAAGCGCCCAACAGCACGTAAATATCTCCCTTCACGATATCGAAATCCCCACGCACGCTCAGGAAATACAAACCCACCACAGCTACAGCAGCGCCAAGCCACGTCGAACGGTGGGTGCGCTGCCCCCAGAACAGCCCCAGGATTGGAACCAGGATCACATATAAACCGGTGATAAATCCCGCTTTTCCTGCAGTAGTGGTTAATAAACCAATTTGCTGTAAAGATGCCCCCAGGAAAAGGACCAAGCCGGCCAATATACCGGCCTTGACTGAATCGCTGGGTGCTGCGGTGCTGGTCTGGAGTCCTTTTCTACTGCGCCATAACAAAACAGGCACCAAAACCAAACTCCCCAACCCAAAACGAATCCCATTGAAAGTGAAGGGCCCCATATAATCCATACCGATCCGTTGGGCGGCAAAGGCCAGGCCCCAAATCAAGGCCGTAATCAAGAGCACAGCTTCGGATCGAACGTTTTTTAGTGAGCTCATTACCTGCGTTCTCCAGATCAAAATTGCATCTAAACCCTGAACAGTTTATACTTATCTACGGCTAAGTTTATCAAAAAAAACGCGCAAACCACACCCATGCCTTCAATTTCAGATCAGCTCAAAGCGCTCGGGGTCAACCTGGGCGCAAAACAAATATCCAAGTCTAAAAAATCTGTCCAGGATGATCATCCCATCGAGGATGTGCTGGACGGGGTGTGGCGTACAACACCTCAAGGGGATATTTACGTTGTTGAGACACGCTATCAAGATTCTTTTTTAGCCGGCACAACAGCGCTTAAAGGATCTGCCCCCCTGGATATCATCGCTGCCTGGGCAGGGGATTCAGAGCTGGCAAAGCTGGATTTAAGTAAATTTGTCTTTATCGATACCGAGACCACCGGATTGGCCGGCGGTACCGGGACCTATACCTTTCTGATCGGCGCCGGCCGCTTTGAAGACCAGCACTTCCGCCTGGCCCAATTTTTTCTGCGCGAGCCCTCCGAAGAGACCGCACAGCTGGCCGCCCTGGAGGAATTTCTTGCACCCTGCGAAGCGATTGTTTCCTTCAATGGAAAATCCTTCGACATGCCTTTGCTCAACACCCGTTACATTCAACATGGCTGGCCGCCGCCCATGCAAGATGCCGGACATCTTGACCTGCTTCATCTAGCCCGAAAACTGTGGAAGGAGCGCCTGGCCAGCCGTACCCTCGGCAATTTAGAAGGTAAAATTCTTGGCCTGGAGCGCTCGGGAGAGGATATTCCAGGCTGGATGGTGCCTGAGCTCTATTTCGATTATCTGCACACTGGCGATGCACGCCCGCTGCGCAGCGTTTTTTACCATAATGAGATCGATGTTATCTCGATGGCAGCGCTGCTCAATCACATGAGCACGCTGCTTGCCGACCCCCTGGGTGGAGATATTGAGCACGGATTGGATTTGCTCGCCATCGGGAAGCTTTATGCCGAACTTGGTGATCTAGAAACTGCGGTTAAAATTTACCAGCGCGGACTGGCTTACGATAATATCCATCAAGATGCTTATTGGAAGGCCATTGAACAGTTATCTTTCATCCACAAACGCCGCGCAGAAATTGAACCAGCAATGGGATTATGGGAAGCAGCCGCTAAAAATGATGCCATCTATGCCCATATTGAATTAGCAAAAGTATTTGAACATCGACGCCAGAACTATAAAGA
>JBDLJO010000359.1:0-2090 GCA_039714275.1 Chloroflexota bacterium | reverse complement strand
ATCCTGGCCGGATATTTGATCCTCAGCACGGTGACCTATGGTTTTTACGCAGCAGACAAATCGGCATCTGAGAAGGGTACCTGGCGGATTCGGGAAAGCACGTTACATATTTTGTCTGCAGCGGGCGGGTGGCCGGGAGCGCTTGCGGCTCAACAAATTCTGCGCCATAAAACCAGGAAAAAAACTTTCCTGATCGTATTCTGGATGACGGTTATCGTAAACTGCGGCGCCTTTGTGTGGCTGCTGATGTCTGACCAAACAGCGACATTGAGAGCTTGGATGGGCAGCGTGATGTAGGGTACAGCATGGATTGATGATGATCCATTGAATAGGTAGATCTGTCAGCAAGACAGGAGGATAATTATGGCTCACCAGACCGTCAAGTCAAGTTATTCAAGTTTGACAGAGAGATTGAATCGTTTTCCTCAGGGGGCACCGGCTTCGGCATTATTATTTTCAATCCTAAAAATACTACTTAACGAGAAAGAGGCTGGGCTGGTGGCGAGTCTGCCGATAAAACCCTTTACAGCTAAGAAAGCCAGCGGCATTTGGAAAATGGAGCTGATCCAAACGCAAAAGGTGCTGGACGAGCTGGCGAGACGGGCGATCCTGATTGATATCGAACAAAAGGGAGAAACTACTTATATACTGCCCCCACCGATGGCGGGTTTCTTTGAGTTTTCAATGATGCGTGTGCGGGGCGATATTGATCAGCAAGTATTGAGCGAATTATTCTATCAATATTTGAATGTGGAGGAAGATTTTATCCGAGCATTGTTTACTCAGGGTGAAACACAGCTGGGCCGCACCTTTGTTCATGAGCCGGCGCTATCCGATCAGCATGCCCTGTATGTCCTGGATTATGAACGAGCGACTGAAGTGATCAAAACAGCATCACACCGGGGGGTTGGAATCTGCTACTGCCGTCACAAAATGGAACACCGGGATCAAGCCTGCGACGCACCGCAAGAAATATGCATGACTTTCAATACAACGGCGGCATCCCTGACACGGCATGGACATGCGCGTGAAGTGGATGTGGTGGAGGGGCTGGATTTACTACAGGAGGCGTATGATAATAACCTGGTTCAATTTGGGGAAAATGCAAGAAGAAATGTTAATTTTATCTGCAACTGCTGCGGATGCTGCTGCGAGGCGATGATCGCCGCCCGGCGGTTTGCGATAATGAATCCGGTGCACACGACCAATTTCCTGCCCCAGATTAATGAAGAGAACTGCAACGGGTGTGGGAAGTGTGCCAGCGCCTGCCCGGTGGAAGCGATGACCCTGGTCTCAGCCAACAACCCCAAAAAACCAAAAATGAAAATGGCGCGGTTGAATGAAGATCTCTGCCTGGGATGCGGCGTTTGTGTTCGGACCTGTGAAACGGATGGGATTGAGCTGAAGCCGCGGGCAGCAAGAGTGATCACTCCGGTAGATGGACTGCATCGAGTCGTGATGATGGCCATTGAACGCGGCAAATTGCAAAACCTAATCTTTGATAATCATGTTTTGTGGAGTCATCGAGCGATGGCCGGGGTGCTGGGCGTGATATTGAAACTACCGCCCCTTAAACAAGTCATTGCCAGTCAGCAAATTAAATCACGTTATCTTGAAACCCTGATTGGCCGCTATAATTATCTGCATACCAGCAAAAATATTGAGGATTTCCCCCATCCACAAGGGTGAATACTGATCGGCGTTAAGTCATGAAAATCAGAGGACATTTAGCGTTGAATATAACTCGCAATTGATATATAATGAGTACTGCATTAGAAAATTCTAGAGGTGGACCATTTTCTAAATGCAATCTAGGTAGTTTTTCCTGATCATATTCCCATTATTCACCATTTTAGAAACAAATTTATAGGTACGGGGAAGCGTTTTTTGGGCAGTATTGTTAAAGCGGTCAACCAGGGACTTATTTTAGCTGCACACTCACCTTACTTAGATTAAAAGAAACGCTCGAAGGGGAAATATCAAGAGGGTAGCAAAGAAGAATCCCTGATAAGTGGTTTATTTTTTGGTCCGTTGTGTACGGAAAGGGAGGCAGGCCTATAAGATAAAACTGTATGGATTCTATATTTTTT
>JBDLJO010000358.1:0-2114 GCA_039714275.1 Chloroflexota bacterium | reverse complement strand
AAAACATGAGCAGGATCATGGAACTGAGCATATAAAGAGATGCATATTTGAAGAGCCCAAAATTAACCGTCTCAGATGGTTTGATGATGCTGGAGATGGCCAAGATCATTAAACCACTGGAAAGAACGGCCATCAGCCGTAAAAAGCCCCAGTCTGTACCGATGCCGTAAGCAGCACCGCCGATCATGATCGCGGCAAGGATGCTGGATACCGCAATTGTAGTGCGGGTGAACTGGAAACCATAAGTAGATGGGAATGTTGGGATTCCTGCGTTTTGATAATCTTTATGGTAGCGCATGGAGAAGGTCAGGATATGCGTGGGAATCCAGAAGAGGATTGCCAGCATCAGAGCGATGCCAATCCAATCAATCGAACCGACCCCGAGGGCGCGTCCAGCCAAGATGGGCATGCCTCCAGAGATGCCGCCCCAAACGATGGACCAGGCAGTTTTACGTTTAAGCCAGATTGTGTAGACTACCACATCAACGAATAAACCACCGAAAATGATCAGCCCGTAAAGAGGGTCCATTGCCGCGGCGATGGATATGCCGATTACCGAGATGATCAAGCCTAATCGCAAAGCTTCATTCGGGTCAAGTTTTCCCGCTGGCAGCGGGCGTTTCGTGGTGCGGCCCATTTTGGCATCAATATCACGGTCATACCACATATTCAGAATCGTGCTGCCGCTGATGGTCAGGAATAAACTCAGTGCCAGCCCCAGCATTGTAGGACGAGTAGTAACCGGACAGCGGGCGCTCATATAGCCAGCCAGACCTGTGGTCATTAATAACCCGGTTTGCAGGCTTTTGATCAACGGCCAGTAAGTGCGTAATTTGGCTTTAATTTTGCTCATTGTTTGCTCCAATGCTGCTGGGTGCAAATACAGGTAATTCGGATTTAGCAGGGCAACAGTAAGCCTGCCGCCCTGCTAAATGGTCTAAAAGGTTAATCTTGTGCGCAGCGGAATCCGATTTCGGGGGCGTAGTGCTGCGGTCCTGCACTGTTGAATTTCCAGACGCGCAGGTCTACTTCATAGGTGTAGAAGCTGCCGCCGCGCATGTGGCGATAATGCTGGTCGTGGTGATCATCACCCATCCATTGCCAGACGTTGCCGCCCATATCGTAAAGACCGTAGGGGCTTGCAGAATCATGGGTTTCGTAGCCTTCGTAGGTTTGACCGTTGTAAAAACCTACCGGGGTGGTGTTACCCAGCTTGCCATACATCTTTTCAAAAAGATCAGCGGATGAGTAGTAGTTGGCGAAATTGCCGTGAATTTCTGTACCCCAGGGGAAGGGCAGGCCATGGTCGTTTTCGGTAATCTCAGTACCGCGAGCGGCTTTTTCCCATTCTGTTTCGAGAGGTAACCGCGTGTCATAGTATTTACAGTAGGCGTTTGCGCCCCACCAGGTAACCATGGTCATCGGATGATTGACATAAGCTTCCATGGCGGTGAAGCTGCTGCCGTCGTAGGTCATTCGCAGGCCATCTTCAAAAGGAATATAAAGTTTTTCGCCGGGTTTGATCTCCTCTTCGTGCTTATATCCATCAAAGGGATCCCCTTCGTAGTACCCGCCAGCACCTTCCAGGTGCCAGATAACTTCACCGGCTTCAAGTTCAAACTCACCGACCGTCACGTCGCCAGATGCAATTGCCTCGTTGAGGTAGTTAGCATATTGTTCGACGGTAACATCGGTAACCATGATCTGGAATTCGTCTACATAGGTAGAGTGATCATGCTGACCGGCAAGGTAATCTCCTGCAGGGACCGTTGACCATGCACTGGAATCAATACCGGTATCAACGTAAGGGAGATCATGGATCGCACCAACATTGGGCGCTGGTGAACAAGCTGCTGCCAGCAGGCCAATCATAAGTAGGCTGAAGATGATGCGTTTCATTTGGACACCTCGTCAAGGGTTGCCTGAAGTTCGGCAAGTTTTTGTTTTTGTTCTTCAAGTTCCGCTTCGGCGCTGGCTTTCTTTTCTGCTTCGAACTCATTGCTCCAGACACCTTCTTTCCCAAAGAGATCTATCAGTCGCCAACCCAGGAAGATTGCCAGCAAGACCAGGATTATGCCCAGTCCAAAATCGATGATCAACATGGTGTTGTTGAC
>JBDLJO010000357.1:0-2127 GCA_039714275.1 Chloroflexota bacterium | reverse complement strand
CCTTTAGCAGATATTACTATTTATTACATGGATATCCGCACTTTTGGCAAAGGCTACGAACAGTTCTACCAGACTGCGAAAGCTATGGGCGTGCAATTTGTCAAAGGAAAAGTAGCCTCAATTTCACAAGATGAGAATCAGAACCCCCTTCTTAAGCTGGAATTGATCGATGAAGGTTCGCAAATCGTTGAACGAGAACACGACCTAGTCGTGCTTTCGGTTGGGCTGCTGCCAGCATACGATCCAGAGCCAGTTTTCAACATCCCGGTGGGTGAAGATGGCTTTATATTGATCTCTGAGCCTAATATATCTCCAACGATCACAAATCGAGAGGGTATCTTCGCCACGGGTACAGCCCTGTCGCCGATGGATATTGTCGACAGTGTAGTGATGTCTGGAGCGGCTGCAGCAGAAGCAGCAGCCTATATTGAAGAACGGTCCAACGGCAAAGCAGTGCAGATTGAAAAACCAATGGAGGCCGTGCATGCCTAAGATAAAGGAAAAAGATATTCGCATTGGCGTCTATACCTGCTACTGCGGTGGCAACATTAGTCACGTTGTGGATTGTGAGCGGGTGGCCAAAACTTTAAATGAATTTGGTAATGTGGTCATCTCTCGCACCGACATGTCCTTGTGCTCCGATGCCGGACAATCAATGATCGAGAAAGATATTCGAGAAAACGGCGTCAACCGGGTCGTCATCGGGGCCTGCGCCCCATCTCTGCATGAACAGACCTTTCGCGGTACGGTGGCACGCGCCGGATTAAACCCCTATTTTTACTATCATGTCGGTTTGAGAGAACAGGACAGCTGGGTACATGCCTGTGATTGCGAAGGCGCTACTTGCAAGGCTATGCGCCTGATGCTGGCGGGTATTGCTAAAGCTCGTTATCTCGAGCCACTAGAGCCAATACGCCTAGAGGCTGAGAAACATGCCCTGGTGATTGGCGGCGGTGTAGCTGGATTGCGTTCAGCCCTAGATATCGCTCGTCGCGGCTTAAGCGTGACCTTAATCGAGAAAACACCCTTTTTAGGTGGGCGCATGGCTCAACTAGAAACCCTATTTCCAACGGGAGAGAACGCACGCGAGTCTTTAAATGGATTGATTCAAAAGGTGGTCCAACACCCCCATATTACGCTGCACACTCAAGCTGAATTGGTTAATGTTTCAGGTTATGTGGGCGATTATCAGGTTGAAATTCGTCAGCAATCGCGCGGTGTGAGCGATGATATAGCCGAAACCGCCATAGCTGCCACAACACAAGAAGTCCCGGATGCGTTCAACTACGGTCTGACAAAACGAAAAATTATCTACCGGGCTTACCCCGGCTGCTATCCATCCACACCAGCGGTTGATTGGGAGAACTACGACGGCGAACCGATTGTGATCAATGGTCAACCTCAGGTATTTTATAACGATCCTAAAACTTTTGATTTGAATGTTGGTGCTATCGTAGTTGCTACAGGGTTCAATCCGTATGAACCTCGTAAGGGCGAGTATGGATATGGCGAAATTGCTGAAGTAGTTACCCTGCCACAATTAATCCGACATTTGGCTTTGTTAGATGAAGGGAAACCATTCGAATGGCAAGGGCATCCTATCAGAGATGTGGCGCTTGTCCATTGTGTGGGCAGTCGCGAAATTGACGGCATTCACGAACCTCATGAAGACGGAGAAGTCAACAACTACTGCTCACGAGTGTGCTGTACAGCCACCCTGCATATGACCAATGAACTTCGGAAACGTTTTCCGGAAATGAATATCTATGATATTTACGAAGACATTCGTACTTACGGCCATAATCATGAAAATTACTATCGTGAGGCGCTACAGAATAAGGTGCGTTTCCTGCGCTTCCACGGCGATGATCATCCTGAAGTGGTTGCAGCAGACCCCGAGGACACTCACCCGGTCCTTCTGAAAACCAGAGATTACCTGACTTGGGGCGAAGAAATTGAAGTGCCTGTTGATCTGGTGGTGCTGGCTGTTGGATTTATGCCACGCGATGTCGGCGATCTAATCAAAATGCTCAAGATTTCCGCTGGCACCGACCGCTTTTTAATGGAAGTGCACCCCAAGCTACAACCCGTCGAAACCGCGGTTCCCGGCATTGTCCTGGCCGGTAC
>JBDLJO010000356.1:0-2131 GCA_039714275.1 Chloroflexota bacterium | reverse complement strand
GCCGGCACGTCCTGGCGGGGTCCAATATTGCGGTAAATTTGATCAATCCAACCGCGGCAAAGTCTCTCTTGCTCACCAATGGATAGTGACGCTGAATCAACCGCTACACCACCTTTGCCGCCGCCTAAGGGAATGTCTGCTACTGCGCATTTCCAAGTCATCCACATCGCCAGGGCTCGGACCGTGTCCAACGTTTCGGACGCGTGGAAGCGGATGCCGCCTTTGGAAGGTCCGCGCACATCGCTGTGCTGTACCCGGTAACCAAAGAAAACTTCAATGGAGCCATCATCCATCTTGACAGGAATCTGGAATCGAAATTCCCGTGTTGGCCAGCGCAGCATCGCTGATGCTTGCGGGTCTAAATTGAGCTGCTTAGCAACACTATCAAATTGAGCTTGCGCCATTTTGAATGCATTAAGTGTTTCGGTCATGCTAATTTATCTCCTGTTAAAGTTAAGCTTGTTAAAATATATGCGGGCACCACTGCGGGTGCCCGCTTTATAATCTCACGGCCTATATAAATTATCGAAGATGATTATTTTCATGATTTCATCTCGCTTGGCTCAGGCCAGCATATATTTTATAGCGTATCAAAGGGGGGGCAAAACGTCAAGTAAAATTGTCATAGCCTATGGGTGAGTAAATTCCCGCCCCTTTACGATCAATTTTTGAGTTGTTTCTCCAATTCCAAGCGGATTGCTTGAGGGTTTGCCTTGCCTTTCGCCAGCTGCATGACTTGCCCGAAAAACCAGTTGGCTACCCCCTCTTTTCCTGATTTATAAGATGCTAATTCGGTGGGGTTTTCGGCCAGCACCGCTGCAACCCAGGCCGAGATCTCTGATGGATTTGAAACCTGATGCAAGTCGCGTTTGGCTACAATGGTTTTTGCCGACCCGCCGTTTTGGAATATTTCTGCCAATACAACTTTTCCGGCAGCCTGATTAATCTCTCCAGCTTCCAGCAAGTTGAGCAGCTCACCCAGAGCTTGTGGGGTAACTTTAATGTCGGGGAATGCTGCCCGAGCCTGGTTCATCAGCCCGGAGAGTTCTCCGGTTAGCCAGTGAAAAGCTAGTTTTGGGCTTATATCTGGTGCTGAGGCTAATACAGTTTCATAATAGTCTGCGGTATCACCTTCCGCTGTTAAGAACGCCGCCTCTTTGGCTTGCAAACCATATTGTTCCTGAAAGCGGATTGACTTTGCATTGGGTAATTCTGGCATCGCCGCCTGAATTTCCTCAATCCAAGATGATTCAATCCGCAGGGGGGGAAGGTCAGGTTCAGGGAAGTAGCGATAATCATCTTCACCTTCCTTGCTGCGCTGGGGAATCGTGACTTCACGTTTTTCATCCCATCCCATGGTTTGCTGTTTTACGATTCCGCCCTGCTGCAGCAGTTCACCCTGACGCCGGGTTTCATATAAAATTGAACGCTCTAAAGCTCGGAAGCTGTTTAAATTCTTTACTTCTGTGCGTGTGCCAAGTGTTTTTCCTCCTACCGGTCTAACAGAGATATTGGCTTCAAAGCGCAGCACGCCTTTTTGCATATTTCCAGAATTGACCCCCAAATAGCGCAAAATATTCCGTAAAGACTCACCGTAAGCGCGGGCTTCTTTGGCAGAACGTAAATCCGGCTCGGAGACGATTTCCAAGAGGGGGACCCCAGCGCGATTGAGATCAACCAGGGTCTCATGATTTATATGAGTCAGCTTCCCGGTATCCTCTTCCAGGTGTACCCGGCGCACTCGAATCGTTCGCTCACCATGCTCGCTGACAATCGATAATTTGCCGCGACGAGCCAGGGGTTGATCATATTGGGAGATTTGATAACCTTTGGGTAGATCGGGGTAAAAATAATTCTTGCGAGCAAAAATGCTCACCGGGGCAATTTCACAACCCAATGCAAGCGCAGCGCGGATGCCGTAAGTGACTGCTTTTTGATTGACCACCGGCAGCATCCCGGGCATGGCCGCACATACCGGGCAGACCGCACTGTTGGGCGCGGCATTTGTAGTATCGACCACGCGGCACCCGCAGAACATTTTGGAACGGGTGCCGATTTCAGCGTGAACTTCAATCCCGATGATCGGTTCGTATTGAATTGTTTTCATGATTGCCAAACAATGGGTCGCAAG
>JBDLJO010000355.1:0-2137 GCA_039714275.1 Chloroflexota bacterium | reverse complement strand
TTCAGCGGCGAGCACTTCCAAGGGCCCCAACAGTGGTACAAGATGAACAGAATGGGCAAGAGGCTGACAGCGGCCAGACTCAGCCAGAGCACGACCACAGTGAAAGTCGACATGTTCACAGCTTTCGTTCCGCAGCCCTGAAGACTTAAGGAGCATTATTGTTTCGAATTTCGCGGAAAAAATGCTGGAAAAACCCTAAAACATAATTAAACTAAATTAATTAATTCACTTTCTCTCACCTTTTCACACTCTCCCGAAATTTGGAGGATTTGAAGAGCAGGCTAGCTCTGGCAGGCAGGCAGGCAGCCGACAGCACCCAGTCGGACAGACAGTGTAGGAATTCTTTTCGGAAAAATTTCAAAACCACTTTAAAACTGTGACAGTCCTGGGCATTAAAAAGGGCGGGTTAGGGTCCATTGAATGTTAGTGTTAGTACGTACGTACTACGTACGTACGTGCCGCAGCGCCTCCGCAAAAAAATATATTTTTTTCCTGTGCGTATGTATATGTCTTAGCTGCCCTGCTTTCCCCCGCGAAAATTCCACAAAAACTTTGCGCACGTACGTGCCTCTATGACAAAGATTGCGTTGGATTGACGCAGCTTTACGCTGTGTCATCGTGCTCCACACGTGCCAGCATGGCAAGAAGTCGTCAGACTTGAGTCAAAGCATTTAGGTACATTTTTTTTGGCGAACACACTGCAACCATCATCATCATCATCATGAGTAGTTAAAGTTGAATCACGCTAACGCCTCCACGCGCACAGATGCACGTAACACACGAAAAGACAAATTTTTAGCCCCCTAGAGCCCGGATCACCTTCAAGTTGACAGCGGAAAAATTATGATGATAGCGCAACAAAAAACTTGATAGCGTTTGTTTTTTCCAGTATCAAGAGAATGCTTGACACCGGAAAAAAAGATGATAGCGGAACAATAAAACTTGATACCGCTGATTTTCCAGTGTCAAGCGAACGATTGATAGCGGAAAAAAAAGATGATATATACACTGTATAGCGTGTCAGGAATCAGCCCAGTTTACGTCATACATGGTACAAGTATTGCATTACGCGTTTGCAAAATGCTCAAACCCTTCACCCATCACAACGTTACATGTACAGTATGATTGTCGCAGCACAACCAATACATTGTATGTCGTCGCAACGTCAGTTACTGTTCCGTGGCAGACATGGCACAACCATCACGACACGACTGCGTTACGTAGGGCTATCCAACCATCCCTTCACAACGTTACATCTTCCAATAGGATGGCACCTAGCTAGCGTTACATCTTCCAATAGGATGGCACCTAGCCTATGCTCTGCTCTACTCTATGGTAAAGGAAACTCAAAAATTCGCTTTCCACAGGCAAAAATTTCAAGTTTCTGCTGACCACTCGGAGCAGGAGGAGGAGGAGGCGGCGGCTGCGGTCGCGAGTGTGAAGCGGTTGAAGTGGTCGTGGCTGCCGCTGCTGTTGCAGACTGAATTTTGGAAAAATTTGAAAATTTTAAATTAAATTATAGTTTATTTTTCTAACCTTGTTCAATCTTCGAGGTTTTTTCACCCCTCCTTCGCCGCCCCCTCCACTACTTGCAGCAGGGGCTCCAGTTGTTAGAATTTCAGCTCCAGCTGGTGCTGGTGGTGCATCCGTTCCTTTTGGACAGCCTCCACCACCATCAGTTAGATTTTGCATTGCACCAAAGAACTGTTCCCAGGGATCCGGTGTGTGAAGCGGCTCCTGCTGAATGCTGGATGGAGGAGGAACTGGGTTAACAACAACTGCTGGTGGTGGTGGTGGCGGTGGCGGTGGTGGTGGCGGTGGCGGTGGCGGTGGCGGTGGTGGTGCTGGTGGATGCAAATGCGAAATGTGCATTGGGTGAGGGAGAAGGTGAGCCATTTGTGGTTGGGTCAGTGGTAGCGAAGTGGACACTCCCACTGGCAGTGGCGTCATTGTTGGGAGAGGAATTGAAGCACTGGTCGTTGTCCACTGGGTCGGATGGTGATGCTGAAGCGACGAAATTGAAAGATTCGAGAGCAAACGCTCATAGGGAAGTTCGTCAGCTAAATCATGAGCTTTTGTAAAAATTCCAAAAGGTCCAAATGAAAATCTTTTAACATATGTTGCAGCTAATCTTCTT
>JBDLJO010000354.1:0-2145 GCA_039714275.1 Chloroflexota bacterium | reverse complement strand
GATCTGGCACCATATTATTTAACATAGATTCCTGATGCATCTTACGGAATAGGAGTAGAACTTATGACGGACCCAACACAAAAACCCCTCCACTACACCCCTGACCCGGATGCTGGTTTCTCGGTTGATCGTCGTGAAGATGGCGGTATGAATGTGACCTTCTCTGAGGTCACCCATAAAACCCTCTCAAACTGGCACCAGTTTGCTGTTGAACATCTGATTGGCTCCGATCGTTTGGTGCGCAATTTATATGACCTGCGTCAGGTTGAGGAACTTTCCGATGAAGCCATCCAAATGGCGATTGAGGTCAATAATGACCCCTCGACGCGCAATATTCGATTAGCCGCGGTTGTGGCCAATGACGCTGTACGGACCGGCATGCGCAAGATCATTGATAACACTCCGGGCGGCGGCGTACGGATGAGCATCTTTGAAGATATGGATCAAGCCGAAGCATGGTTGATCAGACCGATGGCTTCGATGGTTTAAAGTTTTATGCCGTTAAAATTCAACACCAAAGATCTAACCCTCACCTGGGGCGCCCGTACTTACGTGATGGGCATTCTTAACGCTACCCCAGACAGTTTTTCTGGCGATGGGTTGATGACTCAGGACGATATGATCAGAACAGCCCTGGATTATGCCCATCAGGCTGCTGCTGCCGGTGTTGATATTCTTGATGTGGGGGGAGAGAGCACCCGTCCGGGCGCTGATCCGGTGGATGCTGATGAAGAAATCAGGCGCGTTATTCCTGTCATTCAGGCTTTAACCGCCGCTTTTGATGATCTCTTGATTTCGATTGATACCTATAAAGCCGAAGTTGCTGCCGCCGCATTGGATGCCGGTGCTGATCTGGTTAATGATGTCTGGGGACTGCGCGCCGATCCCGAGTTGGGAGAGGTGATCAAAGATCGCAATGCGCCCGTGATCCTGATGCACAACCGCAGCAACCCAAAAACTGCCGAAGTGCGTGACCGTCTTGGCGGGCGGTATGTGGGCGTCGATTACGTTGATTTGCTGGAAGATATCAAGCGCGAATTGATGGAAAGTGTCACCCTGGCTAGGGCGTCGGGCATTGATGATTCCAGGATCATCCTTGACCCGGGAATCGGTTTTGGCAAAACAGTTGCCCAAAACTTAACCCTTTTGAACCGTCTGGATGAAATTCGCTCCCTGGGATACCCGATCCTGATGGGGCCCTCACGTAAATCTTTTATTGGTTATACTCTCGATCTGCCGCCCGATCAGCGCGTGGAGGGCACCGCTGCTGCTATCGCGGTCGGAATCACGCGCGGCGCTGATATCATCCGCGTGCACGATCTTCCCGAAATGGTACGCGTGGCACGCATGGCAGACGCCATTATCCGCCCTCCCATCTCATAGCCCGATCAACGCCAGATCAAGACAAAATTATCGCGCAGACGCAGATCGCTTTATACCTCCAAAGGGGAGCGTATTATTTCTTTTTGTGCCTGCATGTTATATAGAAAAAAACTTTAAGCGTAAAAAAATATTGGTAAGGAGAACCACCATGTCTCAAGATTATTTCAACACCCGTGATGTATTGAAAACCGACCACGGCAATTATGTATATTATCGATTGAATCAACTGGAAAAAGACGGCCTGACCGAGCTTGCTAAACTGCCCTTTTCTATTCGCGTGATGCTGGAAGGTTTGCTGCGTCAATGTAACGGGGTAGAGATCACCGAGGATGATGTGCGCAATTTAGCGGCCTGGGCGCCCAAAGCTGAAACCCGGCCCAGTATGCCGTATCGACCCGGGCGTGTGGTGATGCAGGATTTCACCGGCGTGCCGGCCGTAGTAGATCTGGCCGCTATGCGCTCTGCCATTTCCCGCTTGGGTGGTGATCCTAAGAAGATCAACCCCCATGTGCCGGTAGATTTGATCGTTGACCATTCCGTGCAGGTGGATTTCTTCGCTTCTCCCGATGCACTGCAGCGCAACGCCGAGTTGGAATTCCAGCGCAACCGCGAGCGCTATGAGTTCTTGCACTGGGGTCAGAAAGCTTTTGACAATTTCCGTGTGGTACCGCCGGCTACCGGCATTATTCACCAGGTAAATTTAGAATTCCTGGCCGATGTGGTGATGGCCAAAGATGAAGATGGCGATATGGTTGCCTTCCC
>JBDLJO010000353.1:0-2145 GCA_039714275.1 Chloroflexota bacterium | reverse complement strand
CTGTTCGGGGTGCCACTGGACTGCCCAGCCAAAAGGATGATCGAGAAGCCGAAAAGCTTCAACAAGATCATCGGGGGCATGAGCCATTGGTTCCAGACCTGATGCCAGCTGGTCTGCACCTTGATGGTGCAAGCTGTTAACCTTCAGGGTGGTCTGTTTTAGGGTTTGGGCTAAAGGGCTTTCAGGCAGGATAGTGACTTCATGAGCCAAGTGATCGCGCGGCTTATCAAAACAAGTATGCTGAATGGGTTTTGGGTGATCTTCCTGAATATCGCGATATAGGGTACCGCCCATGGCAACGTTGATGATTTGAAACCCGCGGCAAACGCCAAAGAACGGCACGCCGTGTTGAACAGCCTCCCGAACCAGTTGAATTTCAACTCGATCACGATCGCGGTCAATGTTTTTTACTTTGGGTGTTGCCTTGAGACCATAACGTTGAGGGTCAATATCCCCACCGCCAGTGAATAGGATACCATCCAGGCGAGATAATATTAGCGCCAGTTGATCTGCAGGTAATCCCACCGGAATCATCAAAGGCAGACCGCCTGAACGGCTGACAGCTTTCGCATACGCTTCGGTAGCTGCGACAATTGTGAGACCCTTGCTGTTTGTCTCGCGCCAGGTAGTAATTCCAATTAGAGGTTCAGGCATCGTTATAACAAAAAAAAGAGAGACTCAGTTGAAAAATCAACTGCGCCCCTCTAAAAAATCACTAAGCTTGATCTAGTTAAATTTTTGTTTGAGCCGAGCACGTTTGCCTGTGCGATCGCGTAAGTAATACAATTTCGATCGGCGAACATGGGCGTGGCGATGGACCTCGACCTTCTCAATACGCGGGGAGCGGGTCAAGAAAGTACGTTCCACACCGATCCCGTTGCTGGCGATGCGGCGCACGGTAAAGTTGGATGTATTGCCTTTATTATGCTGGCCAATCAAAGTACCTTTGAATTCCTGCACACGTTCGTTATTACCTTCTCGAATACGTACGAATACACTGATCGTGTCGCCAGTACGAAGTTCTGGGATATTAGGATTTTCTTTAGCTTCTACAGCTTTCAACAATTCACTCATGATACAAACCTTTTATTACTGAATTTGATTATTGCAAAACAAAGCCGCCCCTTCCGGCGCGGCTGGGGATTATACCACGCTGATTTTAGATTGGGAAGAGATTGATAAGGCAACTTTGGTAACTTTTAGGTGTGCTAAATTGTGCTCTTTACTCAAGATAGGCACGCAGCAGAGGCTCTGCCAATAGCAGCGCGGCGAGGGTTTTTCCATCGTCAATTTCACCCGCCCTGGCCATCTGATAGGCAGTATCTACAGGCATTTTTTCCACTACCAGGAACTCGTTATCATCTTCTGGCAGGGAAGATGGGAATAAATCCGTGGCCAGGAAAATGTGCATAAACTCAGTAGAATAGCCAGGTACCATAAAAAATGAACCCAGGGATTGTATTTTTCGAGCCCCCATATCGATTTCTTCTTGGAGTTCCCTAAGTGCGCAATCACCTGGGTCTTCATCTGGGTCAAGGGTGCCGGCGGGGAGTTCCAACATTATTTTGCCGGCGGCATGCCGGTATTGGCGCACAAACCACATGCTGCCATCCTGATCAACGGGGATGATCGTCACAGCACCGCTGTGATTGACAATGTCGAGGGATGTCGTGCCGCCATCGGGCAGTTGAACTTTATCCTGGCTGACATAAAAGGCGCGCCCTTGATAAGTGATTTTTGAGCTGATGACTTTGTGTTTCATGGTCACTTCCATAAAAATAAGGAGCAGCCAAAGATTTTTGGCTGCTCCTAGCAGAATCAAATATTTGGATAAAACAGCTAAGGAATTTGAATAGTTGCTCCAACGGTTAAGTTGAAGGTACCACTTATGTTGTTGATCGCTTTAATATTGCGGGGGTCGACATCGCCAAAGAGGCAAGCAATTGAATTGACTGTATCCCCAGACTGGATAACATAGGTCGTAGGATGGGTGCGTAAAGCGCGTGGCCCTAAATTATAAACAGGGGCGTTCCTTGGAATGGTCAAGACATCGCCGGGTTGAACGTCATCGCCAAAGTTATTGGCACTGATGATTGCAGCTGGAGCAATATTGAAGCGCCGGGCAATGCAGTAGAGGAATTCACC
>JBDLJO010000352.1:0-2150 GCA_039714275.1 Chloroflexota bacterium | reverse complement strand
ATATCACTACACACTGCATGACACTCGCTACTTCCTTTTGTGAACACAGTCACATATTATATTTATAGCTTGTGCCTATTATTTTTTGGATTGGAGAAATCATGCCTAACACTGTCTCATCTCCAACAAAAAGCAGCTTAAATTTGATCAAAGAAGCTGCCCCTCAACAAGAAAAAAGTATCCTTTTTGATACTACTATTCAACGCTCTACCAGCACCATTCCCTATCTAACCAGATTGAATATTTCGAACAAGAATGATCACTCAGGAGGCCTGTAATGACAGATACTGTAGCGACAAAAAAGACTGTATTCACAACGGAATTCTACGACAGCCTCTTTGATATTGCTGATGGGGAAAATATCAAGACCTGCCTGCAGTGCGCTGATTGCAGCGGAATTTGCCCATTCGGTTATCTAATGGATTTTCCTCCCGGGAGGATGATTGCCTGGATGCGAGCTGGCATCCTTGAGGAAATGCTCGACAGCGACTCTGTTTGGATGTGTGTTTCCTGCTATGCATGCACAGAGGTATGTCCGAAAAATATCCCGCTAACCCCTGGCTTAATGACTCGCGCCAAAGAAGAATTACTCCTGGCCGGAAATATCCCAACTGAGTTACAAAGCGCGCTGGAATTCTCTCAGCGTTACGGCAACCCTCTGGGAGAATCGCCTCGCAAACGAGCAGAATGGACAAGCAGTTTGGACTTTGAAGTACCCATCATGCGCAAGGCCAAACGAGCAGTGGATACACTTTGGTTTGTCGGAGACTATGCATCCTATCACCCGCGCGTGCAAGATACCACCAGAGCCTTTGCCAAACTTCTCCACGCTTTAGGCATTGACTTTGGCATTCTTGGACCAGAAGAAAGCAGCGATGGCGACTCGCAGCGTCTAGCGGGAGAGCGCGGCTTATTCGAATTACTTGCGGAAAAGAATGGTAAAGCTTTTGCTAAATACGAATTTAACGAAATCATTACCACGGACCCCCATGCCTACAACGCCATAAAAAATGAATACCCACAGCTTGGTATTGAATACCCCATCAGGCACTACACCGAATTCCTGGCTGAACGCATTGATGAAATCAAACCACTGCTCAAGGAGAATGGCAAACAGCGGATCACTTTCCACGATCCATGCTATCTCGGGCGCGCCAATAATGTTTACGACGCTCCACGTATTTTATTAGAAGCTATCCCTGGGATTGAAATCGTCGAGATGGCCCACAATAAAAGCACCAGCCTATGCTGCGGTGGTGGTGGTGGTGGCATGTGGTTAGACGGTTTCCAATGGGAAAAAGGAGAAGTTCGACTATCAGACTGGCGTGTGAAAGAAGCCGCGACCGCAGAGGCTGATGTACTGGTTGTGGCTTGCCCCTACGAACCACCACGATTTGAAGATTCTACAAAAACTGTTCCGGGAGCAGACAAGATTATCGTCAAAGATATCTTGGAACTTCTTATTGAGGCAATGGAGTAGCAAAAGGAGGATGCGCATGGTAAATATCGTAGTTATTGTCAAGATGGTACCTGACCTGGTTGAAGAGCTGGAAATCAATGACGATGGTACAGGATTGGACAGAGATTGGCTGCGCTTGATCATCAATGAATTTGACAACCATGCCATTGAACAAGCTATTCTATTAAAAGAACGTCACGGCGGTGAGGTGACCGTTATCGCACCCGATGCAGAAGGTGTTGAAGACATGCTCTTCACCACAGCAGCAAAAGGCAGCGACCGGATGATCAAACTCGCTGGCAGCGACGACGAAGGGGCTAATAATCATGCATTGGCACGGGTCTTTGCTGATACCGCAAAAACCTATCAGCCTGATCTGATCTTGACCGGCGTGCAAGCCAACGATGATCTTGACGGACCGGTTGGTCCGTTAGTCGCAGAATACCTTGATATACCATATGTAGGATACATTTCTGGCGTAACCATCAACGACAACAAAGCCACCGTACAGAAGGAGTATCCAGGCGGGTTGATCGCCGAGATGGAAATCGTTCTACCGGCAGTTCTGGGTATTCAGGCAGGGGAAGAACCTCCCCGCTATGTGGCAATCTCTAAGGTTCGGCAAATGATGAAAACGGCTGAAATCGATGAGCAGGATATTCCTGAACTTGATTCCAGCGGCGGCGCAGCA
>JBDLJO010000351.1:0-2161 GCA_039714275.1 Chloroflexota bacterium | reverse complement strand
CCTGATGCATACGCCAGCTATTCTGCTAGGCCAGGAACTGCATCAGCGCCTTCAAGAACCTGGAGACTGGAGTCATTGAAGTCATCAACAATAGGCTCATAACGCCCGCCCAGGCATCCTGCCAGAAAGGCTTCTGCGATTGCGCAGAACGACAGGTTATTCTCGGGGCGGGCAAAACCGTGACCTTCATCGGGGTAGAGCACGTAGGTTACCGGAATATCCTTGGCCTTCATGGCCTGCACGATCTGATCGGATTCAGCCTGCTTTACACGCGGATCGTTTGCACCCTGCCCAATCAACAAGGGACGACAAATCCGATCTACATATGTTAGCGGAGAATGTTTTGTTAGCAACGCGCGGCCTTCTTCGGTGCGATAATCTCCCACTCGTTTTGTTAATAACTCAATCATAGGTTTCCAATAAGGCGGTACAGATTCTAGGAATGTAATCAAATTTGACGGCCCGACAATATCTACCCCGCACGCAAACAACTCAGGGAAAAATGTTAACCCAGCCAAAGTAGAGTATCCACCAAAGCTACCACCCATGACAGCTATTTTTTCTGGGTCAGCGATCCCCTGAGAAATGGCCCATTGTACAGCATCAACCTGATCTTCGATGATCTTCTCACCCCATTCAAAATCACCGGCATTGGTGAAATCTTTGCCAAAACCTGTGGATGAGCGGAAGTTTACAAATAACACAGCATATCCACGGTTGGACAACCACTGGCTCCAGGGGTTATATCCCCAGAAATCGCGCCACCAGGGACCGCCATGAGGGAAAAGCACCATTGGAACAGGATGTTTGGGGATTTTCTCACCATTAGGAGCATTATCCAAGGGCAGCGAATAGTAGATGACAAGGTCAAGGTCATCGCGAGATTTGATCACTTCAGAATGCATTTTTACCAGGGGTTGGTCCTCCAGGTCTTTGCGGTTTGTGAACAAAAAATTGGCAGTGCGGCTTTTCCGATTGTAAATGTAGAAGCGAGCGGGGCCATCATCCACCAGGTAGAGCACTATCCAAAACTTATCATCAAGAGTGCGACTGACAATTTCCATCTCCCCATCCGCAACGGTACGCAAATAGGCCAGATCTGTTTTGATCCCTTGATCGAGAACCTGCCAAACCTTACGCTTATACACGAAAGAAACTGCCTGGACATGCTTCTCCGTAGGATGCTGCATCACATCTTGTGCGTCTGCCAGCGCGTTTTCGGCTAAAAGGGTTGTATGCTTATTGTCTATATTACAAGCCACCACCGCGGAAGTGTTCCGACTGCGGCTGTCTTTCATAAAAATCGTAGTTCCAGCTTTATCCAACGTTACAGCACCCGTGGTTAAAACATCTTCTGCAGGAATGGTATCCCAGCTTTGCCAATCGCCTTTACCATCGGGTTTGAAGATTTCCATTCCCCCATCAGGCATCATCTGGTGAGTTAACCGCAGTTGAAAATCATCATCCACTGTAAAGTCTAAAAATTTTTCGTTTTTTGCCAGCAAGGTCATTTCCCCAGAAAGGATATTGACCCTGTAGATATCATGCAGTTCAGGCACCCGGTTGTTTAACCCAATCACAATTTCTTCTGGAAAATCAGGACTGGATTTCTTGAATTGAGTCTGGACGCCATCAAAAGGAGTTAGGTCTTTTGCCGAAGTAGATGCGATGTCTACGCTGAAAAGCCGCCAGTTTTCATCACCATCTTTATCCTGAATGTAGAGAATGTGATTACTGGTAAATGCCCACATATAGAAACGGATGCCCCGCCCTGTATCGTTAGTAATGGGATGAGCGTCACTTGGATTCTCTCGAGGGGCTACCCAAACGTTAAGTACGCCGTCTCGCGGGGCCAAGTAAGCGAAATGCGCCCCATCGGGGCTGATTTGAACAGAGTCTTTGTCGGGGTTACCAAAGAAAACTTTGCGGGGGATGATGGGGATATTCTTCATGAATCACTCCTTTATCAAAAACAGAATTCCGTTGGCTTGCTGGTGGCTAACAGTGCTTTAACGGACATTTGTCCTCATAAAAACAATCAAGAAAAAAACCAATTCCCCATAAAGATCCACCACTAAAAGATGTCGCCAGTATAGCATAATTCCTTAACTTCCAACCAGGAGGGAAACACTTGATGAACTAGAAATCAAATCAACTATTA
>JBDLJO010000350.1:0-2175 GCA_039714275.1 Chloroflexota bacterium | reverse complement strand
CGATTTGGCTCATTCGAAAGGGCTGCAGGTTCATGCTTGGACTGCTGACGATGCTGAAAACATAAATAGATTAATCAAGATGGGTGTAGATGCTATACTTACGAATCGCCCTGATATTCTGAACGAATTACGATAAGGAAGAGAAAAATATACTAATTATTCGCTGATTTTACGCGGCCTGGAGGAGTTGGGGTTCTAGAAAAGCACTTTTCATAGGTTTGAGATAAATTTTAGACCGCAAAACTAAATTCTTGAGATGCTGCTTGATTTTTAATCACGCTAGTTTGAACACGGCACACAAAGCCATCAAGATATAGTTATTCTGTGTTGTAACACGCCTGACAGGCACCTTTTCCAAAAGCGGCATTCTGTTTCATGGTTGTGTCACTACTGCGGAAATAATATTAGGGTTTTCACTTTACCAAAATGGCTTAGACAGCATGATCGCTAAGGCCGACATGCCGTCGGTAATCTCCCCTTGATAAGCCATTTTTAGCACTTCGTCTTTAGGTTTGATGACGATTTCGATCAGTTCTGTGGATTCAGGGCTGCTGCGTCCCAGGGCGACATCACGAGCCAGATAGACATCGCAGCGTGTGTTGGTAATCCCGTTGTGAGCATAAAAGAAGTTGATATAGGATAAAACTTGGGTCTCCCCGCCAATTTCTTCCAGCAGTTCCCGCCTGGCGGCCGCCTCGATATCATCTTCATCCCGCCGTCCCATTGGGATTTCCCAGCACCAATCTTTGACCGTGTGTCGATATTGTCTAATAAGCACGATGTTCCCATCAGGCGTGATCGGCACCACTGCCACCGCACCTGGATAATCTATATAGGTATAGGTGATCTCGTCTCCGGTGTGCGTGCTAACTGAATCCTGACGCAGGTCATACCAGGGATTTTGATAAATGGTTTTTGAGTTTAGCGTGCGCCAGGGGATGCCGGCAGGAGATGATTCATCCATTGATCAACCCTCCTGGATGTGTTTCCAGGCGCCAACCCAGGGCGTGCCCATGCGATGGCGGTCAGATACTTTTACATCACTCAGGTGGGGGGCAATCTTGGCGGCATTTAGCGCGATAGCAGCCCAATCCTCGCTGAGGACTGCTTGACGCATTGCAGCACCCAAATTTACCGCCCACTCCCAGTCCATACGAAAACGATCAGCTTTGACCCAGTAATCACGCTTTTCCCAGGCGGCAACGGTGGTGTTGACTGTCCCATTAATGGCTTCAAGGGAAAGAGCAATAAAAGCGGATAAATCACGCGCTTTGGAAGTAGGCTCTGTTTCGCGCATCAATTCGCGTAAAGCCAGGGCAATTGCGCGACGGAGTCGGTTGCGCTCTTTGCCGGGCAGATTAGGATTGATAACTCGTGACAAATGAAACTCCTTTCAATGATGATTAAACCTGAGAATTCAGGAAAGCTGATAGTATACCCCGCTTTGTTGAGTACAGCATTGAAAAATCTCTGATTTTTCCAGACCAGCATGATGATCACCATCGATAACGCGCTTGACAACCGGAGGAATTTTCGCTACTATAATATATGACTGACCGGTCAGTTATTTATAATACGAGGTTTTCAAACCATGTCTCCCCGCCCGGACGTTAGCGAAGAAAGAAAACAACAAATCAGCGAGGCAGCTACAACTGTCTTTTCGCGTTTGGGATTCCACAAAGCCCGCATTGATGATATTGCTGCTGAAGCTGGCCTAAGCAAAGGCACTCTATATCTATATTTCAAAAATAAGGACGCGATCATCACCAGTTTGCTTGCCAATCTTTTTGAACGAGAGCTGTCCGATCTTCAGTCTTTAAAAGATGACCCCCGGCCGGCTGCCGATCGCATCTTAAGTTTTGTCGATCTGACAACAGACGATATATTAAAATGGCAGCGATTTATACCCATTATGTATGAATTTCTCAGCCGCATATCCCGGCAAAGCATTGTCCAAAAAGCCTTCAAAACCTATTTGAATTCTTACATGGCGTTGATCATACCTATTATCCAGCAAGGTATAGATTCAGGTGAATTCAAAGCTGTTGACGCCCATGAAATAGCCGTAACGTTAGGCGCGATTATCGAGGGCACGATCCTGCTGTGGGTTTTTGACTCTGAATTGGTCAACCTAGAACGCCATGTTTCATCAGGGGTGCAGCTTCTATTGGAAGG
>JBDLJO010000349.1:0-2188 GCA_039714275.1 Chloroflexota bacterium | reverse complement strand
CTGACCTATTTCTTAGGCAGCCCCAACCTGGTTACCTACCATACCCCGATTGACTTTCAAGATGTGCTTCATTTCTACCGCACAGAAATGCCCAATTACGGCTGGGGCAAAGGCGATGCCACTGCCGTTGAAACTTCTTCTAACGCCAAACTGCCCTATCAAAATGACACCCAAAGGGCCACCGTTACCATCAGCATCAACCCTGCCAATGACGAAACGATAGTTTTGATCAATATCGTTTCAAAATAACTCTTTAGGCTTGATTCGCTTGCTGACGAGTCCAGGTAATTGGATCTGGACTCGTTTGTTTTTACGCCGCTAAAAATCTGGGCACCTAACGGTAGCAGGATGGAACGATAAAATTCAAGCCGGGATGGGCGAAATCTACTCCCACTGGCCAACTAAACCAACAATGACATTGTCAATCCCCCAAGACTAAAATATAATTGCCACCTTAGCTTATTCACAGCTATTTTGAATCTAATGGAAATTACTGACACCCTCAAGCGTCCGCTGCACGATCTGCGTATCTCGGTTACGGACCGCTGCAACTTCCGCTGCACATACTGCATGCCCAAAGCTATCTTTGGACGAGATTATGAATTCCTGTCCCGAGATGAACTGCTCACCTTTGAAGAGATCAACCGCATCGCCAACATCTTTGTATCGCTTGGGGTGCGGAAAATCCGCCTGACCGGTGGAGAACCGCTGCTGCGCAGTGATATCGAATCCCTGATCAGCATGCTGTCAAAAAACCCAGATCTTGATATCGCCATGACCACCAACGGCGCCATCCTGGCCCAAAAGGCTCAAATGCTTAAAGATGCTGGATTAAATCGCATCACGGTAAGCTTAGATTCAATCGATGACCAGACTTTCAAAGCCATCAACGATGTCGCTTTTCCCGTTGAGCGGGTATTGGGTGGCATCGAAGCGGCCAAGGCGGCAGGTTTAAGCCCGGTCAAAGTCAATATGGTCGTCAAGCGTGGTATCAACGAAGAACATGTCCTGGTCATGGCACGTCATTTCCGTGGCACAGGTCATATTGTGCGTTTTATCGAATTTATGGACGTTGGCGAAACCAATCAATGGCAGGCTGATGATGTGCTGTCGGCAAAAGAAATTGCCGACATGATCAATAGTCAATTTGCTATTGAACCGGTTGAGCCTAACTACCAGGGCGAAGTGGCCCGGCGCTGGCGCTACAAAGATGGGAGCGGGGAGATTGGCATTATCGCTTCGGTGACCCAGCCGTTTTGCAGTAACTGCACCCGGGCACGGCTCTCGGCCAAGGGACAGCTCTATACCTGCCTCTTCGGGACCCAAGGCTATGATCTCCGAGCTTTGATACGGGGCGGCGCCTCTGACGACAAAATACGGGCCGCATTGATCCAGCTCTGGGAAAAGCGCACAGACCGCTATTCTGAGATCAGATCAGGGGGCTCATCCGACCAGCCCAAAGTGGAAATGTCTTATATTGGAGGCTAGTTTGCTCACTCAAAACACCATCCGCGCGATCGTCTTTGATCTCGACGGCACTTTACGCATCAACAATCCGGGGATCAATCAAACTTTCTTTAAATTTGCCGAAGAACTGGGATTGCCATCAACCCTTTCACAGCAGCGCTCTGCCGCACAGTGGGCTCATTATTATTGGGCACAATCAGATACTTTAGCATCGGATTTAGAGGCTATGGGGCGCGATGATGAGCGCTTTTGGTCCAATTATGTGAAGCGTAACCTGGTGGCGTTAGGCTGTCCCGAGCAGCTTGTCGATGCCCTGGCACCCCAAATGCGCGAGAAGATGAAAAATCAGCACTTTGACAGTTGCTTGTTCCCTGATGTACCGGGCACCCTGGAAAATCTAAGAGACGCTGGATACACGATCGGGTTGGTCTCGAACCGCCGCACTCCGATCGTTGAAGAGTTGGAAGAGTTGGGGTTAACTCCCTATTTAGATTTTTCCTATGTTGCCGGTGAGGTGGATATTTGGAAACCCAATCCTGAAATATTTGACCGGGCGAAGAAAGAAACCGGCTTCTCCTCTGAGGAGATGGTCTATATTGGTGATAATTACTATGCCGATGTCGTGGGCGCGCAGCGAGCCGGTATTACCCCCATCCTGATTGACCCGGAGCATGTTTTCCCAGATGCAGATTGTGTGGTTATCCGATCAATTGGGGAGATT
>JBDLJO010000348.1:0-2219 GCA_039714275.1 Chloroflexota bacterium | reverse complement strand
ACAAGAAGAACATGTGCGACCCCCTGAAGATGAGGCGCTGCGCCAGACACAGCGGGCGATCATGACGGTACTTGAAGGAGAACGCTGGGTGGAACTCAACCCGGCGACATCCTATGTCCGGCGGTTACAGCACCAGATGGCCCGTCAGGCCAATCTGATGTCGCACTCCCACGGCAAAGAGCCCAACCGCCGAGTGCGGATTTACCGGGATTAAGGTAAGCGATGTTCATTAGTTTTGAAGGCCCTGAAGGCAGCGGCAAAACCACGCAGATGCCCGCATTGAAAAAACATCTGCAAAAATTAGGGTATACGGTTTTCACCACACGCGAGCCTGGAGGCACATCGATTGGGGATCAAATTCGGGAGGTGCTGCTGGCCAATAAAAATACGGCGATGCACCCCCGGACGGAGATTCTACTTTTTCAGGCATCGCGGGTGCAGCTGGTGGAGGGTGAAATCCTGCCGCGTCTAGGGCGCGGGGAAATCGTACTCTGCGACCGCTATGCTGATTCCACGCTGGCTTATCAGGGCTACGGGCATCGGCTGGATCTGAAAGAATTAAACGCGATCGTCAACTTTGCCACCGGGGGTTTAAAACCTGATCTGACCCTGCTGTTTGATCTTGATGTGGAAGTGGGGTTAAACCGGCGTCAAAAAGATGGCGGCGTGAATCGATTGGATGCCTTCGAGTTAGATTTCCACCGCAGAGTAAGAGCCGGCTACCATCAATTGGCTGAGGCTGAACCTGATCGCTGGGTGATCATCGATGCTGAAAAATCTTTGGAGACCGTGCAAGAGCAAATGCAAGCGGCAGTGATCGCCCGCCTTGAGGCGTCATCAAAATAGGGGTACTAGAACGCGCCCAGGCCCCCGGGCGAGTCGTTATCGCTCCCTAAATCGGGGAGGTCGCGCTCGATGTCATCAGGGGTTTGACCTTTTTCCAGGCGATCAACAACCTCATCAAATTCAGACCCCATATCTTCCCCCATCTCGCGGCTCATTTTACGCATCATTTTTCCAAGCGCACGCGGATCCTCGTCTAACCCGGCCAAGGCCTCGGGGTCAGCTAAATTTTCCATGCGCTGATCGTCCGATTTGGCGACACGGACGCGGTGAACCATCCGCTGCGTATCTGAGCTATCACATGCCAGGCAGAGAACCTGATGCTGATCGTAATCGGCATAGGAAATAAAAAGCTCAAAAGTATGTCCACAATCCAGACAACGGAATCCGTAAGACGGCATTAAGACCTCCAAGAATGAAACCTTCCGTATTATAATCCGGAGACTTGGAGATTGCTATGAACGAGAAAACAAATCATTTTAATGTACTGCAACCCGAACCGCTGTTGATCGTGCTCTCAGGCCCTTCGGGCGTTGGCAAAGACTGCGTTATGCAGCATATGGAAAAAAGCGGCTTGCCTTTTCATTTCGTGGTTACAGCGACAACGCGCCCGCCGCGTGAGGGTGAGGAACACGGGGTTGATTATTTCTTTTATTCGACCGGTGATTTCGCTGAAATGATCGAGGAGGATGAGCTGCTGGAGTATGCTTTTGTATATAATGATTACAAGGGTATTCCCAAAGCTCAGGTGCGGAAAGCGATGGCAACCGGGAAGGATGTGGTGCTGCGTCTGGATGTGCAGGGCGCTGCAACGGTGAAAAAATTATATCCTGAGGCGATGTCCATATTCCTGACAACCGATACCGAAGAAGAGCTGATCAGCCGATTGAAAAACCGGAAAACAGAGAGCGAAGATCAGTTAAAGCTGCGCATTGCGACGGCAAGAAAGGAGCTTCAGCGGGTGGAGGAATTTGATTATGTGGTCGTCAATCGTGATGATCAACTTGATGAAACCGTAGCAACCATTGGGGCCATTATTCACGCTGAACACCACCGCGTCAACCACCGGAAAATATCCCTGTGAGCGATTCTCAAACGCGCCCCCCAAGATTTGAGGATCCTACGGAGAGTTCAGCACCGATTTTGGAAGAAGAATCGACGGCATCCAAGAATCTGCCGCCCAAAGACGTCACTGTAAGAATCCCGACGATCAAACCGATTGTTACCTATACCATTTTAGGGCTGACCACCTTAATCTATTTGCTGCAAATGGGTTCTGAATCCCTATTAGGCGCTGATTTGCCGGCCTATTATGGATTAAAAGTTAACCAGTTGATTGCAGCAGGTCAGCTGTGGCGATTGATCACGCCAGTGCT
>JBDLJO010000347.1:0-2244 GCA_039714275.1 Chloroflexota bacterium | reverse complement strand
TAAGATCTGGAAAGAGTTGGGATTGATTGGCAATCAGAAAGATGCCGAAAGCCCTGAAGGAGATCTTAAAAAACCAAAAGGTAAGCCAGAAGATAAAGGTAAGCCCGAGGATAAAGGCAAACCGGAGGATAAAGGTAAACCTGAAGATAAAGGCAAGCCCGAGGATAAAGGCAAGCCCGATCACGCCGGTCCAAAGGATAAGGACAAGCCGGAAAATGCTGGACCAAAGGATAAAAAAGATAAAGACAAGTAAGTTGTAAATCTTCGAACTAAAATCCCGCAGCAATGCTGCGGGATTTTTCTTTCTTAATTACTGCCATTTGAGCAGTAGCTGGTGGTAAGTGGAGTCTGCCCCATCAGAGAGGACCCAACTTAACCCCAAAAATATGAACGTATACACACATTTATGATATATAATACCAATATGAGAAAACCATACTTGATGCTGATTATTATTATTTTGATGCTTACAGCCGGATGCAGTGGACTGCAAACGCCAGTGGAGACGGCTGGGCCGGACTGCCAGGGTGATGAAATCAACCTGATTGGAGAGTCGATTGCTGAGGAGTATGATTCGGCAAGTTATGAGCAGGTGATGATCTGGTTCTGTAATGGTGCGGAATTCGAAGATATTTTAGTCGCGCTGGAAACTGAAGCCAGTACAGGGTTGTCGGCAGATGAATTGTTAACTATGGTAGCTGATGGCGCAAGCTGGGAAAGAATTTGGAGTTTGATCGGCTTTACGGAATAATCAATTTCAAAAAGAGGATGCTGCTATGAAGAAATTATTATTAATTGTGGTCTTGGCATTATTGGTCAGCCTGCTGGTGATTGGGACGGTATCCGCCCAAAGCGGCAAAATCAACATCAAGGGTGAAGTCACCCTGATTGAAGATGAAACCCTGACCGTGGAATCCAACAAAGGGGAAATCTACCTGGTGAACCCTCCTGAGGGTTTTGATTTGAGCACCCTCCAGGTTGGTGACAGCGTGCTGATCAAGGGCAGCGTTGGCGAGGATGAGAGCATCGATGCCGACTCCATCAAGCTGCTTGGTGAGGACGACGATGATTCCGATGACGGCGAAGACGGGGATGATGGCGAAGATGGTGAGGATGGTGATGGCGGCAAGGACACCAGTGCTTACTGCTCGGAAGACAAAAAGGAATACCCCCACCCCCTGGCCGCAAGTTTGAGTGAGCGCTATGATGTAACAGAAGAATGGGTAATGGGGTACTTCTGTGACGGATACGGCATGGGCGCGATCATGCTAGCACTTAAGACCAGTGAGATGGAAGGGGTAGATATGGACCCGGACGCACTGCTGGCAGCAAAGGCAGAAGGCGGTTGGGGCAAGATTTGGAAAGAATTAAAACTGATCGGCAGTGAGAAAGATGCCGACGCCCCTCCCGGGCTGCTGAAAAAAGCAGAGCATACGACCGGCAAGCCGGATCACGCCGGCCCGAAGGACAAAGATAAAGACAAGGACTGAGTAAGATAATCGTCATTAAAAATCCCGCAGCAACCCTGCGGGATTTTTCGTTTTAGGTCATGTGCATCGTTGTTTGATCTTCGTACTCAGAAAATATAATTTGAGAAAGAAGGTTATACTTTCTATGATCTGAAACCATCCCCGTTTGATTCTAACCCAAGCTTGGTTACGCGAAATCTTGGGGAAATTATCCTGGAGGAGATATCTTTTGAAAAATTGGCAAACGCTTGAGCGGCGCACCTTATTAGAACACAGTAAATACTTGACCGTAGAGAGTCATACGATAAAACTGCCGGACGGGAGGATCATCTCGGACTGGCCCTGGGTGATTACGCCGGACGCGGTTCTTGTGGTAACTATCACTACAGAGGGAGAATTTCTTTGTTTTCGCCAGGTAAAATATGGTATTGAGGGAACATCTTTAGCCCCAATTGGCGGGCATATGGATCTAGATGAAGACCCCTTGGAGGCTGCCAAACGCGAGCTGCTTGAAGAAACCGGCTACCAAGCCGCGTCATGGGACAGCCTCGGAAATTATATGGCAGCGGCTAACCGCGGCATGGCAACCAGGCATATATTCCTGGCGCGGGATGCCCAAAAAGTTACTGAACCAGACAGCGATGATCTCGAAGAACAAGAATTGTTGTTTCTCAGTCGCTCAGAACTAGAGAGCGCTTTGGAAAACGGAGAATTTAAAATCCTTTCCTGGGCGGCAGCCATCGGGTTGGCGTTGAATTTTTTGCGTAACAAAACG
>JBDLJO010000346.1:0-2246 GCA_039714275.1 Chloroflexota bacterium | reverse complement strand
CCGCATAGACCGTATGAGCAGCTAACTCGCATATTAACCAGTTCATTTTTAACCAATGGATGCCTGAAACGACAAAAAGGATACCAAATGACCCTCCACTCCGAAATACACGAACAACCTGATCGATTGGCCAATCTCCTCTCCACGCAGCGAAACGAAGTTGAGCGCATCGCCGGTGCCATACGCGAGCGCGATATCCAGTTCGTCTTTCTCGCAGCACGTGGTACATCCGATAACGCCGGCAGATATGCAAATTATCTCTGGGGCGCAAAAAACGGACTTCCCCTAGCTTTGGCCACACCCTCCCTCTTCACCTATTATCAACAGCCGCCCAAGATTAAAAATGCGCTTGTTGTTGGCATCTCTCAATCAGGACAATCGCCGGATATTGTCAGTGTGCTTAAAGAAGGGCAAAAACAGGACAATTTGACGTTGGCGATCACCAATGAACCAGATTCCCCCTTGGCTGAGAACGCCGACTTTATCCTCGATATTCAGGCTGGTGACGAGAAAGCCGTCGCAGCCACCAAAACCTACACATCCCAGCTGATGTCTGTCGCCATGCTCTCCGCCGCTATGTCCGGGGATTCCGAACGCTGGCGAGAATTAGAGCAAGTTTCGGGGTGGGCAAAAGCTGTATTGGCTCACGATCATGTAATCGCTCAGGCGGCGCAGCGTTATCGCTATATGGAGCAGTGCGTTGTATTAGGGCGCGGTTACAACTACGCAACCGCTTTCGAATGGGCATTAAAACTCAAAGAATTGACCTATGTCGCTGCAGAACCTTATTCATCGGCAGATTTTAAACACGGTCCCATTGCCGTGGTTGAGAGCGGGTTTCCCATCTTCGCCATCGTCCCCACAGGACATGTTTTTGATTCGATGCTCGGCATGCTCAAATCTCTGAAGAACGAACTCGCCGCCGAATTAATTCTCGTTTCAAACTCGCCTGAAGCATTGGAATTGGCCCAAATCCCTATCGAAATTTCCTCCCATATCCCGGAATGGTTAACACCGTTGATCAGCATTATCCCTGCCCAGTTGTTTGCCTACCACTTGACGTTGGCAAAGGGATACGATCCAGAGCAGCCGCGCACCATTTCGAAAATTACGGAAACGCATTAGGATATTGTTTTAATAGCACTGTAATGCAGCCTGCTTCTGTTCATTGAATTCGATCGCCCCCGGATGTGATTACGATCAGCCCTGGGGGCATCTTTATTTTTTGTGCTATACTGAAAACCCCTTTTCATCATACAGTTCATTTGAGTTAACATCTCCCCCCCCCATTTTAAAGAGGCCTGCTGTGAAATCAAAAGCTCAGACCATAGATCAATACTTGGCCGAACTGCCAGCAGATCGCAGAGCCGCAGTTGAGCGCGTTCGCGAGGTGATTTTGGGGAATCTTCCCGATGGCTACGAAGAAACCATCAATTGGGGCATGATTACTTACCAGGTACCATTATCGGTTTATCCCGACACTTATAACAAAAAACCGCTCATGTACGCTGCCCTGGCCTCACAGAAAAATCATATGGCTGTCTATCTCACCGCAATCTATATGGATGAAAAAGATCGTCAGCAATTTGAAACTGAATACAAAGCTACGGGTAAACGATTTGACGTTGGCAAATCCTGTGTCCGATTCCGAAAACTGGATGATTTGCCCCTACCGTTAATTGGCCAGGTCATCGCCGCCTATCCCCTTGACCAATTCGTTGCCCGGGCGAAACAGGTGTCATCTGCTCGGGTGCGCAGGAAGCAACCATGATTCTCGTAACCGGCGCCGCAGGCAAAACAGGTCGAGCTGTCATCCAGGCCTTAATTGAGCTAAAACAACCCGTCCGGGCTTTTATCTTTCGTCCTGACCAGAAACCCCTATTAGAAAAAATCGGCGTCCGAGATTTTGTGGTTGGTGATTTACGTGCTCGCTCTAAAATAGATTTAGCATTAAAGGGTGTCCAGGCCGTCTATCATATCTGCCCTAATATGCAGCCTGATGAAGTAAGCATCGGCAAAACAATGCTTGATGCTGCGGGGGATGCCGGGGTAGGGCGCTTTGTTTATCACTCCGTTTTACACCCTCAGATTGAAGCCATGCCCCACCACTGGCATAAACTGCGTGTTGAAGAAATGCTCTGTGAATCTAGGCTATCCTGGACGATATTGCAGCCCGCTGCGTATATGAGTAATATCTTCACCCAATGGGAGCAAATCATGGCCCAGGGCGTTTACGCCGTTCCTTA
>JBDLJO010000345.1:0-2250 GCA_039714275.1 Chloroflexota bacterium | reverse complement strand
CCCGCTAATACGCCTGACGAAAATATTGATGCCCTCATTGAAACAGCTAAGCAATTCAAATTATAAGGAAAATTATGTCTGATCATCCTATTTTCAATCCCACTGAAGATCCCCACCGGCGTCACAACCCGCTGACCGGAGAATGGGTTTTGGTCTCCCCACATCGTGCCAAGCGCCCTTGGCAGGGCCAGGTAGAAAAAACTTTCTCAGGTGAACAGCCTACATATGATCCCAACTGTTACCTATGCCCTGGGAACGGACGCGCCGGGGGAGCACAAAACCCTCAGTATGAGGGCACCTTTGTCTTTGCCAATGATTTTGCTGCGCTGCTCCCAGATGTGTCGCCAAAACTCGAACCTGACCAGCCCTTATTCCAATGTTCTCCGGTTCAAGGCACCAGTCAGGTGATTTGTTTTTCACCTCGGCATGACCTGTCATTACCAGAAATGGCGACCGCAGATATCCGCAAGGTGATCGATGTTTGGGCTGAACAGACCGCTGAACTCGGCCGTAAATATCAATGGGTACAAGTTTTTGAGAATAAAGGTGCCATCATGGGCTGCTCCAACCCGCATCCTCATGGCCAAATTTGGGCCCTCGACGCTTTACCAAATGAGCCAACCAAGGAAGATATTAATCAAGAAGTTTATTACCAACAGCACGGGCGTGTCTTGCTGCTCGATTATCTTGCTGCAGAACTTAAAAAAGAAATTCGTATCATTGAGCAAAACGAATATTGGGTTTTTCTGGGTCCTTATTGGGCAGTCTGGCCTTTTGAAACGTTGCTGCTCCCCCGACAGCATATCTTACGACTCCCTGATCTAGACGAACCCCAACGCGATGCGTTGGCAGATATTCTAAAAAAATTGCTCATTCGATACGATAACCTTTTCGAGACATCTTTCCCTTACTCAATGGGTTGGCATGGCGCGCCCTACAACGCGGGCCCTAATCAATATTGGCAGCTTCATGCTCATTTCTACCCGCCGCTGCTGCGTTCAGCAGATGTAAAAAAATTCATGGTTGGATATGAAATGCTGGCCGAAGCCCAGCGTGATATCACCATTGAACAGGCTGCTTCTATGCTTCGAGCACTCCCTGATCAACACTACAAATTAGAATCGGATCAAAGATGACCTTAGAACAATACATTACAACAGAATTTCAACAGCGCTTCAACCAGCCCCCAACCCTCATTGTACGGGCACCAGGCAGGGTTAACCTGATTGGTGAACACACTGATTACAATGATGGTTTTGTGCTCCCGATGGCGATTGATCGTGCCGTGTGGGTCGCGCTGCGCCCCAGAGATGATCGCCAGGTGCACTTGTATTCGATCGATTTTAAAGATCAAATCAAGTTTTCTCTTGATTCACTCTCCCACAAAAAAGGTTGGGGGGAATACGTTCGCGGGGCAGCCTGGGCGCTTCAAGATGCAGGTTTTAGCATCGAAGGATGGGAAGGTGTGCTCTGCAGTGATATTCCTATAGGGGCTGGACTCTCATCATCGGCTGCCTTGGAGATAGCTGTAGCCAAAGCTTTCTCAGTAATAAGCAGTTGGAAATTTGATCCCCAATCAATGGCGCGTATCGGGCAGCGTGCTGAAAATGAGTGGGTTGGAGCCAACACCGGCATCATGGATCAAATGATCTCTGCTGCTGGAAAATCCGGTCACGCTCTCTTGATCGACTGCCGCGATCTTAGCACCCGTCACATTCCCCTTCCTGCCGAAACAGTTGTGGTGATCATGGACACCTCCACCCGTCACGCGCATACCGATTCGGGTTATAACGAAAGGCGTCAGCAGTGTGAAGCCGCGGCAAATTACTTTGGCGTCTCACACTTGCGCGATGTCACTGGAGACGAGTTCAATCTCCGTTCTTCAGGCCTGGGAGAACTCCCTCGGCGGCGCGCCCGCCACGTGATCACTGAAAACGAACGTGTCTTGGGTACGGTAGACGCTATGTTGGCTGGTAATGTCGTCGAGATGGGACAGTTGATGAACGCCAGCCACGTCAGTATGCGGGATGATTTCGAAATCACCAACGATGAACTTAATGTCATGGTTCAACTGGCACAAATTCAACCAGGTTGTTTTGGGGCCCGTATGACCGGAGGTGGCTTTGGCGGTTGTGCAGTTGCTCTGGTGGATAAGTCTTTTGCTTCCTCATTCGTGGAGCAGGTGGCCGCGTCCTATCAAGGTGAAACGGGCCTTAAACCCACTCTATTTATCTGCCATCCATCCAATGG
>JBDLJO010000344.1:0-2272 GCA_039714275.1 Chloroflexota bacterium | reverse complement strand
ATGATCGCAGAGGGCGCTCAACTAGCCATATTAAACGGCACCACGACCCCAGGGTTAGCCGGTCGCACGAGTGAGTATTTAGTTAGCTTAGGTGCAAGTGTGGTCTCGATTGGTGATGCCGAGCTTAAACCTTATGCTTATACCAATATTTATGATCACTCAGGCAATCCTTATACCCTGCGCTATTATGTTGAGTTGATGAAACTTACTGAATTCCGAATTCACACCAACTATGCGCCTGAACGGGTTGAAGATGTCACCATCATCCTGGGAAATGATTGGTTCTATGATAACCCAATGCCGTGAACCCCTCATACCAAATTAGGGGAACTGACCATAGAAAATATCTCAATGATTTCTTGTCAAGCGAATAGACTTCCTTACAACAAACCAATTGAGGGCTGATTTCTTTTAGGAAATATTTTAGAGAAGACAAAAGTAAAAGATGTTCAACAGACTTAAAAAATCACTCCCAGACCATTGGGTCTTTTGGGTACTGGTGGCAGCTCTTGTCATCGCCAGCGCGATGACAGCTTATACCATTTTTAGCACCGTGCGGAATACCTTTGCACAGTCAGGTAACAGCCCTACGCTCCCCGAAGAGGTTGAGCATAATGATGGCGAGATTCCCTTCCAGACTTTAACCGATCCTTTACAAACCACCAATCGCCCTGATGCACAAGCCTGGGATGGAAAAAGCCGCATCAATTTACTGCTGCTGGGTGTTGACAACCGCTCCTGGACAACTTATCAAGGCCCACCGCGCACCGACACGATAATATTGGTAACCATTGATCCGGAAACCGAAAGCGCGAAGATGCTGTCCATCCCGCGCGATCTATGGGTTGAAATCCCTGGGTTTGGTGGGTATAAGATCAATCAGGCTTATCCACTTGGAGAAAGTCAGGGACTACCCACCGGAGGACCTGGCCTGATCCTGGACACCGTGGAACAATTTCTTGATATTGAAATCCCCTTTTATGTTCAAATCAATTTTGAATCATTTATTCATATCGTTGACGAGATCGGTGGTGTAAAGGTCAACGTTCCGAATCCCCTTGTTGTCAATCTGCTGCATGGTCAGCACTGCATAAAATTAGAACCAGGGATTCAAACACTTACAGGAGATATTGCTCTTGCTTATGCAAGAGCACGCAATTCAGCTGGGAGCGATTTTGATCGGGCTCAACGTCAGCAGCAAGTTATTCGCGCCTTTTCGCGGCGCATAAACAATTTCAATTTACTCCCCGACCTAATCAGCAATGCTCCAGCCATTTATAAAGAAGTTGTGCAGGGATTAGAAACCAATCTTTCGATGCTGCAAATCGCTCAATTAGCCCAACTAGGTTATACAATTAGTCCAGCTGACCTACAATCTTTGGCTATTGGTCCGAAGGATGTTACCAACAGCACTTCCTATAATGGGCTGTCCATTTTATTACCCATCCCAGAAAAGCTTCAAAAACTGCGCGATGAATTCCTATCTTATGAACCACTGCCCGCTGCTGCGCCAACCCCAACGGTGTTCATTCCAATTCAAGATGCAGATGGTACCCAACAGGCACCTACAACCGTCCCTGATGAAGAGCATGCCCGGGTAACCCTCCAAAACGGAACTTTGGTACCGGGTTTAGCTTCTGAAACCCAGACATTATTAGCAAGCCATGCTATCACTGTTGCCGGGATAGGGAACGCAGACGGTATCTATGCAGAAACGATCATCATTGATTACTCAGATAATCCAAATACAGTCAATCAATTAATGACCATTCTGGCTGTGCCACCAAGAAATGTTTATAACCGCTATGATGCCAATATCAAGGTTGATATCCTAGTAATCCTTGGTGAGGCATGGGCTAACAGGGAAAAGCCTTAACCAGATTACGATTGTCTTCGACCTAAGAGGGTACCGATGGGAGGGTGGCGGATTTGACGTTTGCTGTAAAAATGTGTACACTCTATCTATTGCCATAGACCGTAAAAACAAAATTTAAAAGGAGTAAGCGATGTCTTCTCAAACGTTCCAAATGGTTATGCAAACCGGGCCGACACCGAACAAGTCCTTCACGCTGTCGAAACAAGAAATCATTATTGGGCGCGATGCCGATGCCGATATTGTGATCAACGTTGCCGAGGTCTCACGACGGCACACTCGACTGCGCTTAGAAGCCAACGGATATGTTGTAGAAGATTTAGGTTCAACAAACGGCACTTTTGTGAACGACAGTCGACTTGCTGGCCCGGTCACACTGCGTCCCGGTGATGTCATCCA
>JBDLJO010000343.1:0-2294 GCA_039714275.1 Chloroflexota bacterium | reverse complement strand
GACAAGGGGGAGATTGCTTCGGTCACTTCGTTCCCTCGCAATGACAAATGGGGCGAGATCGGTTACTTAAAATATACGGCGCGTAATTTGCTATAATGAAACCGATACGTCGTGCATGAATCGCTATATAGGAAAAGCTAATCTTTGGGCATTTTTTAAACTATGATGAAATCTAAAATCGAGGCCGATGAGAGTAAACTGGTTGCCTGGCTGCTGGAGGGGGATGTTTCGATCCAGTATCAGGTCCAACGGGATTTATTGGGATCGGAGCGACCAGACCTGCGGGAGCGTATCGCGAGCGAGGGATGGGGCGCACAATTTCTCAGCCGCCGGAAAAAAGAGGGGCATTGGGGGCAACGCTTTTACCAGCCGAAATGGATTTCAACGCACTATACACTATTGGATTTAAGAAACCTTAACATCGCACAAGATAACCAAAAAATCAGGGAGTCGATATCCCAGGTGATTGCAACCCTGAAAAGCCCAGACGGCGGGATCTTACCGATTGGAAAAGAACAGAAAAGTGATGTTTGCATCAACGGTATGTTGCTCAACTATGCGGCGTATTTCGGGGCGCGGGAGGAGGATTTAAAATCGATTGTTGATTGCCTGCTTGCGGAGCATATGAAGGATGGCGGTTTCAACTGTGATTCCAATCGGAGAATGGCTGTACACAGTTCGATGCATACGACGATTTCTGTTCTGGAAGGCATATTGGCGTACGCCAAGAACGGCTATAAGTACAGACTGGAAGAGCTTCAAGACGCGGCAGAACAATCAAGATCATTTTTATTGGAGCATCGATTATTTCGATCTGATCGGACGGGAGAAATCATCGATAAGAAAATGCTGATGCTCTCGTATCCGTCGCGTTGGAAATATGATATTTTACGGGCACTGGATTATTTTCAATTTGCCGGGGTGAACTACGATCCACGGATGCAGGATGCCCTTGATGTGCTGAAGAAAAAACGACGCAAAGATAAGACATGGCCAGTACAGGCAAAGCATGTGGGTCAGACCCATTTCGATATGGAGGCAACCGGAGGGCCAAGCCGGTGGAATACCTTGAGAGCGATGAGAGTATTGAGACATTTCGGTGAAACTGAATAAGGCAAAATATAAGGAGCAATTTTAATGTCATCAGATCTTGAAGAAAAACTTAAGCAATATGCGGATTTGATCGTAGAGGCGGGGTTAAATCTCCAACCGGGGCAGCGTCTTTTGATCGTGGCACATTCACTTGATGTGGCACCCCTGGTCAGGCAGGCGGCGGCAAGCGCCTATCGGGGCGGATGTCCGCTCGTGTCCGTGAAATGGCATGATGAGAAACTGGAAAAGATCAGGTATCAAAATGCCGGGCGAGATTCGTTTGAGGAATTCTCTGCCTGGGAGGCAGAGGGGGCGGTAAAACATATAGAACGCGGCGATGCTTACCTGGCTATTTATGGAAAGAATCCCGAACTGCTGAAGGATGAGGACCCTGAACTGGTGGCGACCGCTTATAAAACTAACGCCAAGCACTATAAACCATTTGCAGACCATATTATGAAAAATTCTGTGCAGTGGACTATTGTGTGCCCACCGACATTGGATTGGGCCACCAAAGTATTCCCCAATGAAGCGCCGCAAGATGCGCTAAACCATTTGTGGGAAGCGGTCACCAAGGCCTGCAGGTTGGATCAACCTGATCCAGTTCAATTTTGGAAGCAGCAAGTTCACCATCTGGGAAAAAGAAAAAATTATCTGACAGAAAAACAGTACACGGCGCTGCAGTTCACCGGTCCGGGCACAAATCTGAAGGTTGGCTTGGTGGATAACCATATTTGGTTTGGCGGCAGCAACAAGACCTCAGCAGGGATTTCCTTCTCACCAAATATACCGACAGAGGAAGTATGCACCATGCCGCACAAGGATAAAGTTGAGGGTACGGTGGCAGCAACCAAGCCGCTCAGTTTTGGGGGCAATTTGATCGAGAATTTCAGCCTGACCTTTGCTGAAGGGAAAGTTGTGGATTTCCAGGCCGAAAAAGGTGAGGGTACGCTGCGCAAATTGCTGGAAACTGATGAGGGTGCAAACTATCTGGGGGAGGTAGCTTTGGTACCGCATAAAACACCGATCTCAGAATTAGGCACCCTCTTCTTGAACACTTTATATGATGAAAATGCTTCTAATCACCTGGCATTAGGCAAGGCGTATCGGGATATGATTGAGGGCGGGGAGGAGATGTCTGACGAGGCATTCGCGGCTGCCGGCGGTAATGACAGCCTAACCCATGATGATTTTATGTTTGG
>JBDLJO010000342.1:0-2309 GCA_039714275.1 Chloroflexota bacterium | reverse complement strand
GGTTGGGACTGGATTCCACCCCGAGTTAACAGGACGAGAAAATATCGCTCTTAATGGGGCAATTCTGGGTATGCACCGTTCTGAAATAACCCGCAAATTTGATGAGATTGTTGACTTCTCAGGTGTTGAGAAATTTATCGATACGCCTGTCAAGCGTTATTCCAGCGGTATGTATTTGAGATTGGCCTTTGCTGTCGCCGCGCACTTAGAACCAGAAATCCTTGTGGTAGATGAAGTTTTGGCTGTAGGTGATGCAGCATTTCAGCGCAAGTGTTTGGGTAAGATGAGTGACGTAGCTCAGGAAGGGCGCACGGTACTTTTCGTTAGCCATAATATGTCAGCAATTTTACGCTTAACCCAGGAGTCGATTGTTTTGGATCAAGGCAACTTAGTAATGCGGGCTCCTACACCTGAAGCGGTAGATTATTATATGGCGTCTGGTTTCTCCAAGAGTGGGGAGCGGCAATGGGATCTTGATGAAGTCCCGGCAAACGCTGCGCCTTTCCGGCCAATAGCTGTCCGTGTACGTAACCCACGTGGGGGTGCCGTGGATATGGTTCGGTCTATGGAACCATTGACCATCGAGGTTGAGTACCAACTGGATCAACCGATTCAAGGTTTACGCGTGGGTTTATATTTGATGAGCATGCGCGGCGAACATGTTTTTACATCCTTTGACACTGATGATACGCAACAATACGAGCAGTTTTCTATACGCCCAAAAGGACACTATATCAGTCGTTGTACTGTGCCGGCAGATACACTCAATGAAGGCCGCTATGTGGTTGGCATGAATGCCAGCACCTACCGCGTAAAACGCTATTTCCAAGATGAGCGTGCGGTGACCTTTACGGTTGATGCGATTGGCGCGCCAGGAAAACAATGGCCAGAGGTTCGAATGGGCTTAGTGCGACCGCGTCTGGTTTGGAGTATTGACGATCAAAGCTGAGTGTTTTGAAATCATGATCAATAAAACTTCGATAAAGAAACTTTTAGGTGACCTGCCTTATACTGCTGAGCTTGAGTGGCTTTTACGACAGACTCATAAACCCCCTGTGAGTGGGTATGATTTGGCTAAACTTAAAGAAGTACTGCCTTCATGGATAGCTCAAGCTCAGACTGCCAAGCGGGACCATTTGGGTAAGAAAGTGCTTATCTTCAGCATGCTGCGGTATTGGCTTGAGCAAACCACCATGACCAGCCTGGCTTTGGCGGCGTTGGGGCATGATGTAACCATGGCTTATCTGCCTTATGCCCACTGGAAGGTGCCCGTTGATCGATTTGATTTGCGCCGCCAAAATTTATTTGTCAAAGATATTTTAAAGCCGCTTGAGACCACAATATGCCCATTTTCAATGGTTGAAGCTCCTAAAGCGAAAACGCTTCCCCCCGAATTGATGGAGCAGTTAGAGTCTGCGGCTTTCCGTGATGTGCAGTACAGTTTGCTTCGTGAGGAAATCGAAATTGACAGCGATCTATATCGATTGCGCCAAGAGCGCAATCAAGCCCATGCACGGGCAATCTTGGCCTTGATGCAAAAACAGCGCCCGGATGTGGTTGTTGTTCCCAACGGCAGTATTCTTGAATTTGGCATTACCTTTATGGTCGCTCGTTATCTCGACATTCCGGTCGTGACTTATGAATTTGGCGAACAAAGTGAGCGAATTTGGCTGGCCCAAAATGAAGATGTGATGCGGCAAGATACATCGGCTATGTGGGACGTGCGCGGCAGTATTCCTCTAACGGAAGATGAATGGGTTCGAGTAAAAGATTTCTTCTCCGTCCGCCAGGGGGGTGGCTTATGGGAGAATTTTTCCCGACGGTGGCAGGAGACATCTTCCAAGGGTGGGGATCAAGTGCGCACCGATCTAGGGTTGGATTCTCGCCCTGTAGTGCTGCTACCAACGAATGTGCTTGGAGATAGTCTCACGCTGGGACGGCATATTTTTAGTGAGAGTATGACTGCATGGTTAGAGCGCACGATCCATTATTTTTCACAGCGCGACGATGTGCAATTTGTGATCCGCGTTCACCCTGGTGAGCAAATTGGGTGGGGACCCTCCGTTTACGATATTCTGAAGGAAAAATTCCCTGAATTACCTGAGCACATCCATTTATTACCTGCAGATGCTAAAGTCAACACTTACGATTTAGTTAACACGGCCGATATTGGCTTGGTGTTCACCACAACGGTTGGTATGGAGATGGCCATGAGTGGTTTACCGGTGATTGTTACCGGTGAGACCCATTATCGTGGAAAAGGCTTTACGTTGGACGCCGAATCTTGGGATACCTATTTTCAGATCCTT
>JBDLJO010000341.1:0-2323 GCA_039714275.1 Chloroflexota bacterium | reverse complement strand
TTTAATGACTGATTTCCTGCGGGTAAATCAGCGCTGCCCCTGTGATCGGATGTTTGACAATCTCAACCGGTGTTTGGTAAGCCTCGCTGATATGCTTGGCCTGAATCACTTCACCCGGTGTACCGTACTGCTTCAATTCTCCGTCAACTAGCAGGGCAGCTTTATCCGCAATCAACGAGACCAGATTGAGATCATGCATTGCCATCATAATCGCAAGGTTCTTCTCCTCAGCTAATCTTTTGATCAAAGATAATAAGTTGGTCTGGTGCTGCAGATCAAGATGATTGGTCGGTTCGTCCAGCATTAAGACCGGTGTAGATTGAGCCAACGCGCGTGCTAGGTAAACGCGCTGCTGCTCGCCGCCGGATAACTGCGCAATCTGTCTTTGCGCAAAGCCCTCCAAAAGCGTTTGTTTTAAGGCGGTTTGAACAGCCTCATAATCTGCAGCACTTTCGCGTCCCAGCCAGCCCATATAGGCTGTGCGTCCCATCATCACCGCTTGTTCAACGGTAAAGGCGCCTCCTAACTGCCGCGCCTGCGGGACAACCGCCAGTACCCGGGCGCGTTTTGCGGTCTTGAATTTGGATAAATCCTGCCCATTGACCGCAACCTGTCCCGATAGGATCGCGGTTGTACCGCTTACCGCACGCATCAACGTCGTTTTACCGGCGCCATTAGGGCCAATTAATGCCAGGATTTCTCCCGGGGATACCTCCAGAGAAATATCCCGCAGCACAACTTTAGGACCATAGCAAACTCGCAGGGATTTTACGGATAACATGGTTACCAGAAAACCTCCTTCTTGGCCCGCCGCAGGATCCATAAAAAGAAGGGCGCGCCGGTCAGGGCGGTCACAATACCCACCGGGAGCGTGGAAGGCGCCAACAAAATGCGTGCCAGCATATCCGCCGCCAAGAGCATGCTGCCGCCTCCTAGAATGGACAGGGGGATCAAGCGCCGGTAATCTGCGCCCCATAGAATGCGCATGATATGCGGGACGATCAAGCCGACGAAACCAATCACACCGGAAAATGCGACCGCCGCCGCTGCCGTTAGTGATGCGGTAATAATGATGAAAATTTTAGCCCGGTCGACCGCCAACCCCATTTGCTTGGCTTCTTCTTCGCCAAATTGCAGCACATTCAACATATGCCCGGAGAGGGTTAGCAGACCCATGCCAAGGACCATATAAGGCAGCGCCGCCTTAACGGGATCCCAACCGGCCATCGGTGAACCTCCCAGCATGAAGGAAATTGCCCGGTGAATTTGCAAGTCGCTGCGCAGCATCAAGAAGGATGTCAGCGCTGAAGCAAAGGCCCCTACGGCCACACCCGCCAGAATAAGCGTTGTCAGCGGCACCATCCCGTTGACCCGTGCCAGGTTATACACCACCACCACAGTGATGATCGCACCTACAAAAGCCGCCGCTGGGATCAGGTAGTACCCCAATAATTCCGTCCGCCAGTTCAACGACATGGCCAACACCGCTCCCAGGCCGGCTCCGGAAGCAACCCCGATCAAGTAAGGGTCTGCCAGTGGATTGCGGAACAGCCCCTGGTACGCCGCCCCGCTGCTGGCCAGCGCTGCGCCTGTCATCGCAACCAGGACCGTGTGAGGCAGGCGTACCGATAGAATGATGGCAGCAAATGAATCCGGCCAGTTGGGGACAATATTAATTCCCGTAAACTGATTCGCCAGGATGCGGATGATGGTTTCTGGAGGGATGAATACCGCGCCCAGCGCGATACTGAACACCAAGGCGCCCAGCAATAGGACGGTATTGATTAAAAACGGTCGTTGACGGAGCATATCAAGTTAAATGAGATTCAATATACCAAAGCTTTTTCGGTATATTGAATCTCATTTTATAATATCTATTCAAACACGTCGGGGTGTAGGATTCTGGCAGTCTCTTCGAGTGCATCCACAAGCCGGGGCCCTGGAATACTCATCAAGTTGGGATCAATAGTGTAAATAGCGTTATTGATCACCGCGCTGATCGCATCCCAGCCTGGGCGTTCGGCCACGTTCTCAACGGTGACCACACCATAAATCGCATCCCCCAACAGGATGATTGACGGATTGATGGCGATCAATTGCTCGGCGCTGATCTGGGCATAGTCACCTTCTAAGGCTGATGCCGCATTGAAACCACCCGCCGTCGAAATGATGTAATCGATAAAGGTGCCCGATCCTACCGTCCAGGGGTTGGCCGGATCTGTAGCATCCAACTCGTAGAAAACGGTGGGGCGAGATGATAATGGTGCGATTATCTCCTGCACGGCTTTAACCCGTGCATCCAGACCGCTGATCAAAACTTCGG
>JBDLJO010000340.1:0-2326 GCA_039714275.1 Chloroflexota bacterium | reverse complement strand
TTTCTAATGTAATTTGACTTATTACCCGCCGGAAGTGTACAATAAAACTTGGTAAATCATATCATGTCGACCGGAACCACGTGTGGCCAAACGGGGAAACGTACATTCCACAGCAAACTGAACAAGATTCAGGTCAATTTATGATTACCCAAGGAGTTACGGAACCGTAAAGATATCGGTTGGAACATTCAAAGCTGCTAGGAATTCGAGTTGTTCAGCCTTAAACGGTCGAGCCAGTTTTCTTTGCTGCTCGACAGTCAATACCAAAGTATTGATAAACTTGGTGGTCATCATAAAAGAGGTCGGGCGTTTAGTTTGCCGGTTATCCCAGCCGGTGATGGTGATGTTTTTCTCTTCGAGATATTGGCGCATGGTCCGCTCCATTAGGCGCCAAATAAGAAGAGCAATCAAAAGCACCAAGCCCAGGACCTCAATGCGTTGGGGCTTTTTGAGAAAGATGCTGTTTACGATGACAGGGTCTTTGAGGAAGCCGAAGTTCTTTTCAATGCCGTACTGCTCCTTGTATAGGGATAGCAGGGCTGCCGCATCCCAGTGTTCCCCATTCAAGGTCTGGGGCACGTTGCACAACAAGACAAAGCAGCCGGCCTGAAGGTTCAACGGTTCGATGGCTTTGCCGTCTTGCTCAATGCGGACCTGTAGTTTGTAGCGATATCCTACTGGAATTCGGGGACGGTCTTTTGCGGGTCGCCCGCGGCCGAATTTGGGCACCTCAACGACCTCGGTGCTGATCTTGTGATAACTTCCGTTAGCTTGGATTTGAAGCTTTTTAGCGACCGACTGAGCATCGGCATGGCAGAAAAAGTTGTAGTCCGTGGCTTGTTTGACGTGTCCTCGCAACTGTTTGTGCTTTTCGTCCAACAAGCGCAGAATGCGTTTTTGTCGCCTTTTATCATGAGCGCTGGAATGGACCACGATGGCCCGGTAGTCATGTTTATAAAGCGAGACAGTGGTATCAAAGGCGCGGTAGTGGGCCGACGGGCGTTTTTTTGTGGCCGGAGTCTGGGCTAACGTACCGATATCGATCCACTGGTCGGCGGCTACAGCCTGTTCGATAGCCCGTGAGCATTCATTGTAGGTTGCCGGTAATCGGCTGAGAAAGTGCACCCGGTTAACTTGCGCCTGTTGTAGATTGGCTGGGGTGACAAAGGCTGAGTCTGCCACATAGATGAAGGCGCCTTGCGCAATGCCATGTTGAGCCATATGCTTGGAGATACCACTTAGCAGTTCATTGTTCAGGGTTTTGTCCGAGGCGTTGCCGTCTCTGGTAGCGCCGATAATGGGAATGTCGTGGTCAACACAGAGCATCTCGACCAAAAACTGTTTTAGGTCAGGCCGCTTATCCTTGCTATGTCCGTAGGTAATGTGAAACGGCGGATCGGAAAAGTCGTAGTCTCCAAAGACACTAATGGAAGTAGTATCGTAGTGAAGGTTGCGCGTGTCGAGTTGAAAGTTACCGATAGCGTTTTGCGCCAGCTGTGCGAAGATGTTCTGGGTGCCTGTAGCATAGAGACTGTCTAGGACGCGACCCAGGTTGTGATCCGCGAAATCTTTGCCATCCACAGTTTGGCCGAGCAGCAGTTCGGTGTCCTTGTCTTGGAAAAAACGTTGCAGCCGGTAAAGCGGATTGCGGCCTGACAGGGTATCGAGGACCATGGCCAGCACCGTCAATCCGGCACTGGTCTGCATTTGGTTTTGAACCATGGCATCGACGGTATCGACGAGGTTGAGCTGTTTGGCATAGTGTTTGGCAATGGGCAGATGCCCGACATCGGTAATCGTCAGTTGGTCCGTGTCCAGGTTGAGCATGGGTCTTCCTCCTCGCAGGTCTGTTAAAATCGACTGCGAAGAGTGTATCAAGATAGAGACACAATGTCTAGATATTTTAATTTACAACTATTTCAATATGTTATGGCCTATTAAGCCGCTGATATTGCAGAATATAAAATTACTCGACTTTGGGAATAAAGGGTGTTGAAAGTAAGCTATACGATTTAATATACTATTTTTCGAAATATCCGAATCTTTAGAATCATTGGCGTTATAAAGAATCTCCAAAAGTTCAAGCGGCCTTGATAAACGCATATCCACTTGGTGCGCAACCTTTTCAAGCTTTAAGATGGCTGCCTCATTCCATTGCACAAGCAGCTTATTACGTGCATACAAAAAACCAACTGTACCTGCACTTATTAATATAAGGCTTACAGGTAAAATAAGAAGTAAGATAAATTTAGCTTGCAACGATTTGATCATGGATAAGTATCCTATTATTACCCCGGCGATTATATATACGACTATTTCGCATAAG
>JBDLJO010000339.1:0-2330 GCA_039714275.1 Chloroflexota bacterium | reverse complement strand
TCCGTTCTCAATCAGGATAGTGAAGTTGTGATGAAAGGGGTCTGGAAAGTGCTGATGGCTGGTCGGGGTTGATCAAATTGACGTATTGCCAATTTTGGATATTAAATTATGCCTGAAGAAAAATCAACAACTCCATCTCACGAAGAACCTAGTGAACGCTTTCGACGCTTAATGAATGAAGCTGAAAATGTCGAATTAGAAGCGACTTCAGTAAAGAGAAATGAAGAAAGCGAACTAAATAAAAATTCTTTGGAAAAGCCGCTCATTGATGATACTGACGCTTCTCCTGCTAAAGATGTTCTCCCAGCAGCAGATGAGATGGATGATGAGACGATTCCACCCAGTTTGGGCCGTACTCCTCCTCCCCCGCGTTTAGGTACAACACCTGTAACTGCACAACCCGCCTTAGATAAGCATGGTATGCCGCTGCCGCGGCGGGTTGATCAAATTGACCTTGATGCTACGCAAGTTGTGGCGACAGCTATGGATAGTATCCCATCTCAAGGGGAAGAGACAGCTTCACAGAAAAGAAATGTAAGAAAAAGAAGCGGCCGATCCAAAATTGATTCTATAGAGCGCAGTCTTGGTTGTATGCTGCGTATGTTTATCATCGGGTTATTCTTCACGATTTTGCTTACTTTGGTGACCGGTTCTGCTGGTTTAATCGTCTACCGCCGCATAGTAAAAGACCTGCCTGATCCAAGCGGTATTCGTCAGCGAGTATCACAGTTTGAGACCACGCGCATTCTGGATAAGGATGGCAACGTCCTTTATGAAATCCTTGATCCCAGCGGGGGGAGGCGGACTTATGTTCCTTTGGATAAAATTTCTCCATATTTAATTGCCGCTACCTTAGCGACCGAGGATAAAGAATTTTATAATCATCCTGGCTTTGATGCGATGGCTATTGCACGGGCTTTTTGGCAAAACTTGGTCAGTAAAGAAACAGTATCAGGTGCTTCTACGATCACGCAGCAATTAACCCGCACTTTATTTTTGGGTCCTGATGAGCGAGTACAACAAACGTATATTCGAAAACTTCGGGAAGCGCTCATCGCTGCTGAAGTCACACGGCGCTATTCTAAAGATGAAATCCTCGAGCTGTATTTAAACGAAATCTATTATGGCAATCTGGCGTATGGTATTGAAGCTGCATCTGAGACTTATTTTGGTGTTCGAGCAAGCGAACTCAATTTAGGAGAGGCGGCATTTTTAGCTGGTTTGCCGCAGTTGCCAGCTATTTATGATGTTTATACCAATCGCGATGGCACCCTTTACCGTCAAAAAACCGTACTGTTGTTAATGTATTACGCTAGTCAAGAAAAAGACTGTATTCCGGTCAGCAACAGCCCCGAACCTATTTGTATTGGTGCGCCCGAAGCAGCGGAAGCGGCGAGCATGTTTGATGAGTATGAATTTCAGCCGCCGCATGTCATGATGCGCTATCCTCATTGGGTAAATTATGTGCGCACACTGCTTGAAGCGCAGTATGATCCTCAAACAATTTACCGTTCGGGATTTACGGTTTATACCAGCCTTGATCCTAAATTGCAGGAAGTAGCGCAACAGGCCGTTAGAGACCAGATTTCGACTCTGGCGGGAAAGCATGTTACCAATGGCGCAGTAGTAATTTTGCGTCCCAGCACCGGGGAAATTCTAGCAATGGTAGGCTCGGCAGATTTTTATAGTGAAGAAATATCTGGCCAGGTTAATATGGCCGTCAGTCCCCGGCAGCCTGGTTCGGCGATTAAGCCATTGACATACCTGGCCGCATTTGAGAAAGGTTGGACTCCAGCAACATTGATTTGGGATGTAGACTCTGAATTTCCACCTTCTGGGGATCCTGATGATACCCGCCCACCTTATATCCCTGTTAATTATGATAACCGCGAACATGGTCCAATGACGGTACGCACCGCGCTCTCGAATTCATTCAATATTCCGGCTGTTAAAGCTTTGGATTTTGTGGGTATTTACGACAATCCCGAAACCCCGGTAGAAGATGGACTCATTGCTATAGCGAGAAGGATGGGAATCTCTACCTTTACACGCGACGATTATGGTCTCTCTTTAACCTTAGGTGGTGGCGATGTGACGCTTTTGGAACTCACGGGCGCATATGCTGTTTTTGCCAACGATGGTGAGAAGATTCCCCCCGCGGCGATTACGCGAATTGAAGATCACCTTGGCAATGTTGTCTTCCAATATGAGCCATCTTTGGGGGATCAAGTCTTGCGTTCAGAGCATGCTTATCTGATCTCTTCCATTATTTCAGACAATCAAGCTCGCTCGCTGATGTTTGGGTCAAATTCAGTGCTTAATTTACCTTT
>JBDLJO010000338.1:0-2332 GCA_039714275.1 Chloroflexota bacterium | reverse complement strand
CTGCCTATTACCCATAAATTAAACGGGATGAGATCATGATTTTTCATCCCGCAGAGAGAAACCCTCGCACATCATTTGAAACACAGAATAGCCTTGCCATAGTATTTGATGACCCGGGGGTGGATCTTTTTTTCGCCCGAGATACCCTCCCATTATGGCGACCAGCTTTACCGCATCACCCAATAGTAAAGGTGGCTTCAATCTTTTTTTTCAGCATAAGCATGTAGTGTGCGTAATTCAACATCTGAGAACAGAATGTCAGCTGGAAGCTCAGGCAGTTCTCTGCCCAGCAAAGTCATTAGCATAATTCGCCAGGCAATGACCAAATTGATACTAATGGCACGACGTAGACGCTCTGCGGTTTCATGTGCAAGATCATCGATGCGACAGCCTGACTTAAGCACTCGATGCCAGTCTTCAATACGCCAACGTCGTGTATACCAACGCAGACAGCGTTCAGCGTCAGCCGCTGATGTGATATTGACTGTGGTGAGCAAAAACCACTCAACAGCTTTGGTGTGGGCAGGTGGATTTTCCTCTAATGCATGCACGATAAAGATAGTAACGGGTTCTTTATCGGCATAATACTCAGGAGGTGGGAGTTGGATTTGCAGACTACGTACAGCCAGATCAGCTCGTCGTCCCGGTCTGGCAGCCCGAGCCTTTTGTTTACTTTTTTTGGATCTTGCACTCAGCCTGGGGATGGATACACCAACACGGCTTTGTATTGGTGACTGTCGAACGGCTGCGAATAACTTAAAGGGGTCTTCTTTGATATTGCGATTGTGCTGTGCTCGTACTAACAGCTCTACGCCAGAAGCTTTACGCTGTTCATCAAACAGCTCAAAAAAATCGGCTTCCCGATCACACACATTGATCAACTGTGTTTGTGGCATTTTCCTGGAAAGTTCCACCAGATCACGGTGGTGCTCAATCCAGACAAAGGTTTTCTTTTCTTCAATGGGAATCGCCGAAGGTTTCCTGTTGTCATCAGCGGGTCTGGCTTCAGGGGCAATACATTGTGACTTGAGGACACCCAACGGAAGTCCATTGGGAGCAACAGCCAATGTAGAGTGTAAATTAAACCCGCGCATTTTTGCCCCGGTCTGGTTGGCTTTTAAATCGCCCAGACCGCTACATTTATCCAGGTTGGTGTAGTTCAGTTCACTGCCATCTTGCAAACATAATACCGTTTCTTGCCCCATCATCCGCCGTGCTGTTCGCTGGCGATGCGGTAACAGTATGTTTTCCAGAGTAAACGCTGAGTCTTCCGGTTGGTCGATCATGCGATAGTAAGCCTTGGTAGCGGCCCAGTCCCCTTTGGCTACCCCACTAAAGGCACGTGTCGGGTTCTCTGCTTTGGCAGCTGACACCTTAACCAGCCTTTTGCTCAATCGTTTATCACCCACTGGCGCCCCCCCGAACTCATGCTCTGCCCAGTGTGCCGAATCCAGACCCTGTGACAGATCCAGCGCCCCCAAACCCGCATCGGGCAATAAACCCAATCGATTCCTGAACTGTTTTTCCAGCACGTAAATGTAAATGGCCTTGCGACTCAAATTCGACCGGGTATACCGATCCTGCCGGCCTCGACCTTTTGTTGACCCAATCTCCAGCCAGTTTGCGGCTCGATAGCTGGCTCCTGAGTATTGACTGATATCCACAAAACTCTCAATCAGTAAGGGTCTATAGCTGTATTTCTGCTCAAAATCATCGGACAGCCTGGCTACGCTCATACTCAGCACTTTTGATGCAAGATTTTTACAGCGGACGCTGGGGCGGATTAAAAAACGGCTCATCCCGACCAGATGATGAAGGTGGCTTCGGCACTGCTCCCGAGTCCAGCCAATCCACTGGTCTCGATCAGATAACTGTAAAGCCGGCGCGGCAAAACCAAATCCACCCAACCATCCGTGCACCGAACGAATAAGATAGCGTATTTGTCGACCGACCAAAGGACCGTCTTTCAAGGGATGCTCTTCGATCATGAGTTCATTCCAGAGTCGCATCTCACCGTCTGAACGCACTAAAACCAGTTCCAAATTTCCAATGGCAGTGACTTCCGTAGGAACATCAACCGGTAATGGAACCGGATCGTCCAAACGGCGGGGTGTTTTTTTGCCCGATTTTTGTTGGGGCTTTGGCAATATAAAGTGCCCGGCAGTCTCCAACTCGCGTAGCGCTTTTAAGCAGCCACTGGTTTGTACTTTGCCACTGACATCATAAAACCCAAACTGATGACAGGCTCGCTGAGCCAGGTCAGTTCTGTTTGCAATTTCTTCGCTATGAAGTAGTTGCTTGATGTATTCTATGGGTGAGGGGTCTGATAAGA
>JBDLJO010000337.1:0-2336 GCA_039714275.1 Chloroflexota bacterium | reverse complement strand
GCTGTTCGTTTGCAAAAAGTTCTAAAAAGAAAGAAGTATCTTTTGATTTGGGACCAAAGCAACAAGTTTTATTTTTTTAGGAATAAGGAGTTCCAAATCATGTCTGAAAAAGAACAAGGTACCGTGAAATGGTTTAACGGTTCAAAAGGCTTCGGCTTTATCGAGCGCGATTCTGGTGGAGACGTTTTTGTCCACTTCAGCGCCATTCTTTCTGATGGCTTCCGCACCCTCGACGAAGGTCAGCGCGTGGAATTTGTCGTCACACAAGGCGAGAAAGGTCCCCAAGCCCAAGAAGTTATGACTGTCTAGTTCTAACAACTTGAAACAGACCTTAACAGGGCAGCGCAAATATGTGCTGCCCTGTTTTTTTTATTTTGGCATTTCTATGGAAAGATATCAGGTAATCGTAATTGGAGGTGGTGGCGCCGGATTGATGGCTGCTGGACAAGCAGCTAGTTTAGGTGCCAAAACACTGCTGCTAGAAAAAATGGCTTCCCCGGGACGAAAAATTTTTATTTCAGGAAAGGGACGCTGCAATATCACCAACAGTGCGCCGCTGCCCGATTTTATTACTCACTTCGGTCCCAACGGACGTTTCCTGCGTTCAGCTTTTCATCGCTTTTTTGCACCTGAGACATTGGCATTCTTCGAGAGTCTCGGCGTGCCAACTATTGAAGAGCGCGGCGGCCGAATATTCCCTGCCAGCAATCTCTCGCAGGATGTGGTCGACGCGCTGTTGACTTGGGCTGAAACACAGGGGGCTATTATCAAAACACAGACACCCGTTAATCGACTGCTTCACACAGCTGGGCGTATAACCGGTGTAAGCACAAAGCGTGGGGATTTCCAGGCACAGACCGTGATCATTGCTACGGGGGGCGCATCCTACCCAGGAACAGGTTCTACCGGGGATGGATACACGCTGGCGCAATCTGTGGGACATGCTCTTATTCCCATCCGACCTGCATTGGTACCCATATCCATTGGAGGAACTATTCCATCGCTGCTGCAAGGACTAAGCTTGCGCAATGTTAATTTATCTATCTGGGTCAACGATAAAAAAGTCGCCAGCGCTTTTGGTGAAATGATCTTTACACACTTTGGGGTATCAGGACCGATCGTGCTCTCGTTAAGCAAAAAGATCGTGGATGCACTGCAGCAAAATCATGCAGTCTCAATTGCCATTGACCTCAAGCCCGCCTTGGATGAAAACAAATTGGATCAGCGGCTGCTGCGCGATTTTGACAAACACGGAAAGCGGCAGTTTCAAACCATCATCAAAGATTTGCTGCCGCGCAAACTAATTCCCGTGTGTATTGCCCAAACTAAGATTTCCCCGGAAAAACAGGGGCACCAAATTACATCAGAAGAGCGCAAACGACTACGGAAATGGTTGAAAGATTTCCGACTCCCGGTCACAGGACACCGCTCATTTAAACAAGCCATTGTTACTGCGGGCGGTGTTGACTTACGTGAAGTGGATCCACGCACCATGGCATCACGCATCATAGAGGGGTTGTATTTTGCTGGAGAAGTCCTGGATATTGATGCTGATACCGGGGGCTATAATTTACAGGCGGCGTTCTCAACAGGGTGGTTAGCCGGTAATTCTGCGGCGGTTTATCAACCATAAAATCATCTGCTATTACCTATTTTCAAAATTAATTTTATCGTTCCAAGTGATTTTTATTTGGCATCTACAAAAAATCTTATTTCAATAAAACTGTCATCAGAAAGCTTGCCATGCAAGTGGTGGTGCCCACAGTCTCAGAGTTTGGGCGCTGACAGGCTACTTATTTTTTCGCTTTTGGTACCCACAATCGTTGATCCATCCCTTGCGATCCAACGATTAAAGGGGTTAGCATTGTTCACTCCTCGACCAGTGGGGATAAATTTTTGACTGGTAGAAAAACAGGACTGCCGAATGGCAGCCCTGTTTTATAACGGATAAGGGTACTAAATATTTATTTGAAAACGGCCAGACCGGCTTCAAGCAAAGCCTTGGCATAGGCAGTATTGTGAAGACCCATGCTTTTGTCTTCAAGAACAATGTAGATATAGTTCCAGGCAGCTTGAGCTTGATCTTCAGGATAGGTACCTTTGACCGGGTGCCCTTCCTCATCAAGTAAGCCTGCAGCTTTGAGATATTCACCAAGTTCATCAGCCAATTCTTCAATCTCAGTCTGCGCACCATTCAAATCAAAGTCTTCAATTCCTTCATGACAGTCCTGACAAGAAGCAAGGCTGGCTTCAAATGCGTGATTCTCAAGGTGGCAGCTTACACAAGTGTTTTCAACAGCAGTTGCGTGCGAGCTGGCAGTTCCCTTAACTTCTCC
>JBDLJO010000336.1:0-2340 GCA_039714275.1 Chloroflexota bacterium | reverse complement strand
GGTAAACCAATTTCTACCCCTGCGATGCCTTCAACTTGCTCAAGGCGAGCGACCATCTCGGTAATTTCAACACTATCTTGAGCCAGCAAATGGACAATAATGGGAACCTTTGCAGCAGCCCAGGCGCGGCCATAACTGCGAATAACACGCTTTATCCCTGGATTTGGAAAGCCTGTGTGCAGCAAAAATCCGCTGGGATAAGGAAGGAAGCGCGTACCTTGAGCCGGCTTACGGGCATATAAGCTAATGGGATTGGTCAAAAAAGCCCCCAAAGACGGGGCATGCTTTTTTGGTGCAAAGCCCAGGGTTCCGGCTGCATTTACAACCGGGGGATCAATCCGTAAATCAAATTTGTTCTGAGTCACTTATAGAAAAGTCCTTCACCCAGGGCTGCAGCGCCTGGGCGATAAGATCATTAACCGTGCCGTTTTTAACGGGAGGATAAACTCGATGCAAACTCTCCACATCGGCCAACACTTCAGCAATCGTTAACGGGCGCCCAGCGCGCTTGGATGAGCGACGAACAAAGAGCGCATTTTGCGAGCGATGACATAAAGCCGCGTTGGTTTTTTGATGATGCGCTGAGGCAACATCAACAACAATATGCGCGGGATCCTTTTTATTGATCAGGCGCGGGCGGGGATGTTCATTAAAAGAAGCTGAAAAAGTATAAAACAATGGCGCAGTATCTCCTAAAGCATCTACAGCCCGTGACGCGGCGGCATGACTGATTCGATGAGCGGGATGACCGTACTCCCCATTGGACCCATGACTGATGAAAGCCACCGGCTTTAATGCCTGAATGTGTTTAACGAGCTGATGGGTCAGATTTTCAAGATCGTCCGTATAAGGAAACAGCTGATCATCCTCGCCTGCTAATGGATCTATATAATCTAAAAAGCTCAGACCTGAACCGCCTAATGCCTGGACAGCGCAGCGCATCTCTTTCTCCCGCTGCTGCCCCAAATCAGATCGTTCACAAAGCTGCGGTTCCCCCATTTCCCCCCCTTCACCCCGCGTGGCTAACAAATAATGCACAGCCCCACCGGCACGGGCCAGCAAAGCCAAGGTTCCACCGGTAAAAACGGTTTCGTCATCCGGATGAGCTACAAAAACCAATATTTTCATAAAGTTTCCAATTAAACGAATAAATTTTATAATGGCAAGAGCATAAAGAATTTAACATATTGAACAGGTCCAGCAAAAATATCACCAACGCAGATCAGGCAAATCTAAAACCGGGCCATCTTTACAAGCCAGTTTAAATCCGCGCTTTGCGGGAACGGCACAAACGCCACAAACCGCCATCGCCGTACAAGGCATGGGGGAGGTAATCAAGGCTTGGGCTGGATAGGTGAGTTGTTCATGAGGCATTAACCCCAGCACGGATCGCAATTCTGGCAAAAAAGCTAGTGGGAAATCAAATGCAGCAAAGTCGGCCCAGGCAATCATATCAGGCAGCGCGCTGAGAGGGTGAATTTCAACGGCCGTGGGCAAACCCAGCGGTGTGTTCTGGGCAAATAATACAATCTCAGCACCAAGTATGAGGGCAGGCGAAATCAGCGGCAGCAAACGTGCGGCGGTATCTCCAAATGCAACCAAAGCCAAATGTCTGGTCTGATCTGGCACATCAAAACCGCGACCCAATGGGCCGTGGATACGTAAATTAGATCCAGGTCTAACATTTATAAACTGAGATGGCAATGTGTTTAAAAGGGTCGACCCATTAACCACTGAAAGAGAGGAAAACCCCACCGGGAAAAGAGGAACACCCAGGACTGAATCCACGGCTCCTGGTAGATTAGCCCCAAGATAACTCCCGGTTACAGGAACCATGCTCGATGGACAGGCAATTTGGATGGATGTAAATCCATCACCTGTGTTCTGAATTTCTACTACTTTTACGTCGGCGGTTTTCATGCAATCCTCATCTAATCATGGTATCATGAACCCGCTCATTTGTTGATAGTAATTAATGGATTTTTGGGAATCGAAGGAGCAAAGAAAAAGTATCTTGTTTGCGCGGAGATCCCCAAAACCCTCAAGATGCATTAAGGAGTGAAGAATGAATATTACCGTTGTAATCTCTGCTGTTGCAGGTTTAGCCTGGATGGTGGTGATTGGCTTATTAGCACTGACCGTGATCAGAGCATCACGTGGACAAACCACCAAAGGCACGACAACCGGTTTAATAGCTACGATTATTTTTGCGCTGGTTCTGAACACCATCAGCGCCGGATTGATCTTTATCGAGCCGCAAGAACGCGGTGTGGTTATCTCTGCTATGCCCGGTCAAGAAGGTGTGCGTCCAGATGCCCTGCAGCCTGGTTTGAAATGGGT